>JAQTWD010000040.1 GCA_028689435.1 Minisyncoccota bacterium | reverse complement strand
GTTGAGATTTATGTAGGTGGATATTCGGGAAAAAGAGACTTAGACAGAATGAGGTTTGATTTGCAAACAATCGTTTCGCAGAGAACAATAATGGATTAATTTAAAATAAAATGTCTTTTCTAAAAACTAAAAACTTAAAACTTAAAACTAATACCGGTTTCACTCTTATCGAAACCCTAGTCGCCATTAGCATTTTGTTGATTGCAATTATCTCACCTCTCGTCTTGGCAAAACAAGGAATGGTGTCGGCTCGTTTGGCAAAGAATCAATTGGTTGCTTTTTATTTGGCACAGGAAGCTGTGGAATATATTAGAAATGTGAGAGACACCAATTTATTAAGTGAAGCGAACTGGCTGTCTTATTTAGGGGATTGTCAAAGCGGACTTTGTTATATTGACGCACAAGAGCCTGTTTTTTCTTCTGCAATAAATTCTTGTGGAATTGAATGTCCAGAATTAAACAAATATTATCCAGATGTGAATCAAGAAAATTTCCTTTATAGTTATGAAAGTGGAAGCCCTTCTGGGTTTGTGAGAAATATTAGAATTGAAGATGTTCCCAATAATTCAGATGAAGTGTCTGTAGAAGTAGAAATAATTTGGGACAGAGGACAGAGAACTTTCTCTGTAAGAGAAAGTTTATTTAATCTAAGATAAATTATGTTTTTGAAAGAAACAAAAGAAAAAAAGAAAGGATTTGTGATTTTGATCGCAGTATTACTTGCGGGTATTTTCGTAGTGATTGGTGCATCTATTTTGCTTATTTCTATTAAAGAATTGGAGTTGGCTTCGGGAGGAACACAGTCGCAGTATGCTTTTTATGCATCTGATACGGGGTTAGACTGTGCTTTTTATTGGGATTTGAAACATCATATTTTTGCTACATCAACTAGTAACAATGTAGAACCAACCGTTGCTTCTAATTTATATTGTGCAGGAGCCAATATCGTTGAGGGAGATAGTTGGGATTGGTTAGCAGGAGATCTTGGGCAAGGTCCATCAAATGATTTTACAGGGAACACAATTTTCAGTATAGATGATTTGTACCCAGATGATCCTAGTCGTGATGATTGTGTTTTGGTTTATGTGATAAAACAAAGAATAGGAGGAGTAAATAGAACCTATATTGAGTCGCGCGGATACAATACTTGCAATGTTAATAATCCAAAAAGAGTAGAAAGAGCTTTGAGAGCAACATATTAAAATTGGTATGAAAGTGTCAAAGGATGTGGAAACAAGGATAAAAAAATTGAGAGAAGCGATAGATCACTATCGCTATCTTTATCATGTAGAAAATCGCCATGAGATTTCTGACGAAGCGCTAGATTCTTTGAAAAATGAATTATACAAATTGGAACAAGAACATCCCAAATTAATTACTCCCGATTCTCCTACGCAGAGGGTAGAGGGAAAACCATTGAAAGAATTTAAAAAAGTTACTCATAAAGTTCAACAATGGTCTTTTAATGACGCTTTTACCGAAGAGGATGTGGTTGATTTTGATACACGAATAAAAAGATTTTTGGGTGAAAACAAAAAACCAACCTATACTTCAGAATTAAAAATTGATGGACTGAAAATTGTTTTGGAATACGAAAAAGGATTGTTAAAAACCGCGGTAACCAGAGGAGACGGAAAGGTGGGCGAAGATGTAACTCTTAATGTTAGGACGATAGAATCTGTTCCGTTAAGATTGAAAAAAGACATAGATATTATTGTAGAAGGAGAAATTTGGATGAGCAAGAAAAATTTTGAGAAATTGAACAAGGCTCAAGAAAAAAGAGGAGAAAAAATATTTGCAAACCCCAGAAATGTGGCGGCTGGAACTATTCGTCAATTAGACCCAAAAATTGTCGCAGAGAGAAAATTGGATTGTTTTATATATGACATCGCTCGTTTGGAAGTAGGAGTTCCAAATAGGCAGTTTGATGAACTAAAATTGTTGGGAGATTTGGGGTTCAAAGTAAACAAGAATTTTAAACACTGTAAAAATATAAACGAGGTAATTTCTTTTTGGAAAGAGTGGCAAATGAAAAAAGAAAAACAAGACTATTGGATAGACGGGGTGGTGATAAAAGTAGATGAAAAAAAACATCAAGATTCTTTGGGGTATACGGGTAAAGCACCGCGTTTTGGAATTGCTTTTAAATTTCCTGCCGAACAGGTGACTACTGTTGTAGAGGACATTGTTTTACAAGTGGGGAGAACTGGTGTTTTGACACCTGTTGCTCATTTAAAACCTGTTTCTGTGGCGGGGTCTGTTGTGTCGCGTGCGACTTTGCACAATGAGGATGAAATAAAAAGATTGGATGTAAGAATAGGTGACACTGTTATTTTGCAAAAAGCGGGAGATGTTATTCCTCAGGTCGTTTCTGTTTTGAAAGAGATGAGGACGGGTAAAGAGAAAAAATTTGAATATCCAAAATTTGTAGAGGCATGTGGAGGAGATGGAAAAATTGAAAAAATTCCCGGACAAGTAGCGTATCGATGTGTAAACAAAAATTCATATGAGCAACAAAAGAGAAAGTTTCATCACTTTGTTTCTAAAAAAGCATACGATATAGATGGTTTGGGGCCAAGTATTATAGATGTTTTGTTGGAAGAAAATCTGATTTCTTCATACGACGATATTTTTTCTTTGAAAAAAGGAGATCTGTTGGCGTTGCCAAGATTTGCGGAAAAATCTGTAAACAATTTGTTGTCAGCTATTGAAAAGGCGAGAGAGGTTGAACTGCCTAGATTTTTGATGGGGCTTTCTATTGATCAGGTGGGCGAAGAAACAACAATTGATTTGGCAAAACATTTTGGATCTTTGCAAAAAATACAAAATGCTAGTTTGGAAGAATTGGAGAGTGTATATGGAATAGGGGACGTGGTTGCAAGGTCTATTTACGATTGGTTTCGTGATAAAAAGAATTTACATTTGTTGGAAAAACTTCTTCAACAAGTAAAAATCAAAACCGGACTGGGTCCGACCCAGTCCAAAAGGAAATTGGTGGGAAAGAAATTTGTTTTGACAGGGACGATGGAAAATATGGGGAGGGACGAAGCAAAGACAAAGATTCGTGCATTGGGCGGAGATATTTCTAGTAGCGTGTCCAAAGCGGTTGATTATGTGGTGGCAGGAGAAAACCCCGGATCTAAATATGACAAAGCGGTGGAGTTGGGGGTGAAGATTTTGAGCGAGGAAGAGTTTTTGAGATTGATAAAATAAAACACAAAACACAGGAACACAAAGATGACCAAACAAAACACGATATACAAAAACACAAAAACTAAAAACCCCGCAGGTGCGGGGTTTTGATATTCGAGGAAGTGTTTAAGAAATTGGGTTGAGTTCACATTGTTTTTTCCACCATTCTTTATCCAACGTCCCTTTTTTGATTGCGTGTTTGTCTCCCATTTTTTCGGCTTTTCCTATCGAACCAGACGAAAGATTAAGTACTCTGACGATTTCTGAATTTGACATTATTGTCACATTGTCGATTTCTTCTTCGATTACAAAACCTTTCTCATGGGAATTACAATTTTCCCAGAGGTGTATGTGAAGCGTGTCACGAACACCTGGCGGGCCTAACCCAGAGAACATCATGAAGGTTCCGTAGAATGATTCTCCGTCTTTTGTTGTGACTTTGATGATGACACGGCCTCTTTCACCACCTGCCTTTGCAACAGCGTCCCATACAATCTTCTGCAAATCTTCTTTTTCCACGCTCACTCTCCATGTATTTGTTTTTTTGCCGTGTGTTTCCAAACTCTTTCGATGGTTCCACTAGGAATTTACTATATATATAATGTTTTGTCAACCCTAGATACAAAATATTGAATACAGTATATTGTATAAGTATTATACTTTTAAATTTTGTCTTGTTTGTCGTCTTTGCGAGAAAATTATGACAGAGGTCTTTCCTCGGGGAGCGAAGCGGACAGAGGTGAGACCTCGGAAAATAATTTTCGAAACAATCCAGAAAACAACGTGGATCGCGTCGCTACGCTCGCGAAGACGACGAGGGTGACAAATTTCTGAAAGAAATTTGTTTTTGCGAACGAAGTGAAGCAATCCATAATTTATAATTCAAAATGGTTTACATTGTTTTTCAATTAATCTATACTCATATTTAGAAATTTGATTTTTTAGGAATATCAATATCAAGGAGGAATAGTGAATATAATTAAAATCTTTGATCATAATTCTGACGAATTTTTAAAAATGAGAAAGGGAAAATTTTTTGTCTTTGATGGGTATATCGTTTTCAGACATGGTGATGGAGTTTACGCTTGTGCTTATTTTCGGAAAAACAATTTGAGTGTCGTGGACTCTTTTGAACAAGAATATAGTCATCTTGATCTAAGATATGAATTTATAGGCGAGCTCGGTAGTGCGGATATCAAAAAAATAAACGACAGGCTCGATCTTTTTCAGAGCGATATCGTGAGATAAAATAAAATAGAAAAAAGCCGACACCCTCGGCTTTTTATTATTAAAACAATTTTTGTTATTAAAAGATAAAATGTGTATAAAAAGTACGACCGTACTTTTTATACACATTCATAAATTCAATTGAATGTATGAATGAAATTATTTAAGATTAAAATAAAACCCCCGCACGGGTGCGGGGGATGATATTTATATTTCATATTGTCACAAAAGCCCTATCTTCTTCGACATAACTAACGCCGTTCAATCCAGCTACCGACACAAACATTTCTGCAATCGTTTTAAGTTTGAACAAATTAACTCCTATGCCGAAAACATCATCGAATTCTGTTTGCCCTCGTCCAGGACTTCTAACTACTATTTTACCTGATTCAAAGGTTATCACATCTCCTTTTTGTAATTTCACTTTACCCTCTTTTGGTTCAATTTTTTTTAGAGCCACCCACACTTTTTTTAGTGTTATTTAGAGATGGTATTTTGGGTTCAAAAAGACGAAGCAATAGCCAAGATGATATCCCAAAAATAAATCCACCCAAAAAAGTCAGCCAGTATGTTTTTCCAAAAAGAATAGGATATTCTTTGGGTAAATATATACTAATTTGCATAAACAAAATGCCAACAATTGCAATTCCACTGTAAATAAAAAATTGTCTAAATTTGCTTGTTTTCATCGGATGTCCTCCAATAATCAGGATTGTTATTTTTAACCAGAGACTAGTTTCTCTGGGTATTAAATACTTTTAATATTTTATTGTCAACCCTAGATACAAAATAAAAACCCCGCACGAGTGCGGGGAGAGTTCTATTGAAAAATAACATTGTTGACTTTAAATGTTGAAAGAAAGTGTTCTTTTGCCGGCGATAGGAGTTGTTCTTTATATTTCCCAAATTTAGATGAGCTGTCAAATATAATTAGATCATCGTTTTGAATTTCCAAGTAACCTGCTCCGAGAATATTTGGAGGAATATCCAAAAGAAATGAAGTAAAGTTGAGGCGACCTCTTTTGCTGTATTCGTGTATTTTGCAAAATAGACCGTTGTGATCCATTGAATTTTCAGTTACTGCTAATATCAAGCAAATTGTTTCTTTTTCTAAATTTACTTCTATATGATAAGCAAATCTATATTTTACTCCCGATTTTAATCTTAGGATAAGTTGGTCAATTTCTAATTCTTTAAATGATTCAGATAAATATAGCACTTTCAGGTACATAATAGTTTCCTCACTTGTTTGTATAGTTTGCTTGAATTTGTTAGTTCCTAGTTTCTGAAAGAATTAAATACTTTTTATTAATACTTGTCAACACTTTATACTTATCCCTTAATCCTTTATACTAAAACGATTATGGACATTAAAGACATAGAAAAATTGGCGTTGCTTGCGAGGATTGAATTGTCGGAAGAAGAAAAGCAAAAAATGGTAAAAGAGATGGATTCAATCTTGGTTTTTATTGATCAAATTCAAAAAGCCGATGTTAATATTACAGAAAGAGAAGCAGGAGAGGTGCGAAACATTATGAGAGAAGATGGAGAGCCACATGAGAGTGGAATTTACACAGAAGATATTTTGAGAGAGGCGCCGAAGACGAGAGAGGGTTATGTGGAAGTCAAAAAGATTCTGTAGAATCTTTTTGAATTTTCATTTATAAATTTTCAATTTTCAATTAATGTTAAATATTGACTTAAAAAACTTAACTATAAAAAAAGCACATGAGGCTATGAAGAATGGCGATTTTACCGCGCGTGAATTGACCAAAAGCTATCTCGATGTAATCAAAGAAAAAAATCCAAATATAAACGCCTATCTACATATCTTTGAAGAAAATGCTTTGAAACAAGCAGACGAAGCAGACAAGAGATTTAAAGACGGCACTGCTGTATTGCTAACAGGTATCCCAATGGCAATCAAAAATAATATTTTGGTAAAAGGAGAGATCACAACTGCCAGTTCAAAGATTTTGGAAAATTACCATGCGA
>JAQTWD010000006.1 GCA_028689435.1 Minisyncoccota bacterium | reverse complement strand
GGTAGGATTTGAGGAAACGAGCAGAAATTATTAAATTTCTAAAATTAGATAAACTATTAAATCATACAAATTGGATGCAATTTGAGGAAACGAGCAGAAATTATTTGAGGCGTATTTCAAATACGGTGAAAATAATTTCTGCGAAGTTGACGAAAAAGTGCGCCAATTTTAGGATTTAATTTAAAATTAAAAAACCACCTAATCGTGATTTGTGTATATAACAACGGTTAAATATTTGTAAATGGCAGAAAACAAATAGAAAACTTTATGTTAAAGAGTGATCGAAATGGAGAGTGATCACGAAAATAAAAAATTATTACGATAAAGGTGGTTTATAAAAAATGTCTCTAGTGAGACAACAAAATTTCAAAGAACACAAAGAACAAATTGTTTTTTATAAAGGTCTCCCGTAAAAGACATTTCTAATAAAACATTAACCTAACTAATATTGTACTATATAAAGGACAAAATAAAAGACATTCTGTGGATAACTAAAAAGTGTCTTTTATACATAAAAGACACTTTTTAGTTATTCTCATTTATAATTTATAATTTAAAATTTATAATTTTTATTAAATGTTTATATCTAAAAATATTGGTGCGTGATCCGAGCCCTGTACCTCATCCAATATCTCCACATTTTTTACCTGTGAAACCAAATCATCAGATACAAAAAAATAATCAATCCTCCAACCAACATTTCTATCTCTCGCTCTGGTCTTCATATCCCAATAAGAATAAACATTTATTTTGTTTGGATTTAGGTGACGAAAAATATCAACATATTTATTTTCAATCACTTTATCAATCCAAGCTCTTTCCTTGGGCAAAAAACCTGTGTTTTTTTCATTTTCTTTTGGTCGTGCCAAATCTATTTCTTTGTGGGCAGTATTTACATCACCGCAGAAAATAATACTGTAACCATTTTTTCTCAATTTATTTATATGATTCAAAAAGGTTTCATAGAACTCCATTTTATATTTTAATCTGTGCGGACCCATTCCTCCGTTTGGAAAATAACAGTTAATCAAAACGTTTTTGCCAAAATACACAGCTAGGAAACGTCCTTCTTGGTCAAATTCCTCTACTCCCATTCCATATTCCACATTGTCAGGTTTTGTTTTTGTGTAAATCGCGACACCACTATAACCTTTTTTAACTTGTGAAGATGAAAAATATGCATAATATCCTTGTACATTCAACAAATCTTCTGGTAATTGTTCTGGGTGTGATTTTGTTTCTTGAATACAAAAAATATCAGGGGTTTCACGTTTCACCCAATCCAAATTGCCTTTCTTATACCAAGCCCTTATTCCATTTACATTCCACGAAATGATTTTCATAATTAAAGTATAAACCAAAGTTTTGATATTAGAAAAGGCCCATCCTGTTGTGAAACAAGACAGGCCCTTTGTGAAACGATCATCGCGGACCAAATAATCCGGCGACCGCCGCTACGATGGCTCGGCGATAAGCGCGAAATCTCTCGCGCTCATTATAATAGTTATGCCGGTAGTGGTCCGGCATATACATACTTTCGCCGATGGAGGTGGCAACAGTGTCACCAGACGTCAGGTTCACAACAGTGATCGTGACAACCTTACGGTCTTCATAATCACTTGCTGAAACAAGCGCCCAATACTCGGCTTTGTCTCGCTGAGATGGAACTACTCCCCAGCGCAGAAACTCAGTTGTGAGCAAGGCGTTGTAAGCAGGATCGCGCTGAAAGTCATACTCGGTGTTTTCGTCCATACTGAACGACAGTCTCTTTCCGCTGAGCCATTTGTTTGCCTCGACAGGGACAGATTTGTCCACATGAACAACTCCGTAAGAATTGGTTGCCTTCACCCCGCAACCGCCGAGTGAAAACAAAACAACCAACGACACCAGAAAAAGACCGATTGTCCTTTTCATATACACCTCCATAAAATATTTATATTAAAAAGCGATTATTTCCTACAAAAATAATACAGGAATTAGAGCCTTTTGTCAACCCAACACTAACTATTTTAAAAAATAGTTAGTGTTGGGTTAAAACCCTATTTGTTCTACTAAAATAATTTTGCGCATTAAGAAACCGATAGGTTTCTTAATGCGCAAATATAATTTGCAATTAAATTATAAAATAATATTTAAATTTTAAAGGCAAAAAAAATACCGCTCGGGAAACCGAGCGGTATAGAAATTGAAACGATTGTTAAAGTTCAACGACCATAAAATTATTGCACTTAATGGAAAGGCCAGATTTTGCCAAACGAGGATTGATCCAATCCTCCACAAACTTTTTGAAATCGGCCTGCTGATCTTTATCAAGATAATTAAAAAATCTGCTAATTTCTTTTGAATTGGCTTCATTAAATTCAATAAGTTGATACTTAACAGCGTCAACCACAGTAACGACAGACGCCCCAGGAAGATTCCCCTCGTTAAGATAACGATCAAACCTCCCTTCTTTTACCTCTGGAAATTCTGTTACGAATTTTTTTTCGTCCGAGATGGTTATATTGACCGAATATTTCAGTGGTCTTATTTTTGGATTTAAAGTCACAGGGCTCACTGAAGAATAAGTGATCAGCTTCCCATTTGGAATATTAAAGCAATTTTCCTGACTCCAACAAAATTTTCCCAACGGATGTTTTACAATGATCCCATCCTTCTTTTGACTGACAACATGCGAAAGTCCCCAATTGGGGTATTCATAATAAAAAGGTGAAAGTACGGTAATAATAATCACCAGAGAAAGAACCTGAAAATAATTTAATTTTCCAACTCTCAACCGAGCAAAAGATTCTTTCGAAAAAGTAAACCATAGAAAATCGTTATCAAAATATTTTTCAATTATCTTTTTCGCCAAAAACCACGCCAGAAAAACACAAAGAGAATACAAAAGAATCGCCATCCGAGTTTCTCCTTTCCATAAATTGAATTGATATAGAACGCCTGTCGTTATTTATAATACACTGGAAAATAATAAGCAAGCACAAACACATAAACCAAACATAAACAAAACCTATACCGGTATTTTGCAAAATGACGGTATGGGTTTTTTATGATTAAATTTTGTATTTGTATTGCATTCGTATTATTCGTATCATTCGTATATTTGTATGTCTACCTTCTTTTTTTACCATGAAAATTTTTGTGAACTTCGCGAAGTTGTTTGTCAGTGATATGAGTATATACCTGTGTGGTTGCAATATTGGAATGCCCCAACATCATTTGAACAGCACGCAAGTCCGCACCGTTTTGTAACAAATCAGTTGCAAAGCTGTGCCTGATAACATGGGGAGTAACCTTTTTTGAAATGCCTGCTTTGATTGCATAATATTTTACAATTCTCTCTATTGAACGCGGTGTTAGTCTTTTTGTTTCTCCATTTCTACTAAAACTCACAAACAAAGCGTCTTCCATATCTTTTCTATTATCCAAATATTTCTTCACCGCTATTTTTGAATCTTCCGACAAAAATACCACTCGCACCTTTTCTCCTTTACCACGAATGGGCATTTCGTCTTTTTTCAAATCAATATCACTGTTCAGTGAACACAGTTCAGAAACACGCAGTCCTGTTGAAAAAAATAATTCCAAAATCGCTTTGTCACGCAAACTTTTCAAGTCATCCCCGTCGGGTGCATTCATCAAACGCAACAATTCATCACTGGAAATAAGATCCAACGACCTGTCGGATACTTTTGCCAATTCTATTCTCTCTGGAGCAAGAGACTTAATTTCTCTTTTTGCCAAATATTTTAGAAAAACGCGCAAAGCAATCAGGTGATAATTTTGAGTTTTCTTTTTTAAATTGCCGCTGTTTTCCACTCCCGGTTGTCTATTTAACCAAAGACGAAATTCTCGCACCGTGCTATCTGTTATTTTCCCAGTATCATTAATATTTGCAAAATCAAAAAATCTTTTTAAATATCTATCATAATTTTCAACCGTTTTAAGACTTCGGCCTTTTTCTATTTCCAAATATTCCAAAAATTCCTTTTTTAGATTCTTTAAATCTGACATAATCAAATTATATCACGAAAATTGTGCGACACATCAAAATATTTTCGCAAAAATATTTTGAATTCAAAACTGAAATCTCAAAAATTAAAAATTAAAGCTTTTATTTTCTAGTGCTTGACTTAATATGTATTTATGTAATCATATAAATTAGGAAATTCGAGCTTTTTGCTCTTGCTATTATATAAATAATTGGTATACAAAAAAGTAGAAACTAGAGAGGTATCCTTATGAGAAAAATTCTCGTCACTTTCGTGTATCTCGTGGTGGGGGCAGTTGCCGTTAGTTCGCTGAACGGGTGCATAGGCCTTCTGGCTGCTACAGCTATCCAATCATCCCCAGGACTCATGAGCGTTGTAGTTCCAGAAAACACTCTACAGCACCAGCGCGAACGTGCTGAAAAAAGCAACCAGATTGCCGAACAGCGCCGGCAAGAACAGGAAAGCCCAACCGTCACCAACGCTCCGCCCCCGTCAGCGGAAAGCAAATAACAGCTCGACCAGTAAAACAGCGGATTTTCGCCCCTTGGGACGAAAAATCCGCTGTTTCTAATTTAAACCGCTTAAAACTTGATTTTTATGCAGTGGTGTGCTAGTATCCTAGACATGTTAACAAAGACAAAGAAGGCAAATGCCATCAAAAAAACACAAATTCACGACACAGATACAGGCTCTCCAGAAGCTCAGATTTCAATTTTGACTAAAAAAATCGACGAATTAGCAGAACATTTAAAGAAAAACAACAAAGACAACCATTCAAGAAGAGGTTTACTACAAATGGTAGATGACAGAAGAAAACACCTTAAATATTTAAAGAAAAAAGACGAGAAGAGATACAAAGAGGTAAACAAGAAACTAGGACTTAAAAACAAATAAAAAATTCCCCGTACGGGGAATTTTTTATTTGTTTAATTATAAATTATAAATGATAAATTATAAATTGATTTTTAATGTTTTAATTTTCAATTATTTAAGATACACTTGTAACAGATACTAAAAGTATCAATTTTCATACTAAATTATCAACCTATTTTAATATTTAAAAAGCTATTGGCTATAAGCTATTAGCTATAAGCTACAACATGAGTATAATCAAACACAAAGAACAACGCGTTGGCGTTTTTATTGATGCACAAAACCTTTATCACAGTGCAAAAAACCTATACCACGGAAAAGTAAACTTTCAACAAATAATGAAAGACGCTGTTGGTGACAGAGCACTGATCCGAGCAATCGCCTATGTTATCACAACAGAATCTGGTGAAGAATCCAGTTTCTTTGAAGCATTAGGAAAATTGGGGATTGAAACAAAAACAAAAGACTTACAAATCTTTTTAGGCGGAGCAAAAAAAGCCGACTGGGATGTGGGCTTGGCAATTGATGCTGTCAAAATGGCACCAAAATTGGACAGTATTATTTTGGTTTCAGGAGACGGAGATTTTATTCCACTCGTTGAATATCTTCAAACAAACGAAGGTTGTCAGGTAGAAGTGGTTTCATTCGGACGATCTTCTTCTTCAAAACTGATGGAAAAAGCTGACGACTTTATGGATTTGGATAAAGAATTCAAAAAATATATCATAATGCAGAGAAGACCCAACGGAAGAAAAAGAAGGGTTATTAAAAAATAACAACTTGCAAGAGTGACGCAAAAATGATACACTACCAACATGATTAGTTCAGCAAAAAAAAGACTAAATATTACCCTATCCAACGATGATATAAAATTTTTGGATACCATTTCCAAAAGAGAAAAAAAACCGACAGCAACAAAAGCTCGGGAGCTTTTAGAAATGGCAATAGAATTACACGAAGATTATCAAATTGAAAAACTTATTAAAGAAAGAGAAAAAAATTCAACTGGTAAGTTTGTAAAGGCAGAAGATGTATGCTGGAATTAAAATATGAGATATTTTTTGAGCCTGTTGTAATTTCTGAAGATTTAAAATTGATAGGCAAAAAAGATAAGGAGAGAATTAAAAAAGCTATCAATGTAAAAATAACTTCTCACCCAGATTTATATTCGCTTCCTCTAAGAAGACCACTGGACGGTTATAGAAAATTAAGAGTTGGTAAATACAGGATAATTTTTAAATTAAACGAAAAGAAAAAAATTTGTTTAATTATTGGAATAAGGCACAGAGAAAATATTTACTCAATAACTGAAAAAAGACTAAATTAAAAAATACCCGATTGAGCAAAGAAGACCCAACGAAAGAAAAAGAAGAATTATTAAAAAATAAGATTCACATAACACACAAATTTAAGTTATTAACAACCCAAAAATTCGCATAACAACTAGTTGTCCAAAATGCCTCCGCTTCGCTACAGCATTTTGAACAATGCGTCGCGGTTCCCGCAGTTGTCCGCTCTGCCTTCGCTTCGCTTCGGCACATCGGACAACTGCGGTATATCCAAAATTTACTTTCAAAAACAAGGTTTTTGTCGTAAACTTCGGATATACCGCGACGCATTGTACGAAATTATTTTGATTTTTTACTCATGACAAACATTACCTATAAAAAACTTTCGAGGAAATATCCGGCAAAAAAGTTAAAAATTTTTTTTAATGAATCTTCGCCTGGAAAAACCTTGAGCCAATGCCATAATATCATTAACCATAGTTCGGTGATTATTGGAGCTTATAGCAATAAACGTTTGATTGGCATCGGCCGTTCGCTCGATGATAAGGTTTATGCTTTTATCACCGATATTATTGTCAATCCTAATTACAGAGGAAAAGGCATTGGCTCCAAGATAGTTAAAGCTCTGTGCGACCAACTCATTAAGCGTAATGTCAAGATCATTCATTGTAGTACAGAAAAGAAACTAGTCCCGTTTTACCAAAAAGCTGTGAAGTTTGAATATAACCCCGATGACATTACACTTTTCCTGAAAAATTTTTAACTTTTTTAGAGCGTTGAAAAACAAAAATCAAAATAACATCGTACAACACCGAATATGAGGTTCCAGAAATTTGCCTTAATGAATTATAATAATGAGAGCAAATTTCTTCCGCCCAAATTTTTATTTCTCTTTTCTTAAAATTTAAAAGGTAGCAAAATAAAAACTTCTCATATTCGGATACGTTGTCCAAAATATTAAAATTATAGTAGCAGTTATTTTTTAAGGACTTGTCCCGCTAGAGATGTTGAATTATTTTTATCAGAGACGTAACATATTAAATATAGTGATTATTTAGATGGAAGTAAAATAAAAGACGGAAACCTAGTAAATATGTGTCATAATGGATTTATTATTAAATAATAATTTGAAAGATGAGAAAATCGTTTTTATTAAAAATGGTTTCCTATTTCTAACAGGATGAAAAAAGCATTTATTTTTGATTGGACAGGAACACTTAGTGACAACTTTCATTGCTTTAAAAAAGTATGTGATTCTATTTTTCAAGAATTTGGAAAAGAAATAATTTCTGACGAAGAAGTACGAATGAACTTTACCACTCCTTATATGAACTTTTGGAACAAATATATTCCCGATATTTCAAAAAGTGAAATGGAGGTTTTGTATGAAAAACACACAAAAGAAGCAGGGGAACCAAATCTATTCGACGGAGTAAAAGAAACAATCACTCACCTGAAAGAATCAGGATTTGAAATGTTTGTTGTCAGCCTTGACCCAAAATCAAAACTGACCATAGAAACAGAGAGGTCGGGCATTTCTCATTTCATGACAGAAATAATCGGCGGAGTAGATCACAAAAAAGAAGATTCTATCAATTATCTAATAGAAAAATACGATTTGGATAGAAACAATACCTATTTTATTGGAGACACAACAGGGGATATAGTTTCCGGAGAAATAGCAAATATAAAAACGATTGCAATCACTTGGGGAATTCAACACGAAAAAACTCTCTCTAAAGCGGGGGCAGATTATCTAATAAATAATATTAAAGAAATTAAAAATATTATTAATTAAGAAAGCTTGACAATAAATAAGAAAATAATACAATAAGAATATATGAATCAAGCACAATCAAAAAAAATCCAAAAAATAACAAGTCGCGGACAAATAACCCTGCCTATTTCTTGGAGAAACAAGTTTAAACCGGATCAAATTATACTTAGTTCAAAAAACGATGTTATAGAAATCCGACCTTTTTCTATTTCAGACGAGGTATCCGAATATACTGTTTTTGATGCAATAAGAGACAATAAAGGAAAAGGATTAAAGGCACAAGATTTATTAAAAATACTCAATAAATAAATCTGTTGTATCTATGGACAAAATATCAAAACTTTTTAATAAAATAGGTGCAAAAAATAAAAAAGCTCTCTCAGAAACAATCAACGAACTGCTAAGTGGTGCAAAAAATTTAGATATAAAAAAACTTCAAGGTAGCGATTTTTACAGATTAAGAAAAGGAAAATTTAGAATAATTTTTCATTACGAAGAAAAAACAATAATAATTGATTCTATAAAAATGAAAAACGACAATACTTATAAAAATAATTAATAAAATATTATGCAAACAATAAAAGTTTTGAATATGAAGTGTGGTGGTTGTGAAAAAACCGTATCATCCGCGCTGGAAAAAGAGGGTTTCACAAACATATCTGTAAAAGCACCCGAGGGAATTATATCTTTTGAGGGCGACGAAATAAAAGCAGAAAAGATTTTGAGTAAATTGGGATATCCAAAAGAAGGAACACCCGAAGCCGAAAGTGTTTTGAAAAAAGCAAAATCATACGCTTCATGTGCAGTTGGAAAAATGAAATAAAATATGCAAAATTTAACAATATCAGAATGGAATTCAAGGAACATCCCTACACAAAACACCGTAAGTTTTGATTATCTTTCTTTTTTCACTGGTGTCATCGTTGCATTAATTGGAGTTATTTTAACAATTGCCTGGGATAAATATAAATCTTACAAACAAGAAAAAAACAGTTTAACTACGATCGCACACGAATTAGAAACAAATATTTTAGAAATTAAAGACAACAAATACTCCATATCACAAGAACTAATATTTCTCGAACAGAGAAAAACAATTGTAAAACCTTTAATTAAATTGAACGATGACTTCTCCTCTTTCCTAATTATGAATTGCCCTAGTCTGTTTAAGAATCAGACAAATTTACTTGAAGAGGTGAGAAAAATATCAAAACTTACAAGGGAAATAAATGAAACTATACAAAGCAGAGAAAGTTACAGAATTAGTAACGGAGCAATGACTAATTATGAAAACAGAATAAAAATTTAGGACGAAATCTTGCAAGAGAGAATCTCGGAGTTAGAAATGCTAATGCCAAATTTTATAAAAAAAATAAAAATGCACATCAGCTAACAATATGTAAATAATTTGCCTCGCTCTCCCAAATTTACTTTTCACTTCGCTTACACACTGACATCGTGAAAAATAAAATTTCTAAAACTTTTAAAAGTAATTCTGTATGATAAAAATAAGACAACATCTAGAAAAAGATATTCCTTACCGTGTTAAATGGTTAGGTAATTCTAACGTCAATAAATTCATTGGTGACGAATTAGGACAAAAAACAAATCTACAAAAAGAAAAGATGTGGTTTTCTAATTATAAAAAAACAAAAAACAAAAAATTTTTTACTATCTGCGACAATTCTAAACCGATCGGACTTATAGGACTATCAAATATTAGCAAATCAAATAAAAATGCAGATTTGTTTATTATTATTGGTGAAGATGATTATCGCGGTAAAGGAATAGGAAAAATTGCCATGAAATGGATAATTGACTATGGATTCATAAAACAAAAACTCCATAAAATTAATTTAGGTGTTATTAAAGATAATATTTCTGCAATAAAATTATATAAATCATTAGGATTTATCATCGAAGGTGAGATGAAAGATGAGATTTTTTATAAAGGAAAATTTTATGATTTTTTATCCATGGCAATTTTTAACAGAAATAAAAACAAAGATAAAAAATAAAAGTTTTTATAATTTCGTGCGATAACAAATTATATTAAATTATGATTAAAGCTTTAATTTATGATTTTGATGGAACTTTAGCAGACACTTTTAGTCTCCACCTAAAAGCGTATAAATTTGCATTGTCAAAATTTGGCATCAAAGCCACGCGTAATGAAATCATCAATGGTTGTTTTAACAAGTTAGATAATGAAGCTTCAAAAAACTTTGGGATAAGCAATGCAACTCTATTTTCAAAATATTACAGAGAGGGTTTATTGAAAGCATTTAAAACAATTAAACTTTATCCTAATGTAGCTTCAACTTTATCAAAACTGAAAAATAATGGTTTGCTTCTTGGTATAGCAACTTCACGGAATAGGGATGAAATGAAAAAAGCCCTTAAAATTTTAAAAATAGAAAAATATTTTGACTCTATAATTACTCATGATGAGGTCAAAAAGAAAAAACCACATCCAGAAATTTTTTTAACTGTTTGCAAAGAATTAGGTGTTAAACCTGCTGAAGTTTTAATTATTGGTGACGCAGAAACAGATCTTGTCGCCGCCAATAGTATACTGACTAAAAGCATCTTATTTTATCCTAAAAAACATGAATATTTTTATAGTTTAAGTAATTTGAAAAAATTAAAACCCCATTACATTATAAAAAACAACAAAGAAATAATAGATATACTAAAAAAAATATAGATAGTTTTTTAACATAAATTAACTTTATAATACAAAACTTTTTCGTAATTTTGTTTTTTGTTTCTCTGTTATAATAACGTTCATGAAAAATAAATTAATCTTAATATCAATTATTGTTTTAGGAATTATTTTAGGTGGTTTTTATTTAATTTCAAAGACCGGTAATCAAAGTGATGATGTAAATAATACAAACGAAATTGCTACAACCACAGAACAAACACTGCTTGATACATCAGATTGGGAAACTTGTAGAAATGATGAATATGGATATGAATTTAAATATCCTAAAGATTGGTACATATATGAGCGTATGGTAGGTACCCAAGTTGAAGTAGAATCGTCATCCGTTACAGAGATAGATTCTTGCCAAGGTAAATTACTAGTCCTTTCTCAAAAACTAAGTGTGAGAGGAGGTTGGTATCCACCAACAATAAATATTTCTATTGTTGATTTTGATTCTCCAGAGACTTTTCTGAAATATATTAATACAGAAATTATCCCCGTAAAAATTTTAGAAAAATACACAAAAAATAATATAGAAATAACAAGATACGAAAGACAAGGTAGACAGCAAGCTGTTCTAAATTATGACAATAAAATGATAAACTTACAAATAGATACCAGAGAATATTATGAAGAAAATGATTTTATAAATTCTGTCTTGTCGACATTTAAATCAATAAATTAGATAAATAAAAAATACCCCACCTTCCTCCAAAGATGGGGTATTTGAAATTTAAATAATTATTTCGGGATTATTGGCAACTATCACATAAGCAGGCGTTGTCGTGTCCGTTAATTTGCACTGGATCAGCACCATATTCACCTTTCCACCCATATGGATCAACGAGCTACGTTACTTTTTTGAATCATTTAATATTTTATAGTATTAACAATTTTTTCTTCTAAATCTAGGTAAACGTTTACTTTCTCAGATTTTTGAAAATAATTATCACTAAAAGAGGGTTCCACATATAAAATATAGAATCCATGTAGGTTGTTATAAAATATATATCGAGTAGATGGAATAATATTATCAATATTGGTATTTTTTATTTCTTCTTCATTTTGAAATTTACGATATTTTTGTTTTATTCCGATTGTTCCATAATTCGTTATTATTTTTTCAGAATCAATAATATGAATAATTCCTCCCGATTTTGGGACATAATCCTTATTATAATCATCCAGTGATGTTGCGTTCGGATTTTTGAAAGCCGAATCACAATCAGGATTTTGTATTAACAAAAATGGAGGATATGATGGTTTTTTTAGATATAAGCTAATATCACAAGATTTTTGAACTTGAGCAACTCCTAATTCTTCTGGATACATAAGAGAAAATTCAAAATTGTCTTCCTTGTAATCATTTACAAATTCTCCGAAAAAGAAGTCTTTATTCAATATATCTTCATTTTTTACCTCGGAAATTGAATCATCTATTTTAAGATTATCACCCACAACCTCTAGAGAAGGATTACTTCTGATAAGAAGAACAAAAACAAGGATTAAAATTAAAATGCTAATTGTAAGTATAATAAGGTTTTTATTTTTCATAGAGAAAATATAACATAAAAACAGCGGGGTATAAACCCCGCTGCGTAAGATTTTACTTTCCTGACCTGTCAGTAAGCTGTGTTGTAAGAACGATAATAACGAATCCAATCTGTTGGGATGCCGTTGCTCTCCGAGCATTTTGTTTGGTACCCTTTCAGAATTTGACCGTCCACAGTTACTTTACTAAGCTGGTTAACACTCGATGATCCACTGTCTTGATAGCGAACACCGAAATGAAGATGTACTCCATCACTATAATCACCTGTGTCACCCATGTAACCAAGTCTGTCTCCTTGCTGAACAGTTTCACCCACAGATACATTTATCGAGTTTTCTTTTAGATGGAGATACCGAGTTGAAACACCTGTGTTGATATTACCATCACCGTCGTGGTCAATAACCACATAATACCCGTTATAAGATGAGTAGGTTGCTTGGTAGACTTTACCTCCGCCAGCGACGAGAACAGGAATATCATCAGTTGATTCATCATAGACTGCCGCTCCAGCATCAGCTTGGTTCCTCCAAGAAAAATCTAAAGAAAAGTAGTTTGTGCTATCGTGGTATTGATCGTAATCCCCTTTGCAATCCCAACCACCAGTTTCGGTTGTTACCAACCATGTGTGATTTCCGGGAAGTGGCATTTTGAATTCGATCGTTGGAGTAAAATAAAATTGCAAAACAGCACGATAACTTTCGGTTGAATACCGAGAGCTCCTAAACACGTTAAAGTTATTATTTGTGTTTTGAGGATACATCATTACACCATAATTTGTCGATGTCCCGTCTTTCCAATCAGAGTACATTGATGTTATATACCGCCCCCACCAATCACCTGGTGTAGGTGCGCTATACCAACCCCAACATCCAGAAAATGAGGGCTGAGTATTCCATGTTAACGATAAATCCCACGAACTACTCGCCTGGCAAAAAGCAAAAGGTGTAGTTGTCGAAGAATCTCCACGGTCAAACGATTTCATAAACATAATTACGTCATCGGGATCGTAAGGAAGTCCTTCAATATCAAATTTGACATAAATACGATACTGGTCACCCCAGCCACCGAGTTGCAGTTTGTCGTCACGAGTAAACTCTTGGTTATAGTAGTAACTTGGAAGCCACCCGTCCCAGAGATGAACCTTGTCCAAATCTTGAGACATTGTATTTCCATTTTTATCCAAAAGTGGATATGGTGTGGGTTGATAATTTACTATCACAGCAAAAGCTGGACTTACACCAACGGAAAAGGCGAGAAGAAAAGAAACAGCAGAAACAAGAAATTTTGTTTTCATTTTGACCTCCTTGGTCATTTTGTTTTTGGTTGTACTACTTTCTTCGTCGGGTACCGCAATAAATCACACCAATTTAACCACCTCCTTTCAGTAAAAATTAAAAAACCGGAAGACGATGGTCGTTTTCGGTTTTCACCTTTTACAATTATTTAAATTTTGAGAACAAATCTAAAACAAAGGTTACTATACAAAAATTATTTTTACAATTTTAAAATTGTGGAAAACTTGATTAAAAACAACGAACAATTAAGAGAGAGAAATTTGCGTAGCAAATTTCTCTCTTTTTTAATTTCAATATTCTCCTTGCATCTGCAAAAAAAGTGTCTATAATCAAAATAGTCGAATTATTAAATTAATTGTTTGGTTTTTGGATAGATTTTTTGAGTTATTGAACCAGTTATCAATAAAATGATGGTTGATTCAATAAATCAAAACTATTTATATAAAACCAAACTCGTTCTGGATTCCTGCCTGCCGGCAGGCAGGGCTTCGCGATTGCTCGCAAACCTGCCTCTTTTCTAGAAGAAAAGCAGCGACACGGCAGGCAGGGACGAATTTTGGCTAAAGCCAAAATTCGTCCGTCGTTGCTATTAGCTATCAGCTATCGGCTACAAGCTTCACGAAAACATCTAGAAACAAACAAATAATGAAAAAACAAGAATATACATTAGAAATCGGTGGTCAAACAATGACTGCCCAATTCACCGACTTGGCCGACCAAACAAATGGTTCGGTTATCTTGCGTTACGGAGACACAACAATATTGGCAACAGCCGTAATGTCTAAAAATAGAAAAGAAGGTGCAAACTGGTTTCCTCTGACAGTTGATTACGAGGAAAAATTTTATGCAGCTGGACAAATTCTTGGAGGTCGCTTCATGAAAAGAGAAGGCAAGCCATCCGACGAAGCTGTTCTAAGTGGTCGTGTAATAGACAGAACCATCAGACCTCTTTTTGATCAATACATCAGAAATGAAATACAGGTGATCATCACAGTTTTGTCATTAGGAGATTACGATCCAGATGTCTTGGCAGTAAATGCCGCTTCCTTGGCTCTTGCAACATCCGACATCCCTTGGAACGGCCCAGTAAGTGCTGTCCGAATTGGAAAAAACGGCGACTACAAAACAAATCCAACTTATGACTTTATCAAAGACGGTGCTTTGGAAATGGACTTGGTTGCTTGCGGAAAAGATGGCAATATAAATATGATTGAAGTCGGCTCAAAAGAAATTTCAAACGAAACAATCAACGAAGGTTTGAAAAAAGCATCCGAAGAAATTGAAAAAATCCAAGAATGGCAAAAGAAAATTATTTCAGAAATTGGAAAAGAAAAAAAGGTTATAGAAAAAGCACAATTGCTTCCAGAAACAATTGAATTGTTCAAAAAAGAAATTGAACCAAAATTGGAAAGTGCTATTTTCAGTGGCCCTGGAAAAAAGAATATTGAAGAATTGAAAGAAGAATGGCAAAAAATATTTAGTGAACAAATTCCTACTGAAAATCTTTCTCTGGCATTAGATCATTACGAAGAAGCGGTGGACGAAATCCTTCACAAGGAAGCAATAGAAAACAATAGACGAGCAGACGGCCGAGGGATGGAAGAGGTTCGTCCTTTGTATGCCCAAGCAGGAGGAATTTCTCCAATCATTCACGGATCAGGAATATTCTACCGAGGAGGAACTCACGTCTTTTCAGCTCTAACATTGGGTGGTCCAAAAGATGCACAGCTGATTGAAGGAATGGAGGAGCAAAGAGAAAAGAAATTTATGCACCACTACAACTTTCCTCCTTTCTCATCAGGAGAAACAGGAAGAATGGGTGGAGTAAACAGAAGAGCCGTAGGGCACGGAGCATTGGCAGAAAAAGCATTACTTCCTATTTTGCCAAATAAAGAATCTTTCCCCTACACAATCAGAATCGTTTCCGAATCAATGGCATCAAATGGGTCAACATCTATGGCATCTGTTTGTGGAAGCACCATTGCTCTGATGGACGCAGGTGTTCCTATCAAAGCACCTGTTGCTGGAATTGCATCAGGATTGATGATGAAAGATGAAAACAACTACAAACTTCTTACAGATATTCAAGGCCCCGAAGATCACCACGGTGATATGGACTTTAAAGTAGCGGGAACAAAAAATGGTGTTACTGCTATTCAAATGGATGTAAAAGTAGGTGGTATCCCTCTAAAAATTCTTGGTGAAGCATTGGTGGCAGCAGAGAAGGCAAGACTACACATTTTGGAAGTGATTGAAAAAGAAATTTCTGCACCTCGTCCAAAAATTTCTCCAAACGCTCCTGAAATTTTGATCATCAAAATTAAACAAGATCAAATCGGGGGAGTAATTGGTTCGGGTGGAAAAACAATCAAAGAAATAAAAGAAAAAACCGGAGCCGAAATAGATATTGAAGATGATGGAACTGTATATATCACAGGTAAAAATGGTTCTGCTCAAGAAGCCAAAAGAATTGTTGAAGCTATGACGCACGAATATGTGGCTGGCGAAAAATTTGAAAAAGCCGAGGTAGTAAAGATTATGGAATTTGGAGCATTTGTCAGAATTGCCCCCGGAACAGAAGGGTTGGTGCACATTTCAGAAATTGCTCCTTTCAGGGTTGATGACGTTTCAAAAGTATTGAAAGAAGGTCAAACCGTTCCTGTGGTGATCAAAGAAATTGATTCTCAAGGAAGAATGAAACTTTCTATCAAAGCGATAGATCCAAAATTTATTCCAAATCCAGCAGGAGACAAACCTGCAACACCAGTATCTCCTGCACCATCTACACCAGGCGATTCTAAGCCAGAAGAAACAAAACAGGGGTAAGGGGTAAGGTGTAAGGTGTAAGGAGTAAGGGGTGAGGATTAAGTAGCAAGAACTAAAAAACAAAAAATGTGGGCAATCAAATTGCTCACATTTTTTATTGATATAATATCGGGAATTCTGGTATATTGACAAATTACCGGGAATTCCGGTATACTTACAGTATATTAATATCAATTAATTATGAAAATTCACATACCAAATAGTGCTTTTCTGGGAAATATTGACCCTTTCTTAAAAGGGTTTGATCCATCAAACCCAGATATTTTAGAAATAACCACAAATCCAAAATGGATTTCCGTCCATCCGATTGTTTTATCTATGATCGCCGCCATAGGATTAAATATAAAACCAGGAAACATAAAATGTGATAAATTAGAAGCAAAATCAAAACACTATTTGGAAAGAATGGGCTTGTTTAGTTTTTTAGAAATAGATTCCGGTATGAATATAAAAGAGCACGAATCAGCAGGAAGATTTATTCCATTAACTCAGCTTAAAAATTCTGAGGATCTTTCAAAATTTGTTTCCGAAATCACACCTCTTCTACACCTAGATCCAAAACATGCCCAGTCAATACGATACATAATGAGCGAATTGATACGCAATGTTCTAGAACACTCGCTTTCAGAAAATGGTGCAATTGTATCAGCTCAATATCACACAAAAAGCAACACAATAAGAATTGGTATTGTTGATACAGGAATAGGTATTTGGAAATCAATTAACCAATCTTATAACCCTAAAAATGACATAGAAGCAATTCGCCTAGCTTTAATTCCTGGTATTACCGGAACGACCAAAAAAGAAGGAGGTACTGAATACAACGCTGGCGCGGGATTATTTTTTATAAAATCAATTGCTTATGTGAATAATAGTTTTTTTATGATTTATAGTGGGAGAGGTATGTATAAATTATTAAAAAAACAAGCAAAAAAAATAAAATTGCACCCTGATCCATATGATGATAGACATTCAAAAAAGAATGATTTGCCTTTTTGGCAAGGAACAGCTGTCGGCATAGATATTTCCCTAGATACTACAGAAGAATTTTCTATACTTTTGGATTTAATAAGAGAAGCTTACACACAAGCAATAAAAACAAGAAAAAAAGCCCGTTATAAAAAACCTAAATTTATATAAAAATATGATTACTATAAAATTATTTGAAAAAACAGGATTATTCGCAGAAAACAAAGATGTTGCGAGAGATATAAGAATAAAAGAAATTATTCCCGAACTTGAAAAAAATGAGGGTGTTGTATTGGACTTTGAAAATATTGAAGGAGCAACACAATCTTTTATACACGCTCTTATCAGCGACTTATTCAGAAAATATGGAAATGATGTTTTAGAAAAAATAACCTTCAAATCCTGCAACGAAACTGTTCAAAAAATAATAGAAATTGTTACTGATTATATGCAAGAAAGTGAATAATTTCAAAAAAAACAAGCTATCGACAACCCTTTTTATTTAAAGAAAAAACTCGCAACCACAATATCAGACCCACACCGAACGATTCTAAACCAGAAGAACAGAAACAGGGTTAAGGAGTAAGGTTTAAGGTGTAAGGTGTAAGGAGTAAGAAAAAAAACAAAACAAAAAATGTTCGTCCAGTGGCGAACATTTTTTGTTTTTGAATATAAAAACCCCCTAATTTTTTCTTACGAAAAAATTAGGGGGTTGAACTACTTAGAAGGTTCACCACTTCTTCTTTTTGATGACCTCCTCTTTTCTCGGAGACAGATACTTTTCGTCCTCCGTCCGAAACAATGACCCGTGATGGGTTACCATATTTGGCCCCAACGATCCATGATGGGTCACCACAGTTGACCCGCGAGACAACGAACCGTGGTGAGTTACCATACCTTTGGTTGAAAATCTCATTGTCGTTCCTCCAGTATTAAATTAAAGAACAGTCATCATCCTACAAAACCACGAAACAATTTCATGATTTTGATAAGATGGGCAAATCCGAAGACTTGCCCAAAAAGAATTACTTGCGGACGCAAGCAAAATAGAAGGGGTGGTGATCAGGTCTCGGCCAACGCTGAAAGACTTCGCTAAAGTACAACTCACGAAAACGACAAGGGTAACTGGCCGCTAAGACAACAACAACATAGCGACCATTCCGGAGACAAACAGAACCAAGGGCAATGATCACAGATTCCCGCTGGAGTCTCGGCTGAGCATTACTCAGAGCCAAAACCTCGTGAGCAGTAGCAGGACGATAGCCCGCTCGGTCAATCTTAGAGAGGGCTTTCTCGGTATCCAAAGCCTCGCCAAAATCAACTAAGGTGATCTCCCTTTCCTCCGCCTTACCACAAACCAACAAAGGAAAATCGTTGGAACTGATACCACCCCTACACATAGGGTGATAATCATCCACCAACTGCTCAACCGACTTAGTCTCATCAACCAAAACACGAAAAGTATTAATTGTCTTCATGATATTCCTCCTAAAAAGATGATTGATTGCAAATAACTATCCTTATGTTCTGAGATTAGTATATCTTAGATAAACACTTTTGTCAAGTTATTTTATTTAAAACATTGCATATTTTTAATAATTGTATATAATATATATACACTTTTTCTCGTTTATTAACAAAAAATCCTTATTCTTGCATATGACAAATCAAAATGAAGTGATAAAAGATCTTTACACAGCTCTCAAAGAGCTGAGTCTTACTGACCTAGAAATAGGGCTTTATACTATTTCTCTTTCTCTCGGACCCAGCCCAATAAAGACAATTGCCGAACATATGAATATTTCACGTCCAAATGTATATAAAGTAATTGAAGGTCTTGAAAAACACGGACTGGCTCAATTTTCTAGCAGAAAGAAATATACCAGAGATTTTTCGGTAGAAGCCCCTACCAAAGTATTGGAGCTTTTGCGCAAGAAAAAAGAAAAACAAAGTAATATTGAATTTGAATTAATGTCGGCAATGCCAGATTTACTTGCCCAATATCAACAAAGCGATAGGCCAACAAAAATAAAGGCATACTCAACTCCAGAAGAATTTCTTAAAATTTTTCATCAAATCCTTGATGAAGCAAAAGATGAAATATGTTTTTTTGGTTCGGCTCAAGATTTTCTTGGTTTTATATCGTGGGATGAAGAAAAAAAATGGATTAAAAAGAGAACTAAAAAAGGTCTTTTTATAAAATCACTTCTCTTGCCGAGCGAAGATACCGATACAGTAAGAGCAAGAGGGGATAAAAAGGAATTGAGAGAAACACGGATCTTTCACAGCCCAGCTCCTTTTGTAACAAGCTTTCAACTTTTTGCTAACAAAGCAATCATCTGGCAACCGAAAGCCACACTTGCAATTCTTATAGAGGACGAATATATAGTAACAATGCTAAAAATTATTTTTGACAAACTGTGGGAAATTTCAAAATAAACTTTTTTCTTTGCACTCTCTAATATATAATAAATGTAACTATGGTAAACGAACCAACAAACAAAGAAGAATACGGGGACGATAATCCTGGAAAGATGATAGAAATATCTGGTGATTCTATTAAGGAATTAGAACCAGAGGGAGAAAAAAAACCGGCAGAAATAATTCCGAAACAAACAGCGGGAGATATGTTGTTAGAAAAAACCAGTCAGCCAGAAGAAAAAATAGCAGAAATTCCTAAACAAGAAACCTCATCACAAGGTGTTATTTTTGAACCCAAAAAAGAAGAAATTAAAGATGATTTGGAAGAAAAAGAAGCTGGATCATTGATGAAAACAATTCGTACATACAAAAGTGATGTTGTAGAAGAAATGAAAAAACAAAAATCTTCTCTTACATCAATGGTTTTGGCAGAAAAAGACAAACAACAAAAACAAGGGAAATTTGTTCCAAAAATAAAACCAAATAAAAAAATGTTTATTTTATTAGGCGGAACATTTTTGGTATTGGCAATTGGTTTTGCTGGATACTTATTTATAAAGCCAAACACAGGAAATGAAAATCAAGAAATAACAATTCAACAAACATCAACTCTTATCCTACCAAACTACAAAAGAGAAATTTATGTGGATAGAGTAAAAAGAGACAATATAATCACTGCTCTACAAAAAGAAAAAGCAGAAACATCAATACCTTTGGGATATGTTATTCAATTTTTCCTAACTACCGAAGACAAAACAAAAAGTTTTGTTATAGAAGACGAACCAGATTACAAACTATTGGTAACAGCAGAATCTTTTTTTGATGGAATAGAATCAAAAATTCCAAATTCTTTGATCAGAAATCTGGGACAAGAATTTATTATTGGTTATCACTCTTCTCTTGGAAATAATCCATTTTTGATTTTAAAAGTAAAATCTTACAATAATGTTTTTGCTGGAATGCTGGAATGGGAAAAAACAATGTATAGAGACCTTTCACCTGTTTTTGTAAAAGACGGTTCAAAAATGAGTTTAGACAACAACCCTTTCAAAGATGTCGTTGTTTCAAACAGAGACGTTCGGGCTATTTTAAATTCGGCAGGAAAAATAGAATTGGCATATTCTTTTCCAAATCCAGAAACTTTGATAATTACCAATAATGAAACTACTTTACAAGAATTGTATAGAAGGGTGACGAATGCGAGATTAGAAAGGAAGGACTAAAAAACAAGCTTATAGCCAATAGCTGATAGCTTATAGCTAATTTGTTTTTTTAATTTTTAATTTTTAATTTAGAATTTTTAAACAATGATTAAATTTTATAATATTTCAATTTTTAAACACAAAATTTACTAAAACAAATTTGGTCGTGTTTTAAAAATTATTTCATTAAAAATTGTTTAAAAATTAAAAATTTTAAATTAAAAATTGTTATTTATTAACACTATTTATATAGGTATATTTATATAGGTTTACACAAAATGGCGTATTATGTTAATATTCAAATATGGATACAAAAATTTACAAAGAAAAATTGGAAGCAGAATTAAAAACATTGGAACAAGAATTGCAAAGTGTTGGCATAAAAGACCCCAACAACCCACAAGACTGGATTGCTGTTCAACCAGAAGAAAATATTTCTCCAGCTGACGAAAACGAAGTAGCTGATACAATTGACGATTTTGAAAACAACCGAGCAATTTTGAACGATTTAGAAATCAGATACAACGATGTAAAACTTGCTTTGGAAAAAATAGAAAAAGGAACGTACGGAATGTGCGAAATAAACAATCACCCAATTGACGAAGACAGATTGATGGCAAACCCTTCGGCAAGAACATGTAAAGAACACATGGAATAAACCAAATAAAAAATTCCCGTTTCGGGAATTTTTTATTTGGTTTATTAATTTCCAATTTTCAATTTTCAATTTCTAATTACTTTGAATTACAAAATAAAAGTATTTTTTCCACCATTACTTTATAGACTTTAAAAACTTTCAACTTTATACTTAATTGTATGTCATTCTCCAAAATTTATTCCGCTCAAACAAATCTACTCAATGCTCATATTATTGATATTGAAATAGATATTCTCTCCAGCAATCTTTACAATTTTTCTGTTGTTGGACTTCCTGATAAAGCGGTGGAAGAATCACGCGACCGAGTATCAGCTGCAATAAAAAATTCTGGTTTTAAATCTCCAAAACAACGAGGACAAAAAATTGTCATTGCTCTTGCCCCAGCAAATCTTAAAAAAGAAGGTCCAAATTTTGATCTTGGTATTGCTTTATCATATCTACTAGCAACAGACGAAATAACTTTTGATACAAAAAATAAAATATTTTTGGGCGAGTTGGCGTTGGACGGAAAATTGCGAAAAACAAAAGGGGTCTTACCACTGGTTAGAGAAGCAAAAAGAAAAGGTTTTGAAGAAATTTATTTACCTAAGGAAAATGTTTTGGAAGGAGCCTTGATTGAAGGAATAAAAGTATACGGGGTGGAAAGCCTGTCTCAATTACTTGATCATCTAGATGAAAATTCAGAAGAAAAAATAACACCTCAACCAACAACAAAAATAAAACTTTCAAAGCAAGAATAC
Source organism: Minisyncoccota bacterium (assembly GCA_028689435.1). Classification (GTDB taxonomy): domain Bacteria; phylum Patescibacteriota; class Minisyncoccia; order Phycocordibacterales; family UBA12079; genus UBA12079. The sequence goes on along the minus strand of JAQTWD010000006.1, from coordinate 6,881 downwards.
AAAATAGATTTTTCTGACATAAAGGGCCAAGACCGCGCCAAAAGAGGATTGGAAATAGCAGCAGCCGGCGGACACAATATCGCAATGTATGGACCCCCCGGAACAGGCAAAACGATGTTGGCAAAAGCTTTTTGTCATCTCTTGCCACCACTTTCATTTGAAGATATTTTAGAGGTTACATCTATTCACTCTGTTGCGGGAACACTCACAAAAGGAATAATTACCGAACCACCGTTTCGAGCCCCTCACCACACATCTTCGCACATCTCTGTTGTAGGAGGTGGAACTTTTCCAAAACCCGGAGAGGTAACACTGGCACACAAAGGAGTTCTCTTTGTAGACGAGTTTCCAGAATTTGAAAGAAGGGTAATTGATTCTTTGCGACAACCTTTGGAAGACAAAGTGGTTAGTATTTCGCGAGCAAAAGGATCGGCAATATTTCCAGCCAACTTTATTCTAATTGCCACAATGAATCCTTGCCCTTGCGGAAATTACAAATCAAAAAAACCATGTATTTGTAATCAAGCCAGTATCCAAAAATATCAAAGAAAAATTTCTGGGCCTATTATTGATAGGGTAGATATGTGGGTAGAAGTTTCTTCTATTGATTACAAAAATCTTTCAGATAACAAACCTTGTGGAGAAAAAACAGATTTAATAAAAGAAAAAGTATTAAAAGCGAGAAATATTCAAACAGAAAGATTTGGTAAAACAAAAACAAACGGAGATATGTCTTCAAAAGATATTGAAAAACACATCAAAATGAGCGACGAGGTAAAAGATACAATAAATGAATATGCAGAAAAACTTAATTTGTCCGCTCGTGCCTATCACAAAGTAATAAAATTGGCCCGCACAGTTGCTGATTTAAAAAACAAACAAGACATAGACAAAGATGATATTTTAGAAGCCCTCTCTTATAGACCAAAAGAAAACAATCTCTGATTTGGTGTTAAAATATATATTATATATAATTAAAAATATTTAATAATAAAAAATATGTTAGACACAAACAAACTAAAAACAGATATTGAGAGGGTAAAAAAAGAAATACAAGAAAATTCTACAAAATTAAACCAAACGGAAACAGATTTAAAAAATTTAAGAACTGAACAACAACAAAAAAGGGGTGCAAAACAAAAACTTGAAATGGAACTCCGAGAAAACGAATCAAAAATAAGAACAACAATGAACGAAATATCTAAATTAAAAAATCTCAAATTCTCAAGAGATCGTGAATTGTTTAAGATAGAAACAGAGTATAAAAACTCATTAAGAAAAAATATTTAAAAAACATTGACTTTAAATATTCATTCCAGTAAAGTGTGTTTTGGAAGCGTTCACAATTTAAACCAAATAAAGAGGTTATAAGTGGCTAAAAACAAAGAAAAAGAAACTGAATTTTGCAAAATAACAGAAGTTGATATATTAATTATAGCAACTACGAGTTTGGGTGAAGAGATTGAGTTTAACAACAATGATGTTTGTGATCTTTGTCTTGATAACAATAATTTTATTACATGCTTTATAAAATCAAAGAAAGGAAAGTTGTTTTTTGAATCAACAGAAAACCCTCTTATAAAAATTCTGGTTCAAACAGAACAAAAAATAAGAAAAAATAAAAAAGCATCTCTTTCTCTTTTAAAAGAATTTCTCGAAGAAAGACTGCGAGAAAGAAATACAGAAATAAAATCTCACGAAGATGCTATTTCCAACTTAAATGTAATAATCAAAAACACGCAAGACGAGATTTCTCGTGTTGAAAAAGAAATAAGTGAAATTTAATCAAAGATTCAAAAATCGCCCTACAGGCGATTTTTTACTTACTACTTACTACTTAATCCTTACACCTTACTCCTTAACCCTTAATCCTTTCTCCTCGTTACTAGCCAAAAATCCATTTTAAAAAAGAACCAGCTAGCTGGTTCTTTTTTAAAATGGATTTTTGGCTCCACGAATCTCAAAGTGTAGATGTGGTCCCGTTGATTTTCCTGTATTACCACTGTATCCAATTATCTGTCCTCTTACAACAATTTGTCCAACAGAAACAATATTTTGACTCATGTGGGCATATAAAGTTTGTGTTCCATTATCATGCTGAATTACAATATAACTACCATAACCACCATTCCATCCATAATCACGACTAATAATTACTTTTCCAGAAGCAGAAGCGACAACAGAAGTTCCAACAGGTGTTCCTATATCTATCGCATTATATCCGTGAATACCTTGTGTTTTAATACCTGTAACAGGTCTTATATAGTAACCAGAAGTTGATGATGTTGTCTTTCCGGAAGAATTTCCTGTTTTTGAAGATTGATAAACAAATGAACCCATATCACCATCTGGAATAATAACAATATCACCAACGGCTAAATTTTCATTTTTTAGGTTATTAAAACTTTTTATTTCATCAATATCCCCTTTATATTTGTTTGCAATACCTACAAGAGTTTCTCCTTTTTTAACAGTATGTCTTACACCTGTTACTGGTAAAATAACAAGAGTTTGTCCTTTTGTAATTATTCCATTTTTTAAATCATTCGCCCAAATAATAGTATTGTTTGAAACACCAAACATTTTTGAAATTTGTGATAAAGAATCTCCTTCTCTCACAACATAAACACTTATCTTATCGCTGTTTGTTTTTTCACTTATATCAACCATACTTCCAAAAGGTCCTGTTTCAGATAAAAGAGCAACATCTCCAACTATTGTGATGTCACCACCTCCCTTGGCTGGGTTTGGATCAAAATTAACAGACGCTTGTAGTAAGTTTATATTTTGCGAATTTATAGAAATATCCTCATTCACCGTTTCTTCTTTTGCAAACAAATTAGTAACACTTGCAACAAAAGACAAGGCACCCGCCTGAGCATAAGAAACCGGTGTTCCAAAGAATGTTAAAGCAAAAACAACCCTCATAACAAAAAGGTTTCTAAAAATCATTTTTACCTTCTGATTCAAGGGTTTTTTAGACGAATCAGAATCCTTTGGGGTAAGTAAAATAAGCCGAAATTTTAAGTTGATAACCGAGTCTCTGTGGTGAATTCCGCTTAAAAACGGTTTCATCTGCCTTTCCAAAATACAACAATGTTAGAAATTGTATGTTTATTTACAATAAAAGTCAATGGCTTTGACTTTACAAAACAATATACAACCTCTCATATAATTTTATCAAAACACACCCCTAGGTCAATCAAACTGGGGATAAGAAAAAATACTTATAATCCGAATACTACAAATTATATCCAAATACTACAAACACTACGAATCAAATTATTATTGCTACAAATACCACGAATAAAATTCGGATAATTCGTAATTCGGGGTATTCGGATATAATTTGTAGTATTCGGATTATATTTATAATTTATAATTATTATTGTCTTTTGTGTTAAAATAACTCAATGCACGAACATCTAAATGAACTAAATTCAAATCAAAAAGAAGCGGTTATCCAAAAAGACGGACCTATTTTAATAATAGCGGGAGCAGGCGCAGGAAAAACAAAAACAATCACCCACAGAATACTTCACCTTATAAATGAAGGTGTGGCCCCCTCATCAATACTGGCAGTAACATTTACAAACAAGGCTTCAAAAGAAATGAGGGAAAGGGTAGAAAAAATGTTATCATCCGATGAAAAAATAAATTTTCCTATTTCAAACCAAGAAAAACCTTTTATCAGTACATTTCACTCTTTGGGTGTCTATATAATAAAAGAAAATTCTCACAAATTGGGCTTGAACAGACATTTTAATATATTTGATAAAAACGATTCAAAAAGAGCTGTGAAAGAAGCCCTTATTCAAAATGGTCTAGACCCAAAACAATTTGATCCTGCAAAAATATTAGGTTTTATATCCAAACAAAAAGGAAATTCAATAAATTATGAAAAATTTAAAGAAAATGTTGGAAATGATTATTTTTCTCAAATTGTTTCAAAGGTTTGGGAAGGTTACGAAAAAACACTAAAAAAAGAAAAAGCTCTTGATTTTGATGATCTTCTTTTAAAAACATCTATTCTTTTACGAGAAGACAGTGGTGTTAGAAATTATTATCAAAACAAATGGCAATATGTTCATATAGACGAGTATCAAGACACAAATCGTGTTCAATATGAAATATCAAAACTGTTGGTTGGTAAAAACCAAAACATTTGTGTTGTCGGAGATGCGGACCAATGCATATACAGTTGGAGAGGTGCAAACCATAAAAATATATTAAATTTTGAAAAAGATTTTTCCAATGTAAAAACTGTTGTTTTGGAAGAAAATTATCGTTCTACAAAAAATATTTTGTCCGCTGCCAACGATGTTATAAAGAAAAATAAAATAAGAAAAGAAAAGAATCTTTTTACAAACAATATTGAGGGAGAAAAAATTAGTCTTTTTTCAAATTATACAGAGAAACAAGAAGCAGATAATGTTGTTGGAAAAATTCAAGAATTGTTAGAAAAAGGAGCAAATCTAAATGAAATTGCTGTCTTATATAGAGCAAATTTTCAATCTCGCGCTTTGGAAGAGGCTTTTCTTATGGCAGGAGTTCCTTATCAAGTATTAGGAACAAAATTTTTTGATAGAAAAGAAATTAAAGATATGCTTTCTTTTATAAAAGCATCTTTAAACCCAGATAGTCTGACTGATATAAAAAGAATTATAAATGTACCACCCAGAGGGATTGGTGAGGTTACTTTGTTAAAAATATTTAACAATAAAATAAACGAATTAAATCCAAAAACAAAAGAAAAGGTTGATAATTTTTATCAAATGTTGGAAAAAATAGGAGAAAGTTGTTTAAAAGATAAACCTTCTGATGTTATTAAATTTATAATGAAAATAACAGGAATTGAAGCAAAATTAAGTCCGTCTGATGGAAGTGGAACAGAAGAAGATAAAGAAAGATTGGATAACATAAGAGAAATGGTTACTTTGGCTGTAAAATACGATTATTTCATTGTTCCAGAAGGTTTGGAAAAAATGTTGGAAGATTCTGCTTTGGCTACAGATCAAGACGAGATTGATAATAAAAATAAAAAAGATGCAGTAAAAATGATGACAGTTCATGCATCAAAAGGTTTGGAATTTGATTATGTTTTTATAACAGGGTTAGAAGATTCTCTTTTTCCAAGCAGGAGAAACAAAAAACAAACAGAGGAGGAAAAAGAGGAGGAAAGAAGATTATTTTATGTTGCAATAACCAGAGCAAGAAAAAAATTATTTTTATCATATGCATCAATAAGAATGATTTTTGGATCAAAACAAATGAATCCTCCCTCAGAATTTATCTTTGATATAAAGGACAGTTTAATAGAAGATGAATCTTATAAAAGGACAGAAATTTATGGTAATAGTGATAAAATTATTTATTTAGATTTATAAAGGACTGTTAATAAACTGTTCAATATATATAGGATAAATAAATAATAAAAATTTAATAACTCTTAAAATATTTTTTAATTTAATACTTTCACACATTTCATTAAAAACTATTCACAAATTGTTGTTAAAAAATATTTATAAAAACATTTAATTAAACTAACTTAAAAATAGTTATTAACATATCCACAACGTATAATATATTAAGTAATTTATATATAGAATATAAGTTAATAGTTATATATGAATCCCGTTAGAGATATTAAATGTATATAAGGACATTTTTATTTATAATTAAAGGACATAAAAAAGAAAAATTCTTATATAATAAATTTATTAAGTAATAATTTATAAAAAATAAAATAGAAAATTTTTTATTAAAATTAAAAATAATTTTCTATCTCTAACGGGATGAAGAATATAAAACCAAAAAAATCATTGGGACAAAATTTCTTAAAGTCAAAAGAAATATTAGATGTAATAATTCAAACAGCTAATATAAAAGACAAAGATATTATTTTAGAGATAGGTCCAGGAAAAGGTGTCTTGACTCAAAAACTTTTAGAAAAAGCAAAAGAAGTTATTGTTGTTGAAAAAGATAATCGCCTGATAGAATTTTTAAATGAAAAATTTGAAAATGATATAAAAACAAAAAAACTAAAAATAATTGAAGGAGATATATTGGATATTGATATTTGTGAGGTGTTGGACACCTTACAATACAAGATAGTTGCTAATATACCTTATTACATAACAGGTCAAATAATAAAGAAATTTTTGTCGGGAGAAAATCAACCAAGTGATATAGTTTTGATGGTTCAAAAAGAGGTAGCTGAGAGAATTGTTGATAAACCAGAAAGTATATTATCTCTAAGTGTAAAAGTATATGGAACACCCAAATACATAAAAACCGTTAAAGCAAAACATTTTTCACCTCAACCAAAGGTTGATTCGGCTATTTTGTTGATAAAAAATATATCAAAAGATATTTTTATTGAAAATAAGATAAAAGAAAGTGATTTTTTTGATCTTATCAAAGCCGGATTTTCCCATAAAAGAAAAGTTTTAATTAGTAATTTAAAAAAAGAGTGGAAAAATAACAAAAATAAAGATCTTATAAATATATTTGAAAAAAACAATATTTCTTTAAAATCCAGAGCAGAAAACCTCTCTTTAGAGAATTGGTTTGATATATTAAAAAAATAAATACTTATACCTTATACCTATCTACTTAATACTTCGTTTTATCCACACAAAACAATTAAATATAAAATTATTTTACTGATATAATTATTTTATGGACAAAAGTTGGCTTCCAAGCAAAAAATTAGTCCTATCTTTTGGTGTTATGGCAATTATGCTATTGGGTGTTTTTTTTGTTTCAAAAATAGGAAAAAATAATGACAATTACTTTGAAAATAAAGATTTAGTAGTATCTGATTTATTAAGAAATAAAATTATAGAAAAAGACACAGATGGGGATGGTTTGATGGATTG
>JAQTWD010000005.1 GCA_028689435.1 Minisyncoccota bacterium | reverse complement strand
TGTTTTTTGATCTTGAACATACACACCCCACTCAACGACGCTAGTTATCATACCTTCAAATTCTTCACCAATTTTTTTAGACATATATTCGGCATATTTGTATTTCACAGAATCTCTTTCTGCTTCCATCGCGGAAATTTCTTGTGTGGTAGAGATTGCCGATAATTCTTCAAATCGGCTAATTTCTTTTTCAGAGACTTCTTCATTTGCCAAATATCTCTTTAATAGACGGTGTACCATTACATCTGGATATCTTCGGATAGGGGAAGTAAAGTGTGTGTAAAATTTGAAAGCTAAACCATAATGCCCAATATTTTTTGTGCTGTAAATTGCTTTTGCCATTGAACGGACAATTACTTTAGCAATTAAATCTTCTTCATCGGTTCCTCTTATTTCATCCAACAAATCATTTAAATCTTGTGATTCAACATTTCCGTTTCCGTCTGTTTTCAAAGAATATCCAATTTTTTTCAAATATTCTGTCAATTCTTTTATTGCATCTGGTTTTGGCTTGTCGTGAATCCTATAAACGAAGGGTTTATTTTTTCCCAGTCTGTTTACATACTCGGTGACCTCTCTATTGGCGAGAAGCATAAAGTCTTCAATCAATTCGTTTGTTTCCAACATCTCTTTTTCATAAATTTCTATTGGAAATCCTTTTTCGTCCAATTTAAATTTTACTTCGCTTCCGCCAAAAGAAATTGCTCCGTTTTTTGTTCGTCTTTTTCTTTTGATTAAAGCCATCTTGTTCAAAGTATTTAATTCGTTGTAGAAAAGACCTTCTCCTTTGTCTAAAATTTCTTGTGCTTCAATATAATTAAATCTTTTGTCCGAGTTTATAATTGTCTCTCCGAACCATCTATTCAATACTTCGCATTTATCATTTAATATAAAGATAGCCGAAAAAGCCAACTTGTCTTCATTTGGATTAAGAGAGCACAAATCGTTTGAGAGAACTTCGGGGAGCATTGGAATCGTTCTGTCTACTAGATAAATAGAAGTAGCTCTTTTTACAGCTTCTTGATCAATGGGACTACCTTCTCTTACATAATGAGAAACATCAGCGATGTGTACTCCGACTTCGTATGTGCCGTCTCCTAAATCTCTGAAAGATAATGCATCATCAAAATCTTTGGCATCAAAAGGGTCAATAGTGAATGTAGTTACATTTCTAAAATCCCAACTAGAAATTGGCCCGTCAGGGCGAGAGATTCTTTTTTTTGCTTCTCTTTCAAAATCTACTTTTGCATTTTTTTTGATTATTTCTGCTTCCTTTTCTACTTCGGGAGGGAAAGAGGGAACAAATCCTTTTTCATAAATAATAGATTCCATTTCTGTATTGTGGTCTCCTTTTTCTCCGAGAACTTTTATTATTTCTCCTTGCAGATTGGTCCAATCTTTTATCCTAACAAGGACTTTTTGGTTTGATTTTATATTTTTTGTTTCTTCGTTTGGAAGAATAGAAATAGCTTTGTATATTTTTCTGTCGTCTGGTTGGAAAGAGATTGTTCCGTTGTCATTTAAAATAGTTCCAACAAATTGTTCGCGGTTTCTTCTGATAATTGATTTTACTGATCCCTTTATACGGCCTTCGCTTTTTTTATTACTGATAGAAAATTGGACAAAGTCTTTGTTTAATGCAGTATTTAGATCACTTGGAGAGATTTTGATATCCTCGGCAAACTTTTCTGTTTTTATATAACCGTCGCCTTTGGCACTAATAATAATTTGTCCTTCAAATAATTCAGAAGAGAATTTTTCTTTTGTAGTAGATTTTTTTCTATGATGAAAATTTGAATCTTTGTTTCTTTTGTGTTTTTTATTTTTCATTTTTATAAATAGTAACATTTTTTATGTTTTTTGTAATTCAAAGAATTTTAAAAAAAAGATATGTACCAATTTTATACGATCGTGCTGATTTGGCAGACAATATATAAATGATTAAAAGTATTTAATGAAAGTGTTGCAGTAAGAGGTTGAATGTATTTTTTAAGGGCTTGACAAGTAGGTCTATTTTTTGATATGGTTTTTATAGGAAATTCTTTTTATTTTAAATAACAAAGGAGGTAAGGTCATGAAAAAGAGAATAATTCTCTTGGTTTTGTTGGGTCTTTTTTCGTTTTCGTCAGCAATGGCGAGCACACTGGTGGTGGAGCAGATTACTCAACCACTGAGTGGTGTTGCACCGGAAGGAGCGACGCGAATTCCGTTTTCAAAAGTGCGTTTTCGCGCACAGAACGGCAAGGTCGCCCTTTATGGTCTTTATGTTGAAAAGACGGGGACAGCTGGACAGGTTTTTTCTGGAGTAGCGTTGCTTCGCAATGGCGTCCAAATGGGAATGACCGTCACCAGTTTTGGTGCGGACAATCGCGTGATGTTGATGGCGGATTCGCCGTTTGAGATCGCTGACGGTTCCTCTTATGACTTAACTGTCGTGGGGAATATGCACGACGATTTGTCAGAAAACCATGATGAGACCATCGGCATAGCAATTGTCGGTGTGCATACTTCAGCGACGGTACAGGGATTTGTTCGAATCGATGGTACTCACCGAAGGGTGAGCGCCGAATATGTCATCGGCACCGTAGAGGTAACCGCCAGTGTGGATAATCCACCGGCAGGAGCAACTGTCTTCCCTGGAGAGACAAAAATTTTCTCCTCGGTAAATCTGATCGCCTCGTCCGTGGAGGACGAGATTCTCAAATCGGTGATTGTGAAAATGACAGGAACCGCAACCAAAAGTGATTACAATGGTGTGACACTTACGGTTGGCACAACAAGTTATCCGATGACAGTTTTACCTGACGGCAGGTATTACGCTGGCGGGATCAACAAAACCGTTACGAACATCGCCAGTACGAAAGTGTCGGTTTCTGCGAATGTAATCGGAGGCGTTGGTAAAACGATATCCTTTGATATCGTAGAATCAACCGATGTCGAGCTGGTCGGCACTGTTACCGGATTCGGCACTACGCCGATCGGATCAGGATCTTCGTTCGGTTCGTTCCCATGGTTTAAGGGGACAACGACGAACATCGTCCAAGCACCCCAACCGCCTCCTCCTTTACCCCCGCCAACTGCGAAACAGCGGAAAGCGGGAGCAATGACGGCCATCCGGTCGTTACTGCTTCACAAGTAACAAAGAGCAGATTTTGTGCGTACGCGCACAAAATCTGCTCTTTTTTGTTTGTTAAAAATACTTTAAACAAAAAAAGTAATGTGGATAACTTGTTTTGTAATGTGTCTTTTAGTGGTATATAATGTATGACAAGTGGGAAGTAGTGGGGCATTATTAAAAATAACTTTATAAAACAATGTTGATTGGCGAATACACACACTCAATAGATCCAAAAAAGAGGGTGTCTTTGCCTGCAAAATTTCGTAAAGAAGTTGGAAAGAAAGTAATAATGACTCACGGCTTGGATAATTGTTTGTCCATTTACACACTGAAAGAGTGGGAAAAAATTTCTGAAAAATTGTCTGGCTTATCTATGGGACAAGCCGACCAAAGAAGTTTTAACCGTTTTATGTTGGCGGGTGCAGTAGAAACTGAAGTTGATTCTGTTGGTAGAGTTTTGGTCCCTGATTTTTTAAAGGATTACGCAAAGTTAAAAACAAAAGTTGTTTTGACTGGAGTTTACAATCATATAGAAATTTGGGATGAGAAGATGTGGAGAATTTACAAACAGAAAATTGAAAATCAGGCTGACGCATTGGCTGAAAAATTGGGAGAAATTGGAGTCATATAAAATTAAAAATTGAAATCTCAAAATTAAAAATGAAAAACAAAAAATTAAAAATAAATACATTTTCAATTTTGAATTATATTTTGACTTTTGAGATTTAAATTTTGAATTTTTATGCATATTCCTGTTCTTTTAAATGAAGTTATAGAGGGTTTAAATCTTCACAAAGGAGACGCTGTTTTTGACGGGACTTTGGGTGGTGGTGGATATTTTGAAAAGCTTTGCGAAATTGTTGGTCCAGAGGGAACAGCAATCGCTGTTGATCAAGATTTGGGAGCGATTAAAAGAGTGGAAGAAAAAAACGATTTTAGATGTCAGACACATTTGATAAATGAAAATTTTAGAAATTTGGACAAAGTTTTAGAATCTTTAAATCAAAAGCAGGTACAGGGTGTCGTCTTTGATTTGGGATTAAGTTCGGACCAGTTTGAAATATCGGGTAGGGGATTTTCTTTCAAAAAAAATGAACCATTGCTGATGACTTTCAGTGAAAAACCAAACGAAGCGAGATTTACAGCCAAAGATATTGTAAACACTTGGGACGAAGAAAATATTGCCGATATTTTATATGGATATGGCGAAGAAATGTTTTCAAGAAGGGTAGCAAAAAAAATTGTTGAAGCGAGAGAGATTAAACCCATAAACACTACGGATGATTTGGTTTCTGTCATAGAATCTGCTTTTCCAGTTTGGTATAGAAAGACCAGAAAAACTCATTTTGCTACAAAAACTTTTCAAGCTTTGAGAATCACAGTAAATGATGAAATAGAATCTTTGAAAGATGGTTTGCAAAAAGGTTTTTACTCTCTTTCCTCGGGCGGAAGAATGGCGGTAATTTCTTTTCATAGTTTGGAAGATAGAATCGTAAAAAATTTTATGAAAGAAAAACAACTTGCAGGAGAGGGAGAAATTAAAACTAAAAAACCAATTATACCAACTGATGAAGAAATAAAAAATAACCCAAGATCAAGAAGTGCAAAATTGAGAATAATAGAAAAAATAATTTAATAATTAATAAAAAATTTAAGGTGTTCTACATCTTACATAAGAAATAAAAATGAATAAAATAATAGGAAAAATTAATAGAGGATATTTTGAAAAGACCATTTTTTGGGGTTTGGTTATTCCTACTATTATTCTTTCTATTTTTTATGCTTATTTTGTAAAACAAACAATTATTAATATTGTTGAAAGAGAAAATTTTGAAGATGAAATAGTTGTTTTGAATTCGGAAATTGGTAAATTGGAATTTGATTATATTGCATTAAAAAATGAAGTAAACATCGATTACGCTCACTCAATTGGTTTTGTTAATGTTCGTGAAATGAAATTTGCTTCAAGAGTCATCCCGACAAAAAATTTGTCTTTGGTAAGAGAGTAAGTTCATAAAGTTCATAAAGTTTGTAAAGCATGCCCACACACCCAAGTTTTTATAAAAACTTGGGTGTGTGGGTCCATAAAGTGTCTGTAAGGTTTACCCAGCACTCAGGTTTTTATAAAAACCTGAGTGCTGGGTCTATAAAATTTGATTTATGAAATTTCCTAAAATATCAATATCAAGAATAAATTTATTGTCTGGGTTGGTTTCGTTAACAGCTTTTATTTTAGTTTGCCAGCTTTTTAATTTACAAATAGTAAAGGGCGAGTCTTATAGTGAACAGGCAGACAGACAATATACCGCTCCTAATCACTCTGTCTTTAGTAGAGGCACAATTTATTTTAAAGATAAAACTGGACAGCTTGTTTCAGCGGCTACTTTGCAGACAGGTTTCATTTTAGCCATCAATCCTAAAAATATTGAGGATCCAAAAATGGTTTATGAAAAAATATCAGAGATTGTTGATATTGATGCTGTCACATTTTTTAACAAAGCCAATAAAAAAGATGACCCGTACGAAGAGATAATTTTAAAATTGGATAAAGAGACTGCCGATAAAATATCATCGCTTGATTTAGAGGGTGTTGGTTTGTACAAACAGAGATGGAGATTTTATCCTGGAAAAAACTTGGCGGCACACTCGTTGGGTTTTGTCGGTTTTAGCGGTGATGAAAACAGTGTGGAAGGGCTTTATGGTTTAGAAAAATATTACAACGATTCTTTAAAAAGAAAAAACGAAGATTTGTATGTAAATTTTTTCGCCGAAGTTTTTTCTAGTGTAGGAGATTCTTTTTCAAAGGTGAGAAAAGAAGGAGATATTATTTTAGGAATTGATCCATCTGTTCAATTGTTTTTGGAATCTGAATTGCAAAAAATATCTGATGAGTGGGGGATTGAATCAGGGGCTGGAATAATAATGGACCCCAAGACTGGAAAAATTTATTCACTGGCTATTTATCCGAATTTTGATTTAAACAATTTTAAAAATGAAGATATTACTACATTTAGTAACCCTTTTGTGGAAAATGTTTTTGAAATGGGTTCAATTATAAAACCATTAACTATGGCAATTGGTTTGGACACAGGAGCGGTTACTGCGGATACTACTTATGATGACAAAGGTTTTTTGATTATGGATAAAGCAAGAATTTCAAATTATGATGGAAAAGCAAGAGGAGTTGTTCCTATGCAAGAAGTCTTGAATCAATCTTTAAATACTGGAGTGGCTTTTGTTGTAGACAAGGTGGGTCATAAAAAGTTTGCAGATTATATGTTCAAGTTGGGGTTGGGAGAAGAGACTGGAATTGATTTGCCAAATGAAACATATGGTTTGGTAGACAATTTGAATAGTACTCGTGATATAGAATATGCCACGGCTTCTTTTGGTCAGGGGATTGCTTTAACTCCGATTGAAACTGTTCGTGCATTGGCTACTTTGGCAAACGGTGGGGTGTTGGTTACTCCTCATTTTGCGACAGACATAAAATATAGAACTGGTATCACCAGAGAGTTGATTTATGAACCGGGAGAGAGAATTTTTAAAGAAAATACATCGGATGAAATAACAAGAATGTTGGTAAAAGTAGTTGATGACGCACTGGTTGGAGGGACTTTAAAATTGGAAAATTATAGTATTGCTGCCAAGACAGGAACCGCTCAAATCGCAAAAGAAGATGGCAGAGGATACTATGATGATAGATATTTGCACAGCTTTTTTGGATACTTTCCAGCTTATGATCCAGAATTTATAGTTTTCTTTTATATTGTAAATCCTCGAGAAGTAAAGTATGCTTCTCAGACACTGACTAATCCGTTTATGGAAACAGCAAAGTTTTTGATTAATTATTATGAAATACCGCCAGACAGATAATTCCAAAGGAATTATCTGTCTGGCGAGTGCGGAATAGTAAGGTGTAAGTAGAAAAATATAAACAAAAATCACAAATTACAAACAAAACACAAAACACAGGCTACAACATCATAATTTAGTATCAATTAAATAACATTTGTATTGCATTTGTATTATTTGTATCATTCGTATATTGGTATGTTTAAACAAATTTTTAAAAAAGTAATAGTTTATATATTAATGCTTGAAGCCCGAGCGGTTCTTTGGAAGTACAAACCAAAAATTGTTTCCGTGACAGGAAGCGTTGGTAAGACAACTACCAAAGATACAATATACACTGTTTTAAGTTCTGCTTTTTTTGTAAGGAAAAGTGAAAAAAGTTTTAATAGTGAAATTGGAGTACCACTAAGTATTTTAGGCGTTCAAAATGGAGGAAATAATCCTGTCATCTGGATTAAAAATATTTTTGAGGGTCTCGTTTTGATTTTGTTTAAAAATCATTATCCGATGTGGTTGGTTTTAGAAGTGGGTGCTGATAAACCAGGAGATATAGAATATATTGCAAAATGGTTGAAACCGGATATTGCTGTTGTAACTCGTTTTGCCGAAATTCCTGCTCATGTTGAATATTTTGAGTCTCCAAAAGATGTGGTTGAAGAAAAGAAAAAATTGGTAGAGTATATGCAGAAAGATGGATTTTTGATTTTGAATTTTGATGATAAACAAGTTTTTGAAATAAAAGAGGAATATAACAGAAAGACTGTGACATATGGTATGGAAGATGGCGCAGATATCAGAGGCTCAAATAATATGCTTTTGTATGAAGACGGCAGAGTCACAGGTATCACTTTTAAAGCCAATCAAAATGGGACAAGTATTCCTGTAAATATAAAAGGATCTTTGGGTATTCAACATATTTATCCTGCTCTCGCTGCTTTTGCTGTAGGATTTTCTCAGGGGCTAAATTTGGTTTCAATGTCGCAAGCACTTTCCTCGGATCACAAATCACAACCAGGAAGAATGAAATTGATTGAAGGGATAAACAATTCAACCATCATTGATGATTCATACAATTCTTCACCTTTGGCTGTCCGATGGGCGCTGAGGACTATGAAAGAAATTGAAACTAGTGGTAGAAAAATCGCTGTCCTTGGAGACATGATGGAACTGGGAAAATACACTGCGGATGAACACAAGAAAATAGGAAATTTAGTTTCGGAGGTTTGTGATGTATTGGTAGCGGTGGGATTGCGTTCAAAAAGTACTGTTGAAGGTGCACTTGAATCTGGAATGAAAGAAAAAAATATTTTGCATTTTGAAGACTCTATTTTGGCAGGGGAATATATGAAAAATTTTGTTAAAGAAGGAGATGTTATTTTAGTAAAAGGCTCTCGTTGGGCGATGCGAATGGAGAGGGTGGTGGAGACAATAATGGCGGAGCCAGAAAGGGCAGATGATTTGTTGGTAAGATAATAATTATCTAAGAAATTCTAAACACTAAATTCTAAATCCTAAACAAATACAAATTACTAAAATTCAAAATAAAAAACATGAAAGACGCTCAAAATATGAATATGCGAGCGTTTTTTGTTAAAAATAAAGAAATCAAAAAACTTGACTTTTAAAAACTAATGTTTTATATTCAGAAGAGGAGTGTTCATTCATAAAACTCAATAAAACCCAATTTTTTCAACGATATTTCATTGTTCAAGGAGGAAAAAATGATAAAGATTTTTGAAGGATCGATGGCAATATTACTTGCCATTGCAACCCTCTGGCTGATGTCGGATTTGTACCGACAAAGAGTCAAGGACAGACAAGCGGAAAAGGATGGGGTCGTTCAAGTAGAAGGAAAAATTGAACAGACTAAAGGTTCAAAAATAAAGGTACACGAAGTCGCGAAGGGAAACACTTTGTTTTCCATCGCTCAGCGTTACGCGGTTTCCGTTGAAGCGCTGAAAAAAGCTAACGGATTTTCTCGGCATCGCGATACCTTGTATCCGCGACAAATTCTTAAAATTCCTAAAACGGAATATGTGGATGAGAAGGTTCTCGCCTCTTGGTACGGCCCCGGGTTTCATGGGCGTCGTATGGCAAATGGAAAAAGATTTGATCCGAATGATCCGACTGTCGCCGCCCATAAGACTTTGCCCTTCGGGACAAAGTTGCGCGTGACCAGCAAGGACACCGGCAAAAGTATTGTTGTAGAGGTTCAGGACCGTGGCCCGTACATTTGGGGTCGTGAACTGGATCTCTCAATGGCGGCGATGAGAAGAATCGAGCCATTACAGAAAGGGGTTGTTGAAGTTAAAATCGAGATAGTTTATCCGAAAGGATAGACCAAAGTCTCGGTTTGTGAAAAAGCTCTGCGCTTGCGCAGAGCTTTTATTTTTGTTTTAGTTATAATCCGAATACCACGAATTATATCCGAATATTTCGAATTACTAATTATCCGAATTAGTTTATTTAGATCTCTGGGACCTAAATAATTTTGTATTTCTTATATTCAATTGAATACTTGAATAGTTTTTTACTTATTACTTACTACTTATTACTTATGCCTTTCTACTTATACCTTACACCTCTCTCCTTGTTCCGCTTGTTACTTTGCTTTGTTTATGATTATATTTAAGCAGATTTGTTTTTTCTAATTCAACAATAGAAATGGGGGAAAAATGATTGTCACAGGAATACCGGTCAAAATACCGGATGGACAAACTTGCAAACATCAAAATGGGGAAGTTTGTCGGCTTTTTCACTGGGGTGCAGAAGACGGACCTTTTTGTCGTGGATGGAGAGGTTTTCATAAAGTTAACGATTTTCAAAAACACGAATTTTGTAAAAGTTTAGATACACTTGAAGGCCCGATATGAGAGTGAATGTTGAAGTAGATATTCCCGAAGGGAAGACCTGTTGTCACTCTGATGGACAGCTGTGTTGCCTTTATAACCCCGGAATTGAGGGACGTCCTCGTTGCTGGGGGTGGGACAATCATGAGATTATTGATTTAAAAAAACACATAGTGTGTTTGTCATTAAGAGAAACTTCTCAAGAAAATTCACGAGATTTCATTAAAAAGAATTGGCCGAAATCAAGCCTAGATGTGTTTATTGAATCTATGTCTGAACACCAACCAAAAAAGTAATAGCCAAAAAATACCCCGTATCGCGTTTGCGCGATACGGGGTGTTATTGTTTTTATTTTGTTGCTTTTTTTGAATTAAAATTAATAAATGACTTTTAATTTTTTAATTTTCCCTACAAAATATACGACCGTATATTTTGTAGGGAAAATTTTTTAATCTATTCTCAAATAAATTTTTCTACCAGTTTCTTTTTCCAAAGTAGTTAATAGGCCAAGACCTTCTTTTGAAGTAGGCCAAGCAAATATTTTTAAATCTTTTGTTTTTTCAAATCTGTTGATTGCTTCTAATGTCATTTCTTTAGCATATCCTTTATTTCTATATTCAGGAACAGTAACAATTGCACATAAATACAAAGCATCATATTCCGTATTTGGTTTTGTCTGTTCAAAAAGTTCTTTTTCATTTATTTCTTTTGAGAGAAATTTGTCCATTAATTCCGTTGATGTTGGTATTGTAACAACCCATGCAATCAAATTTTCTTTTTCATCTATTTTATATAATATAGAGTCTTTATTTATTTCTTGCAGTCTTTTTTTGGTTTCTTTGGTGATAGGCATTTGGTTTGGATCTTCTTCCGAAACAAAAATTGCTTCAGAGATTTCTCTGGCTTTTAGACTGATTTTTTCGTTGGGGGAGTTGGTGATCATGTTTGGTGTTAAAAAAGATATGCTTCGCATTCTGATTTTGTGTGGTCACAAGTTACTAAATATAATTTTTCGCTTTGCTCAAATTCTATCTAAGTACTTGTCGACCTCGGCTCGGCTTTTTTATTTTGTTGTGCAAAATAAAAATATGCCTCCGCCTTCACAAAACGCCGAAAAGCAAAACTAATTGCTTTTCTAAAAAATTAAAAATCTATTCGTTAATGAGGAATAGATTTTTAATTTTTTGCGCTTTGTGACTCTACCGGGAATCGAACCCGGATTACCGCCTTGAGAAGGCGACGTCCTAACCGTTAGACGATAGAGCCATATTATAGTTTTTAGTCGTTAGTTTTTAGTTTTTAGAAAGACTATCACTATATTATTCAATAACTAGAATATTAACAGAAACAAGACTTTTTTCAATGGCTCACTATTTAATTTGCTGCAAAAAATTTTTAATTATGCTAAGCTGCGATTGTGAGTAGAATTTTAGATGACATATTAAGTTATAGAGAAATGTGTGATGCTGAGGGTTCTCAGACGATGCAAAGAGGAATGAATTTTCGCATGAATCCTTCGTACTCAGTTTTTTTAATGTCTCAAAAATCTAATGCACCTTATGCAGACAAAATATATGATGACGGGGTAACCATTGAATATGAAGGTCATGATTTAGCAAAAAATTATACTGAAAATCCAAAAATACAGAATCAACCAGAAAAATTGCCAAGTGTAAAATAACTCAAAATGGTCTTTTTATAAAAACGATTAATGAATATAGAAAGAATTTATCGAAACCTGAAATTGTAAAAGTATATGAAAAAATACAAGAGGGTGTTTGGTCTCTAAAGGGTTATTTTGATCTTATAGATTACAAAATTGTGAATGACGGAAAGAGAAATGTTTTTAAATTTATATTAAAATTATCTAACAGAATAGAAAATTTTAGTGGTGATGATTTAAAATTAAATCACACTAGATTAATACCATCACAAATTAAAAAAGATGTTTGGAAAAGAGATGGTGGAAAATGTGTATTGTGTGGCGAGTCAAAAAATCTACACTTTGACCATGACTTACCTTTTTCAAAAGGGGGAACAAGTTTGTTGGTGAACAATATTAGATTACTTTGTGCAAAATGTAATTTAAGGAAATCGAATAAAATAGAATAGATTATTTATGTTTTTAGAAAAAATAAAATAAAATAAAGAAAATGTAACAACCCAAAAAAATGTTTTATTTTTTTCTAGAAATTAATAACTACAAACTACTCACTACCAACTACACACTACAAACTAATCAAGTTTCTTCACACTATCCACAATCAAACTTGTTTCGCCGTTTCTTTTGGAGATTTTTCCTTTGAAAGCAACAGTTGTGTCTTCTAAGATAATATCTTTAAATTGCTCGTATGTTTTGGGAAAAACAACAGTTTCCATCGTTCCTGTAAAATCGGAAATTCGTACAAAGGCCATCTTTGAAGAACCTTTTTTGGTCAAAATTTCTTTTACTTCATCTACAAGTCCCGCCACAGCAGTCGTTGCTCCTTCGGGAACAGTTTCTGAAATACTTTTTATATTTTTTCCGTCTTTCCCTAAAATATTTTTATATTTATCCAACGGATGTCCGGAAATATATAATCCTAGCAATTCTTTTTCCCATGCCAATTTTTCTTTCATTTCGGCAGGGGCAGTCTTTTTCAATTTTAGTTGTGGAACATTGCTATCTTCTTGCATTAATCCAAACAAAGAATCTTGATCTTTGTGCTGATGAGCTTTTTCTTTATTGTATGCTAGCAAGTCTTCCATATTGGCAAGGATTTCTCCTCTTTCTCCAAAATTATCCATTGCTCCGCATTTTGTTAATGCTTCTAAAGATTTTTTATTCAAATTTCGGTCTTGTATTCTTTCTAGGAAATCAGCAAGCGATTTAAACTTTCCATTTTTTGTTCGCTCTTCAATAATCACATTGGCAATTCCTTCACCAAAATTTTTAATTGTTTGCAATCCAAAACGAATTGCTTCACTTGGAAGTCCTGTTTCCAAGTTGGTGGTTTCTACAATAGTAAAGTCAGTAAAACTTTCGTTTATATCAGGAGAAAGAACAGGAATTTTTAGTCTTTTACATTCGCCAATTATTTCAGCAACTTTTTCTGTGTCGCCCGAATCTGCCATCAACAAAGCTGTCATATATTCAATAGGAAAATTTGCCTTCATATATGAAGTTTCATAAGCTACTCGTCCATAACTGGCGGCGTGCGCTTTGTTAAATCCATAAGCGGCAAAAGTTTCAATTTTTGCCCAAAGCTCGTCGATTGTTTTTTCACTAACACCGTTTGCCAAACATCCTTTATAGAATTTTTCTTTTTGTTCTTGCATCAATTCTGGAATTTTCTTTCCGATCGCTTTTCTAAATTTGTCTACTTCCAACCAAGAATATCCCGCCAATTCGATCGCGGTTAAAAGGATGTCGTCTTGATAAGTGATTACTCCAAAAGATTTATCCAAAATCTTTTCCAATTTTGGATGCAGATATTTTATTTTTCTCGGGTCATTTTTTCTCTCAATATATTCTGGAATAAATTCCATCGGACCTGGACGATACAAGGCAACAGCAGCGTTGATATCGTTGATGCTTGATGGTTTCATGTCCATAATTACTTTTGTCATTCCTCCACCTGACAATTGGAAACAACCAATCGTGTGTCCTTTAGCAAGCATCTCATAAGTTTTTTTATCATTTAAATCTACATTGTCTAAATCAACAGTTACTCCACGGAATTTTTTTGCAAGTTCCACCGAGTTTGCCAAAATAGAAAGATTTTTGATTCCCAAGATATCAAATTTTGGTAGGTTTACGACACCATCGCGATCTCCTGTATACATATCGTATTGAGTAATAATCTGCTCATCTTTATCAAACTGGACAGGGCTGTAATCGTCTATGCGAGTAGGGGAAATAAGCACACCAGCAGCGTGAGTAGAAATGTGTCTGGCGCAACCTTCAATTTTTTTTGCATATTTAATTATCTCTTGAACATCTTTGTTGTCTTTGTGAAGTTTTCTCAAGTCTTCTTCCATTTCAAGAGCCCTTTCTATCGTCATTGGAAAACCTTGCGAACCCATCGGGATTAATTTTGCTATCTGGTCACCCAACGCATAAGGATGTCCCAAAGCACGGGTCACATCTCGCACTGCTCCACGAGCTGCCATTGTACCGAATGTTCCTATTTGAGCAACCGCTTTTCCTCCGTATTTGCTTTTGAGGTAGGCAATCACATCGTCTCGACGAATGTCGGCAATGTCTACATCGATATCAGGAATACCGGGTCTTTGAGGATTCATAAATCTTTCAAAAGGCAATTTCAATTCAAGAGGATTTACTTTTGTAATAAAGTTGAGATATGAGACGAGACTTCCAGCAGCCGAACCTCTGGTGTTTGTATAAATACCGACACTTCTTGCGTGTTGAATAAGGTCTGCCACGATTAAAAAGTAAGACGAGTAGCCTTTGTTTTTGATTATTTCCAATTCATATTCAATACGATCAACCAGTTCTTGTGTTTTTTCTAGTCCTCTTTTTTCAATACCTGCATAAGTTTCTTTTTTTAATTGTGTGTCATAAGTTTCACCATCTGGTATTGCAATGCTGGGAAAGTTCCAAGAATCTAGATCCAATTCCAAATAACACATCTTGATTATTTTTTCTATGTTCTCTATTGCCTCGGGTGTGTCTTTAAAATATTCTTCTGCTTGTTCGGGAGTGATAAAAGAAAAGTCGTCGTTTTCTCCGCCAAAAGATTTTCCCGCCGATGTTTGTACCGACATTAAAATATTTCTTGCTCGGCTGTCTTGTTTATCCAGATAATATACATCATGAGAAGCGACCAATGGGATATCCAATTTTTTCCCAAGATTAATTATTTTTTCTTTCAGTTCAAGAGACCCTTCTATTTCTGGGTGATGGGTGATTTCTAAATAAAAATTTTTAAATCGCTCTTTGTACCATTTTGCGATTTCTTCTGCTTTCGCAAAGTTGTTTACTTTGAGAGCTTGAGAAATTTCTCCGCTAAAATGAGGCGAGATACAAATCATTCCGGCGCTGTGATTTTCTATCAGTTCTTTGTCTATTCTGGGTTTGTAATAAAAACCTTCCAGATTAGATTTTGTTACCAGCTTGATCAGGTTTTTATAACCACTTTCATTTTTTGCAAGCATAACAAGACGACTTCTGCGATTGTCTATTCCTGGTTCTTTGTCGT
Organism: Minisyncoccota bacterium; assembly: GCA_028689435.1. Classification (GTDB taxonomy): domain Bacteria; phylum Patescibacteriota; class Minisyncoccia; order Phycocordibacterales; family UBA12079; genus UBA12079. Next base: position 16,478 of record JAQTWD010000005.1, on the reverse strand, counting down.
GTCTGGTTCTGGTAGCTACATAAAAATCAACTCCGAGGATAGGAGTGATACCAGCTTTTTTGCAGGCTTTGTAAAATTCTATCGTGCCATACATATTTCCGTCGTCGGTCAAAGCCAGAGCCGTCATATTATTTTCTTTTGCTTTTTTAATCAAATCGGGAATCTGAGGAAGCGCATTCAAAAGGCTGTAATGACTGTGGGTGTGGAGATGGGTGAATTTTTTGCTCATATGGGTATTATAGCAAAAGTTAAAAATCAAACATCTGTTTAAAAAGTTTATTTTTAGTGGTGTAATTTTGTGAGCAAAAAATAATTTTTAATTTTTAATTTTTAAACAATGTTATAATTTCAAATGATGCAAAATTTAAAATATATTATTGGAATAGACGAAGTAGGGAGAGGACCGGTGGCTGGTCCTGTGGCTGTTGGGGCGGTTTTGTTTTCTGTAGAAAACAAAACCGCCATGGAAGAAAGATTTTCTAATTTTAAAGATTCAAAAAAACTTACTCCTAAAAAAAGAAATGAATGGTTTGAAAATATTAAAAAGGCAAAAGACGAAGGATTGTTGGATTACAGAGTTGTTTTTGTTGATAATAAAAAAATAGACGAATTTGGCATTGCCCCCTCAATCAGGTCTTGTATAAAAAATTCTTTAAAAAAAATCACATCAACAACATCAACAGCAACCGGGTTGCTGTTGGAGGATTATTTGATTTTGTTGGATGGGGGATTAAAAGCACCAGAGGAATTTGTAAACCAAAAAACAATTATCAAGGGTGATGAAAAAGAAATGGTGATAGCACTGGCGTCTATAATGGCAAAAGTAACCAGAGATGCATTAATGTGCAATCTGGCAAAAAATTATCCCAAGTATGAATTGGAAAAACACAAAGGTTATGGAACAAAAGCGCATATGACAGCAATAAAAAAACACGGCATCTCTGAAATTCACCGCAAAACTTTTTTAAAGAATATATAATCCGAACTTATGAATTTATCCGAATACTCCAAATTACGAATTATCCGAATTTTATTCATGATAATTTGTGTTAGTAATTTGTAATATTCGGACTAGAGTTTGTAATATTTGGATGTAAATATTTTGACTACAAAAAATACGACCGTATTTTTTGTAGTCAAAATGTTATTAATAATAATTAAGAATAAGTTAATAAATAAAATAAAATGAAACAAAAATAAATTTTCCATACAAAACTTACGACCGTATATTTTGTATGGAAAAATTCAAAATATCAAAATACTAGGGAAGGAAATAAAGTCTTTACAAAATGAATAATATGATTTATAGTTTAAAAAGGATTTCTTGTTTTTAAACAATATTTTGAGAGGTGCTTTATGGTAAATAAAGATTTGCAGAATCTGGCTGAAGGATTTGGCGAGCTGTCGGGGTTCCTTGATTCCATTTTCGGTGGAAGCGAGGAAAAGGGAAATAAAGAGGATCTGAACGACGATGCGTTGGACAAGCTTCGCACTCTGATAGGCACAAATAACATTATCCTCAAAAAACTTGTAGCCGGCCTGCTTTTGGAGTATTTTGCCGGCAAGTTGTCGTTTCAGGAATTGGAGTATCTGCTTCATTCCCGCGACAAGGACATCCAGGTTTCGGCGGGCAAGGCCATCATGGACTTTCACTGGAAGTCCCTCAATGTTAACATCCTGCAGGAGCTTCTCGCTCTCAAAGACGAGGAGATAAAACGCAAAATCAACGATTACCTTGCTTCAACGAGAAAGAAGTAATGGTGGTCAAAACAGCCCTTGGTGAAGCAATTCATCAAGGGCTGTGTTAAATTAAATTAATCTGTTGCTTTTTCCATAATAATGTAGTAAATTTATATCTGTTAATTTTAAAAAAGCTGTTAGCTGTTGGCTATCGGCTATTAGCTTCAAAAATATGTCAGTAAGAATGAGACACACAAAGGGTCACACCCGTAATAGAAGATCACATCATGCACTAACAGCGCCTCGTATTTCTAGTTGCCCAGATTGTGGAGCTTCACATTTGAGACACAGAGTTTGTGAGACTTGCGGAAAATACAGAGGAAAGCAAGTTATAGATGTTGTTGCAAAGATTGAAAAGAAAAATACTAGATTAAAAGACAAAGCTAGAAAAATGGGAATTGACCCAGGAGAAGCAAAAGAAAAGGAAGAAAAGAAAGCTACTCCAAAAAAGAAAACAACACTTAAAAAATAAAAAAAGTAAAACACTCGCCTGAAGCGAGTGTTTTACTTTTCCACTTCCCATACTTAAAATTCTATGTTATTTTTATAGAAAATAAGATTAATTTTTCAAATTTTAAATTATAATTTTTCATTTTGAGATTTTAATTTTTAATTTTTTATTATGTCAAACAGGCACCTTTCAAGAACAATAGTTTTACAATCACTCTTTGAGTGGGATTTCGCTGATAAAAACAATTCCGAAATTGATTCAATCCTCGAGTACAATACAAGAGAATTTTCAACAGGAATGTGTGATTTTGAGTTTTCACAAAAACTTGCAAAAATTGTTGTTGAAAAAAAACCTGTTATTGATGACATTATTCAAAAAGCAGCTCCTCAGTGGCCGATAGAAAAAATATCGGTTGTAGATAGAAATATATTAAGAATCGGCCTTGCCGAATTGCTTTTTGCTGATAGAAAAGAAATTCCTCCAAAAGTAGCTATCAACGAAGCAATTGAATTGGCAAAAAATTTTGGTGGTGAAAACAGTGGTCGTTTTATAAGTGGTGTCTTGGGAACTATTTATAAAGAAATGGGTGAGCCAGACAAAGATCAATTTGGAAAAAAGAAAAAGAAGATAGAAGATATCCCATATGATCAAATGTTGGTTGAAAAAAAATGCGGTGCTGTTGTTTATTCTATTAAAAATGACGAAGTACACTTTGCTTTGGTTCACGATATTTTTGGACACTGGACTCTTTCAAAAGGAAGTGGTTTAGAGGGGGAAGAGCCAGAGAAATGTACGGCAAGAGTTGTTAAAAAAGAAATGGGTATTGATATAATTGTAGAGGACAAATTGGGTGACAACGAATATATTGCTTATGATCCCGAAAAAGGAAAGACACGAAGACAGGTTCTTTATTATTTGGCAAAGACAGAATATGCTCCGCTTGTTTTAGAAGACGGAGAGGATGCTGGCGGTTTGGATCAAGTAAAGTGGTTCAAGGTCTCAGAGATACCGGATTTAAATTTTTATGACGATATTCTTCCTATTGTGACAAAAGCAATAGAGATTTTGAAAGAGAAAAATATTGTCAAATAGAGCAATAAAGGGTATAGTGGGCAGACGAGATAATTCCTAAACACTAATTCCTAAATTCTAAACAACTTGTTTCAGCAAGCAAAATGACAAATTACCAAAATTCAAAATACAAATTTTTTGAATTTAATAAATTAAAAAATTTGAATTTGTTTAGGGTTTAGAGATTAGAATTTAGAATTTATTTTAATTTAAATTAAAATTTGGTATGGATTTTTCTAAATTTGAGAAAAAAATAGGGGTTGAGTTTAAAGATAAAGATTTGCTTAAAAAAGCTTTTACTCACCGCTCTTATATAAATGAACATGGTGGTTCTTATTGGGATCACAATGAAAGATTGGAGTATCTAGGAGATGCTGTTTTGGAGTTGGTTGTTTCCAGACATTTGTATGATAAATTTCCAGAAGAAAAAGAGGGAATACTTACTTCATATCGTTCGGCTTTGGTTAATACAGTTACCATTTCAGATTCCGCTAGAGATTTGGATATGAACAGCTACCTTTTGTTGTCAAAAGGCGAATCAAAAGATACCGGCAGAGCCAGAAATTCTATTTTAGCAAATGCGTTTGAGGCTTTGATAGGAGCAATTTATTTGGATCAAGGTTATGATATCGCACAACAATTTATTGCAAACAATTTATTTCATTTAACAGATGATGTTATAAAAAATAGATCTTGGCAGGATTCAAAAAGTTTTTTTCAAGAAAAAGCACAAGACATTGTAAAGATTACGCCGTCTTATCAAGTACTTAGTGAGACAGGACCTGACCACGACAGAAAATTTAAAGTAGGAGCTTTTTTGGGCGAGGAACAAGTGGGAGAGGGGGTGGGTGCTTCTAAACAAATTGCAGAACAGGAGGCGGCGAAAAGTGCTCTTAAAAACAAAGGTTGGGATAATTAATCCAAAATCGGCACATTTCTGCGTCGCAATTCGTAAAATAGCGGTCGTCGTATTAAAATACGCCTTCCGCTATTTTACTTTTGCTCCTTGAACTGCACTCGATTTTGGATTAATTAGTTCGAAATTGGCACATCTCTGCATCACAACTCATCGTCTTTTTTAAATATTTGTATCGCATTCGTATAATTCGTACTATTCGTATATTTGTATGTTTACCTCTAAATTTGATTATTTTTTTATATTGATGTAAAGTTAAATTCCAGAGAAGTTCTCAAACATTTTTATTTTTTATCCAATTTTTCGCAAGGAGGCGATTATGGAACAGACAAGTGTTGTTGAAGAAAGATGCCTCCGGCAGAAAGTGTCGGTTCCCAATACTTTGGGGCTGAACGGACGGTTGGCAGAAGCATTAGACCTTGGGCTTAGGGGTCGAAGCGAGACCATAGATTCAATTCAAAAATTCGGCGAAGAAATGGCCGAGGTTGCTCGTCTTCGGGCGAGGTTGCCCCTGATTATTGCCTTGGCAATCGTTGAACAGGTTCGCTATCCTGTTGTTTACAAGATTCCGGCAAGTAGTTTAGATTTTCCAAAATTACTTTCCAAAGACAATTTTGTGGTGCAGGAGCCTGATTTTTTGTTCGGTAAGTCTCTTGAAATTTTTGATCTCATCAAAAGAGAATCCATCAAAGGGCGTCCTTTATCTGCCTGTGTTGTTTGTGAAAATTTTGGCCCAGTTTATATCAGTGTTGATATAGTTGACATTTTAATGAATGTTGGGTAAAAACAAAAACCCGTCGCACCAAGCGACGGGTTTTAAAATTCCTTAAACATTATAATCCGAATCTACAAGTTTATCCGAACCTGCCTGCCGTGTCGTTGCTTTTCTTTCAGAAAAGAGGCAGGTACTACAAATTACGAATTATCCGAATGCTACATAGAATTTCTAATTTTTAATTTCGAATTTCGATTAAATATCTAATTCTCAAATTTTTAATTTCTAAACTTGACGAAAATTTGCGAAGCAAATTTTCGTCGTCGTGTTTAAAAATTAATTCATTCAAAATTCGGTTTTGAATCGAAATTCGAAATTAAAAATTAGAAATTTTAATCTAGCTTTTAATTTTTAAATTTTTCTTTTCATTCACTACTCACTACAAACTACACACTACCCATTACTCACTAAACAAATCTCTCCACCAACTTCCTTAACCACACCTTTTATCTCTAACAAAGAAATAATAGAATTTAGTTCTGAAATCGGTATCAAAGATTTTTGTGCTATTTCATCTCGCGAAAGTGGTTCGTTTAACAAAAGTAAAACGGCTTTTTCTTCTTCGGAAAAATTTTCCAACAATAATATTTTTTGACCACTTTCTTTTTCAGAAGAAAATCCAAGTATTTCTAAAAGATCTTCGGCACAGGTAATAGGGACAGCTCCTTGTCTTAACAATCTGTTTGATCCCTTTGCTCCGTCTATAAAAATTGAGGCAGGGACAACGGCAATTTCTTTATTATAATCAAGGCCCATTCGAGCGGTTATCAGTGTGCCCGATTTTTCGCCAGCTTCTATAACCAAAATAACATCGGATAAACCAGCCATTATTCTATTTCTTTGAGGAAAGCTCCACTGAGTTGCTTTGAAATCGTTTTCAAATTCTGACAGCAAACATCCTCCAGAATTTACAATTTCTTCTGCTAGACTTTTGTTGATAGATGGATAGATGACAGAGCTGTCCAATCCAGACCCAGGGACCGCAATAGTTTTTAAATTGTTTTTCAACGCACTTCTGTGAGCAATGGAATCAATTCCAACCGCCAATCCAGATACTATCGTTATGTCATGTCCTTTTAGTCCAGAAATTATTTTTTCGCAGACTTCTTTTCCGTAAGATGTATATTTCCGTGAGCCTATTACGGTTACAAATTTTGTGTCATCCCAATTTGGTATTTTCCCCTTTACAAAAATTTGTTTTGGAGGCTGAGGGATTTCTAAAAGTTTCTGAGGAAACTCTTCTTTGTTTAATTTTATAATTTGTGTCATTAATTTAAATTATATCAAATAAAAAACATTCCAACATTCTTGAGAATGTTGGAATGTTTTTCGGTTATAAATAGGTGACTTTTTTTATTATTTCTTTTCTGTTACTATTTACAAGATGATATTTGAATCTGTTTAGTATTTAGATATTAGGATTTAGAATTTAAAATTTTAATAAAATTAAAATTTATGTTAGATATAAGATTCATAAGAGAAAATAAAGATTTAATTGATATGGCTGCCAAGAAAAAGCATATCAATTTTGACGTGGAAAAACTTATTTTGGCGGATGATAAAAGAAGAGATATTGTTGGAAAAATAGACGCTCTTCGAGCAGAACAAAATATTCTAAGTGATAAAATACCTTTGATTACCGACAGTTCAGAGAAAAATACTGTTGTGGAACAATCAAAGACAATAAAAGTAAAATTGCAGGAGCTAGAAGACGATTCAAAAGAGATTATAAAAGAGTGGAAACTTTTGATGTTACAAGTTCCAAATATTCCTGATATGTCCGTTCCAGATGGAGACAGCGATGCTGACAATCAAGAGATAAAAGCATGGGGCGAAAAACCAAACTTTGATTTTCAACCAAAAGACCACATTGAAATTATGACTAATTTAGATATGGTTGATTTTGAAAGAGGAGCAAAAGTTCACGGATTTAGAGGGTACTATTTAAAAAATGATGGGGCAAGATTGTCTTGGGCAATTTGGAATTATGCTAACGAATTTTTTGGAGCAAAAGGTTTTATTCCGATACTTCCTCCTGCAATTGTAAAAAAAGAAAATCTTTATGGAACAGGTCACCTGCCAAATGACGCAGAAGATGTTTACAATACCCAAGACGAAGATTATCTGATTGGAACAGCCGAGATTCCTGTTACTGGATATCACTCGGGAGAAGTTTTGTCGCAAACAGAATTGCCTAAAAAGTATCTCGGGTTTTCTCCTTGTTTCAGAAGAGAAGCAGGATCTTATGGAAAAGACACAAAAGGACTTATCCGTGTTCACGAATTTTACAAAGTAGAGCAAGTGATTTTGTGTGAGGCCAGTCATCAAGAATCTGTAAAATGGCATGAATGGATAAATAGAAATACAGAAGAATTCATTGAGAGTTTGGGTATTCCTTATCATACAGTAGTAAATTGCGGAGGAGATTTGGGGCAAGGCCAGGTAAAAAAATACGATATTGAATTGTGGGTACCAATGGAAGAAAAATACAGAGAGATTTCCTCAGCTTCTTATTTTCACGATTTTCAAGCAAGAAGATTTAACATTAGATACAAAAATAACGAGGGGAAAGTGGAGTATGTTCACACACTAAATTCTACCGCGATTCCGACACCTAGAATCTTGGTTTCTTTGGTAGAAAATTTCCAACAAGCAGATGGATCAATAAGGGTTCCTCAAGTGTTGCAAAAATATATGAACAAAAAAATAATTTCTCTTGAAAAATAATATTTTTGATATTAATTCAGAAAGTAAATCTCAAAATTAAAAATTATAATTTAAAATTAAAAAATAAATGATTTTTTGAGTAATTTTGACTTTTGAGATTTTAATTTTAAATTTGCAACATGGCTAAATACACGTCATCACAATTTACACAAAAAAAGAGAAAAGATTTTTTGATAAAAACAAGCTTGTTTCTTGTTTTTGTTGTTGTAGTTTTTCTCTGTATTTCAGAACTTTTCAAATTTAATTTTGCAAACATAAAAGAAGTAAATATTAGTGGGAACAAAATAGTAAAAACTTTGGACATTTAAAAAATTGTTCTAGAAAACTTGGACGGAAATTATTTTTGGAAATTTTTTCCGAAAAGGAACATTTTAATTTATCCAAAAGAAAATCTAACCACAGAATTGTTTGAAAAAAATCCAAGAATCAAAGAAATTGATTTAAAATTGAAAAATTTTGATAGTTTAACTGTGAAAATAAAAGAGAGAGAACCTTTTGCTTTTTGGTGTCAGGAAAATGAATTGATTGATGAATGTTTTGTGGTAGATAGTGAGGGTTTAATTTTTGACAAAGAAAGAGGGGAGGGATTGTTCAAATATTATACAGATTTAAATGATAAGAAAATAATTGGTAAGAGCGTTTTTGAATTTGAAAAATTTAAAGAGATTGATTCAATAGTTAAATTTATCGTTAATTTAAAATTGGAACCGTATAAATTTGTTCAAAGTGAAAACAAGTTTGAAATATATATATTAGATGGAAGTAAAATTATTTTTAACAAAGATCAATCTGCAAAAGAAGTTACTACAAATCTGCAATCAGTTATGAATATGAAAGATTTCGATATCACAAAAATCGGATATGTAGATTTCTCTTTTGGGAATAAGGTGTTTTATAAATAGTAAAGCTATTTATAAAATGTAAAATTAAAATCTCAAAAATCAAAATTACAATTTAAAAAATAAAATTTTTCATACTTTTTATGAACGAGTTAGTGAATATTTAAATTTTGAATTGCTATTTTTAATTTTGAGATTTACATTTTCAATTAACATCTATATTATATCTAAACTATGAATAAAAAGAGTTTTTGGGATAAATTACAAAAACCTATTATGGCATTGGCACCAATGGCAGATGTTACAGATGTTTCTTTTAGACAAGTCATATCTAAATATGGAAAGCCAGATGTCTTTTGGACCGAGTTTGTCGCTTGCGACGGGCTTTGTTCTGTGGGACAAGAAAAGTTGGTAAAAAACTTGCTTCAATTTAGCGAAAAAGAGAGACCGATAGTGGCACAACTTTTTGGTTCCAATCCAGAAAATTTTGAAAAGTCTGCAAGACTTATAAAAAAACTTGGATTCGATGGAATTGATATTAATATGGGTTGCCCACAAAAAAATATTTTGAAACAAGGGGCGGGCGCAGAATTAATAAAAAGTCCAAAGCTCGCAAAAGAAATAATAAGAGCGACAAAAAAAGGAGCAGGTGGTTTGCCTGTTTCTGTAAAGACAAGAATCGGTTATAACAAAAATGAAATAGAAACTTGGATACCAGCTATTTTAGAAGAAGAGCCTGTCGTGCTAACAATACATGGACGAACAAAAAAAGAGATGTCAAAAGTCTCTGCTCATTGGGATATTATAAAAGATGTCGTTGAGATAAGAGACAGAATGAAAAGTAAAACTTTGGTGATAGGAAACGGAGATATTTTTTCTTTTGAGGATGGATTGGAAAAAGCAAAGACAAGCGGCGTTGACGGTATTATGATTGGTAGAGGAATTTTTGGTAACCCTTGGTTTTTTTCTGGAAAAAATCCAACGATAAAAGAAAAAATTAAAGTAGCTTTGGAACACACAAAATTATTTGAAAAAATATTTGGAGAAACAAAAGAAAATAAAAAAATATTTGGTGGTCGCGCAAGAAATTTTGCTTTGATGAAAAAACATTACAAGGCATACATTAATGGCTTTGATGGGGCAAAAGAACTGCGAATAAAATTGATGGATGCTGACTCTTTAAAAGAAGTGGAGCATATAATTTCTCAAAAAATCAAAACTCTTGAAAAATAATTTTGTTGCTGGTATATTGTTTTGAGGAATTTTTAGTTAAATTTTGCAAAAGGTGATGTTATGACAAATGAGATAATTTTGGAAAAGAATCATCCCGCGGGAACTCGTTTGGTTGTAGGAGGTCTTTCTCTCATTTTGGGGTGTATGGGTGCAGACATCCATTTGAAAGCAAAAAAGCAGGTTGAGGCTACCCCCGAAGGAACGCCTAATCGTGAAGAGGCACTTCGCCTCATCAACCGTTACTGCAATTAATATCAACAGGGCAAGAAGACAGAAAGTTTCCTTGCCCTGTATTTGTTTTGAGAGTATTATTCTCTCAGATTAAAAGTTAATTTATTTTTTTATGTTGAAAACGATCCCAAAAGAAGAATTTAAACAAAAACTAGATTCAGGAGAATACCTTTTAATTGATGTAAGAACCGAAGTAGAAAATTTGCAAAAAAATATTCCAGAATCATTAGTAATAGATATTAGCCAGCCTGATTTTGCTCAGAAAATTTTATCACTAGATAAAGATAAAAAATACTTGATATATTGTGCAAGCGGAAATAGGTCGTCTTACGCACTTTCATTCATGGAACAATCAGGTTTTAAAGAAGTATATGAATTGGAAGGTGGAATAATAAATTGGTAAAAATTGAGACGTTCGACGTCTCAATTTTTGGTTTTTTGTATGTATAAATTTGAATTTTAGAAATAATCTGATATTATCGGTATCAGAAATGTTTTTATAAATTTTTTCTATGGGAGAAAATTATGGGAGCTGGTGAAAATTGTGGTTTTACTCCGATGGACGAAGGGAGTGAAGATGAATCACCAATTAAAAAACCATTAGGAATTTTGTTAACGCCGGATATAAAGCGTTTCAGAGAAGAGGTAATTGAACCGTGGAAGAAAGCTGGCAGAGATGCTGGCGAAGAAGGGAAATATCCCTGTTAATTTTTTTAAAGCCCTGTCGTAAGACAGGGCTTTACTATTTCTAATAAATGTTGTATTGTTTTATCTAGAAAATATATCTTTTAAACCAAATATACAAGGAGAAAATATGAAGAGTTTATTTTTGACCACATTTTTTGTTTTATTTGTGTCTGGTTGTTCAGAAAAAGTAATTCACGATTATTCTGGAACTATTTTCCAGTGCCGTCTCAATGACGGAACAATTATTTTTGTTAATAACCTTGAAGAGTGCAAACAAACTAGTCACGAAATAAAAGAAGAGATTCTTGTAGAAGAAGCGTTGCCGATTAAAAATCAAAGCAAATCTTTCCCAAAAGAAGTAGAAGAAATAAGAGATCAGTATCACAAAGAAGATTGTTACAGCTTTAGAAACTCTGATCCAAAAGGGTGGTGTAGCAGTGGCTGTCGCAAGGCATACAGCGACATTGGTTTCTGTATGTTATTTGATCCTTGAAAAAAGGCCGAGCAATCGGCCTTTTAACTTATTCACTTTATGCCTTTTGCGTTTTTATTTAATACCTTATAATTATAGGTATGAAAAATATTAGAAAAATTTTATCTTTGGGAGTATTTATGTTTCCGTCGATGGTCTTTGCCGCACCTCCTACAAGTTTACAAGATTTAATAGGAAGATTTCAGGAAATTATAAATGGACTTGTGCCTCTTGCGATGTCTTTGGCAGTGCTTGCTTTTATATGGGGTCTTGCTGTTTATATTTATAATGCGGACGTTCCTGCAAAAAGAAAGGAGGGTTATATGTTTATGGTGTATGGAATCATCGCTTTGTTTGTAATGACGGCGATGTGGGGGTTGGTAGCAGTTCTTAACAGTACAATTTTTGGTGCTTAATTGTATAATATTATTATCCACACCTGTCTATCGTTTAGAACTGTTTAGTTTGGTATTATTAAGGTAAATTTATAAATTAATATTAATAAATAATAAAAATTATGAAAAAGTTTTTAGTTTTGGGTGGTGCGTCGTTGTTGGCCCCAGCAATCGTATTGGCGGCAGATTTTACGACAATTTTGCAAAAGGTTGAGGATATCATCGGTTTGATCGTTCCGATAGTTATTTCTCTTGCTGTTATATATTTCCTTTATGGACTTGTTGGTTTTATTACAAAAGCAGGAGCAGACCAAAAAACAGCTAGAGATCAAATGATCTGGGGTATTATCATTTTGTTTGTGATGGTGTCTATCTGGGGATTGGTAGCTTTGATCCAAAACACATTTGGAATAAGAGGTACAGAAGGAACTGTAACAAATCCTTTGGATAAACTTGAAAACTTCTAATCTATTATGGGAGTAACATCACAATTTGTATCAAATATGAATCAATTTATCATAGTGCCTCTTATTGGGCTATTGATAAGTTTGGCAACATTGATATTTATTTGGGGTCTGGTTGAATTTATACACGGAGCAGGAAGCAATCCAACAGCCAGAGAAACAGGTAAAAAACATATGATGTGGGGAATTATAGGACTATTTATAATGGTTTTTGCTAAAGCAATTATTTCTTTGTTCATAAATTCTTTTGGAATTGATACCGCTCCGATAGATAACGCTTTGTTATAAATCAGGACTATTTAAACAAAAAACCATCGATAAATTTATCGATGGTTTTTTGTTTGAAATTATTTAATAAATTTGCTACTATTATGCTCGAATCAATTTTGACTTTTAACTTTAAATTTTAACTTTTGATTTTTGACTTATTGTCTTGCCGAGGTGGCGAAATTGGATTAAAAACAAACTGCTTTGTTTTTTATCCGGTCTTTGTCTCACAAAGAATTTCCGTTATCGAGTGAAGCGAGATAGGAAATAGGTGGAAGACGCACTAGCCTTTGGTTAAATAAAGCAGGATTGAAAATAGGTAATATAATGCCGAGGTGGCGAAATTGGTAGACGCACTAGCCTTAGGAGCTAGCGGGGCAACCCATGGAGGTTCAAGTCCTCTCCTCGGCACAAATTAAAAAAGAATCTATTTTTTATTAAATAGATTCTTTTTTTGTTTGATACACAGAGGGAGAACTTGAACGGCGGAAAAAATATGCTGGGAGCATATTTTTGAGCCGCGACCAGCGATACTTAGTAAAATTAAAGTGAGCTTTGCGAACGAATAATTTTACTTAGTAATCGCGGGTCAAGTCCTCTTTTTAATAACCGGGGACCAAGTCCTAAACTATTTGTGCACAAAAACTTAGACCCAGAAGCACCAGCTTTTGGATCTTTAGTTTTTGTATCCGTAAAACATTTGCTAAATCATTAATTTGTGAAATAATTATAGTAATTAAAAATTAATTAAATTTAAAAAAAATGACTACTATTTTATTTATTATTTTAGGAATAATTGCCGTTATTGCAGGCTGGATTGCAATGACCTATAACGGTTTTATTACTCTAAAAAATAGGACAGAAGAAGCATGGGCAGATATCGATGTTCAATTAAAGAGGAGATATGATCTTATTCCAAACTTGGTTAATACAGTAAAGGGGTATATGACTCACGAGGCAAGTACTTTTGAAAAGATTACCGAGGCTCGATCAAATGCGATGAATGCACAGGGAATCGAAGCAAAAGCACAGTCAGAGAATATGCTAACAGGTGCTTTGAAATCCCTTTTTGCTGTTGCTGAAAGTTATCCAGACTTGAAAGCCAATCAAAACTTTTTGGAACTACAAAAAGAATTGTCAGATACAGAAAATAAAATTCAATCAGCAAGAAGATTTTATAACGGTAATGTGAGAGATTTGAACACAATGATTGAAGCTTTTCCCTCAAATATAATTGCAAACATGTTCAAATTTGTTAAAAGAGAATTCTTTGAATTGGAAGAGGGGTCTGAAGAAAAAGAACCAGTAGAAGTAAAATTCTAACAATTAAATAAAGCATGCAAAATAAAAGCATTAAACTATATTTAATTTTTGGATTGCTGTTTTTTCTTTTTGCATCTCCTGTAAATGCAGAGGAACAAGATAGACGTTATCTCTATGATTCTTTCAAAGTAGATATTGTCATAAACAAAGATTCTACTTTGGATATCACTGAAAGACAGACTTTTAATTATAAAGGTAAATATAACAAAGGATGGCGTTCTATTCCCCTAAATAAAATTTCTGCTATTACAGACGTAAAGGTTATAGATGGAACTACTGGCTTGGAATTAATCCACTCTTCTAAAATTTTAGAAAAAACTGATCCTGATAGTTGGGGTAAATATACATTTTACAAACAAAATGGTGCCATAAACATTGAGTGGTATTACGATTTGGCCGATACTTCTCATGAATGGATTATTGAATACAGGGTTCATGGTGGTATTGGTTTTTATGATGATCATGACGAAGTGTATTGGAATCTGGTCACAGATTTTGACGTGCCGATTAATCATTTGGAAGCTTTAATTACCTTACCTGCCAATAATTTCTCAGAGAATGATATAACAGAAACTTTTTACAGTGATGTTGAGGGTCAATATTATTTGAAGAAGATGGAGGGTTCTGGGGTCTTTTACTCTAAAGAAAAAATACCTGCAAAAGCAGACGTAACTGTTGCTGTTGGTTGGCCCAAAGGTTTAATAGATCAAAGTTCATTTTGGTTGGGCTGGATAAAAATAAATATTCTTCCGATTGTTTTGGGTCTTATTATTTTTCTTTGTTTAATAATTGGTTTTGTCTATTGGTATAGAAGTGAAAGAATGAATCAGGGCAGGGGAACAATAATTCCTCAATATGAACCACCTCAAAATCTACGTCCTGCTATGGCTGAAATAATTTGTAGAGAGGGTATAACTCCAAAAGTATGGCCTGCTACAATCGTTGATCTCGCAGTGAGAGGTTATATAACCATAACGGATAACACTAAAAAATTTTTTATATTCAAGACCACAGATTTTATTTTAGAGAAAAAGAAAGATTTTTTGAATGAAGAGGAGCTAGAGGATTATGAAAAAAAATATTTAGCTATTTTATTTTCATACGGAAAAGAGGGAAAGTTTTCTACAAGAGAAATGATTAAATCCTCTGATACGATAAAGAGGGCTATGTACAAGGAAATAAAGAAATTGGAGGAGCATTTAATAAAAGAAACAGAAATTGATACAGGCGCTTTTGATAAACTTCTTTCAAAAGAGAAGAAGATGTTTAAGTGGATTATATTTCTAATTACTTTTATTGCTTTTTCCGCAGAATATTCTGTTTATTTTGTCACTGAACATTTACTTTCTACTAGTTTGTTTTTGGCAATTAGTGCCGTGATTGTTTTAATATTCTTTATCAAGTATGAGGCTCACTTAAATAAAAAAGGACAAATTTTGAAGGAAGATTGGCTTGGTTTTAAAATTTTCTTGGAAATCACCGGAAAGGATAGAATGCAAAATTTAACTCCAGAAATTTTTGAAAAATATTTACCATATGCCATGATTTTTGGTATCGAAAAAAAATGGGCAAAAAAATTTGAGAGTATGCATATAGCACCACCGAACTGGTATCACGTTAGTGGGGGAGTTACAAATGGAAATTTGTTAGCTGGTAGTACTTCTAATTTCTCTCCTTCTGCATTCTCGTCATCTTTTGCAACATCTTTCTCGTCTGCCTTTTCTAGCTCGGCTGGTGGGGGTGGTGCTGGAGGAGGCGGGGGTGCAGGGGGAGGTGGCGGAGGTGGTGGAGGAGGTGCCAGCTAGAATATTTTTAAAATTATAATATACTCTTATATATGGCGACACTTTATACTCATCAAGATTCAAATATTAGAAAAACATGGTTTCTTATGACCGTGTTTTTCGTCATTATTATTTGTCTTGGTTGGGCGTTTAGTTATTATTTTGAAAATCCGGCAATTTTATCATTTGCAATTATATTTAGCATTTTGATGAATATCACCAGTTATTGGTATTCTGATAAAATCGCACTGAAAATGTCAGGAGCAATTCCTGCTGATGAAATAAAATATCAAGATCTTCACAATATTGTTGAGAATCTTTCCATAACAGCAGGTCTTCCAAAACCAAGAGTTTATATAATAAACGATCCTTCTCCAAATGCTTTCGCGACAGGTAGAGATGCAAAAAATTCTGCGGTTGCAGTCACAACAGGCCTTTTAGATATTTTGGAAAAGAGCGAATTGGAGGGCGTGATTGCACATGAATTGTCTCATATAGGGAACAGAGATATTTTGGTTTCTACTGTTGTTGTGGTATTGGTTGGTTTTATTGCTTTGTTGTCAGATATGTTTCTAAGAATGGCTATTCATGGGGGTGGAAAAAGCAATGATTCTGGTAATAAGGGTAGGGTCATTATACTCGTAATTGGGGTAATTTTGGCCATTTTAGCACCTATTGCGTCTACTTTGATACAATTAGCAATATCTCGAAAAAGAGAGTTTTTGGCGGATGCGTCAGGGGCACTTTTGACCAGATATCCAGAAGGTCTGGCAAATGCTTTAAAGAAAATATCAGCGAACCCAAACCAACTACAAAAGGTAAGTAAAGCGACCGCCCACATGTTTATAGCGAACCCTTTTAAGGGAAAAAATATTTCTAAATTATTTATGACACATCCTCCAGTAGAAGAAAGAATAAAAGCGTTGATAGGTGTGTATAATCCGAATGACACGAATTAAAATCCGAATACCCCGAATTACGAATTAATCCAAATTATTAATGGGGATTATTATACGGATATTCGGATAATTCGTTAATTTGGGGAATAAGTATATAATTTGTAGTATTGGTATTATATCTATGAAAGAAAATATTCACCTTTA
>JAQTWD010000004.1 GCA_028689435.1 Minisyncoccota bacterium | reverse complement strand
CAAGAAATATATTGGACAAACTTTTGAAATTGCTGATTTTTGTGGAACCTCTCTTTCTATAAAAATTATTTCTGACTATTCTGTAGACAAAGAATTTGGAACGGGTGCATTGGGGGTTACTCCTGCTCATTCAAAAATAGACGAAATGATGGCTACCAAAAACAATCTGCCTATGAAAAAAGTTATCAACGAATACGCCAAAATGGAAAATGCGGGTGATATTTTGAATGGCAAAAAAGTTGGTGAGGCGAAAGAAATCGTTGTCCAATGGCTACGAGAAAACAACTTGATGATAAAAGAAGAAGAAACACAACAAAATGTTTCAACCGCCGAAAGAACAGGAGCCATCATAGAGCCGTTGCCAAAACTGCAATGGTTTATTGATGTAAACAAAAAATTTAAATTGCCTTATTCAAATATGAAAGGTTTGAAATCGGGCGACGAAGTAAGTCTAAAAGATTTGATGCGACACGCTATTGAATCAGATAAAATCAAAATCTTACCAGACAGATTTAATAAAACTTATTATCACTGGATTGAAAATCTGCACGATTGGTGTATTTCAAGACAAATTTGGTATGGACACCGCATTCCTGTTTACTATCGTAAACAGGAAAATGATAAATTAAAAATTATAAATGATAAATTAGACGAGATTTATGTTGGAGTTGATGCGCCAGAAGGAGATGATTGGGTACAGGACTCGGACACGCTGGACACTTGGTTTTCTTCTGGTCTTTGGACATTTTCTACTTTGGGCTGGCCAAATGAAACAAACGATTTAAAACTTTATCACCCAACAGATTTACTGGAAACAGGACATGATATTTTATTTTTCTGGGTGGCTAGAATGATTTTGATGACGACATATCTAACAGGAGAAATTCCTTTTAAAACTGTCTACTTACACGGGCTTGTTCGTGATGAAAAAAATAGAAAGTTTTCAAAGTCTCTTGGCAATGCGATTGACCCATTGGATATGATAGAAAAATATGGAACAGATGCTTTGCGTATGTCTTTGATTGTCGCAGTTGCTCCTGGACAGGATATTCGTTTTAGCGAAGAAAAAACGATGGCTTACAAAAAATTTGCCAACAAACTTTGGAACATAGCTCGTTTTGTTTATTCAAACACAGATGGTTTTGATTATGAAAATTTTGATACCAACAACCTAACCGATTATGAAAAAAATATTTTGACAAAATTTGACGATTTGATTACGGAAATTACTGACGAAATGAAAGAATACAAATTGTATCTGACATCAGAAAAACTTTATCATTTTGTGTGGCACGAAATGGCAGATGTAATATTGGAAGAATCAAAAGACGCTTTGACAAACAAAACAAACGCACAAGACAAAGCTAATAAACAATTTATGCTTTTGAATTTGTTTGAAAAAGTTTTGAAAACCCTTCACCCATTTATGCCGTATATAACAGAAGAAATTTGGACAGATTTTCCGAAGAAAGATAAAAGATTGTTGATGATAGAGACTTGGCCAAACAATCAATAATTTATAACTAATATTAAAAAACGGAGCTAATAGCCGATAGCTTATAGCTGATAGCACGAACGACGTGGATCGCGTCGCTGTCGCTCGCGAAGACGAAGTTTCGCAAAGCGAAACTTCGTCGCCTCATCGTCTTTGCGAGAAACGGAACGAAGTGGAGTGACGAAGCAATCCAGAAAATTTTATGAAATTAAAAAATCGCAAAGTCCGAAGACCTTGCGATTTTTGTTTGTTTAAATTAATTCGGCATTTTTCCGGCAGAATTGTATTCACTGTTATAAAAAGACTCGGTTGAGCACCTCTCTTCCGAAACTGTTTTGGTACTATTTTCTTTTTGAAAAATAACCACACCAGCAAAAACGAGTCCCTGTAAAAATGGTAAAAAAACAAAAAGAGTAAGAAAAAACAACTGAACAAGAACCGTAATATTGTGAAATGCCCAAGCTCCTGGAGCCTCAAGGCTCAAATACAACTTATAGCCCAAAATGACCACGGATGATATAAAAGCAACACAAAAGATCATCATTCCGCGATGATTTTCAATTTTTTCATCACAACCTGCCAAAACAAAATAATACCCAACAGGTACAATGAAAGCCAAAGGAAAAATCATTCGATTAATAAAAATGGTCATCTCACTAGCTCCTTTCGGTAAGGGTAACGAGAAAAAGACCGCCAAAGCACCGCACAGTAACAAACTTAAAAACAAGGCTTTTTTATTAATCACAATTTTCTCCTTTTTGTCTCAAAAGTTAGTCCAATTTCAAACAAACAACCTTAAATCAATATAATTTAAAACAAACCTAAAAGCAATAGTTAGCAGATTTCCACAACCCCTTACTTACTACTTACTACTTAATACTTTTTACCCCCCACACCAATAATTTTATTATTTCAAAAAATTGATTTTTGTATTTAAAATGATATGTAGATTTTTTACGAAATCTTGTTTTGTTTTCACCAAATAAGCTATTGATAAAATTATTGGTGTCGGGGTATACTTTAATCAATGCAAACATTACTTGCCTTTTCTCTTGGAATTCTCCCTACCATTATTTGGTTGGGTTTTTGGCTTGGAGAAGACAAAAAAAATCCAGAACCAAAAAGATTTATATTTTTGGCATTTTGGGCTGGAATGGTCAGTGTGCTGGTTGCTCAACTAGTAGGAGATAAAATAATGGAATTATTTTCTCAAGAAAAAGAAGCCATTACCCTTCTTGTTTTGTTACTTTTGGCTGGATCAGAAGAAATAATAAAATATCTTTTTGCTGGATTTTCCGTTCTTAGAAAATCAGTCAACGATGAACCAATAGACGCGGTTATTTATATGATAACCGTCGCACTTGGTTTTTCTGCTATGGAAAACACCCTGTATCTTTGGGATATCGCCGAATCAAGTCAGATTTACAAAACGATTATTGTCGGGAATATGCGATTTATTGGAGCAACAGTTCTCCATACCGCCAGCTCGGCTATAATTGGTATAATGATGGCTATTACCTTTTACAAATCAAGAATTATAAAATTTTTAGCTTCTATCCTCGGACTTATCCTCGCCATCGCATTGCACACAAGTTTTAATTTTCTTATAATTAACGATGTAGAAGGAAACATCTTTAAAGTATTTATGTTTATCTGGATAGTAATAATGTTACTTCTTTTATTTTTTGAAAAGATAAAACAAATTCAATTAAAACCAAAATTATCAAATAACAAAAAGAAAAAATAATATGAAATCATTTTTTGAAAAATTAACAGGTACGGTAGATATAGACGAAGCAGACAAATCTTTAGATAATAAAAAATCTCATGATGGAGATAACGATTATGAGGAAAACGAAGAAAAGAATTGGATGGAAGAAGAAGAGGGCGAATTGACCATAGATATGTATCAAGACAACGACAATGTCATCATCAAAACAATGGTAGCGGGAGTAAAACCAGAGGATCTGGATGTGGACATTTCAAGAGATATGGTAACGATCAGAGGAAAAAGAGAAGAATCTCACGAAGTTGAAAATCAAGATTATTTTTCAAGAGAACTTTATTGGGGTTCTTTTTCAAGAACAATCACCCTGCCTACTGAAATAAATATTGACGAAGCACAAGCCGAAGAGAAACACGGTCTTTTGACACTAATTCTTCCAAAAACAGACAAAGGAAAGAAAGCAAAACTTAAAGTAAAATCAAAATAAATTAATATAATCCGAATATTACGAATTATATCCGAATACTACAAATTATAAATTATCCGAATTTTATTTGTGATATTCGCAAAGGCATTCAAATAAATTTGTAAATTCATATTATGTAAAAAAATATTATGTCAGAAGACAATCAAGAAAAAACACTTTTTAAACAACTAACAAGTTTTTATTTTTCAAACAATTGGTATTCTTTTTTTACCATTACCTATTTGCTGTTTTTTCTTTATTCCGCGATTTTCTTTTTGGATTATGTATTCACCGCGCTAAAATTTATCCTTTACACACTGGGGCTTTCTACCCCGCTCTTGGGACTAAATTCTTTGTTCTGGGGAATAATGTTTGTCATATCTTTGATAATTCCATTTTCTGTCAGTCTTTCTGCCATCGTGATTTTTTATGATCTGTGGGCAAAAACAAAATTGCAAATAAAACAAAAATTGGTTATATCTGTTTTTATAGTCATAGTAATAGTGACAATAATAATTACAATGGACGATATAATCAGAAATGTTGCCATCCAACCAAGTCTAAGCGACTTTATCGAAAAAAGCGGTCTAATACAAAGAATTTAAAAACAACAAAAGCCGATGCGTCAAGCATCGGCTTTTTATTTTTACAAAGAAAAAATTCTCCTAAAAAACTTTTTACAGTATGTGTTGATGTCATTGTTCATTAAAGTAATTAAAATAGCTAACCCAAATGAAACGAGGACAGCTTCTACTGGATAAAGATTAATATCTTCTGCAAAAAAACCAAGCAAAAAACCAAACAAAACTGCAAGTCCATAAGAAAACATAAAAACGCTCCTTTCTCTATCAAGTATTCTTAAATTTCTAAATCTATTAAACAATAACCTTGTTAAAAAAACAAGTTTAAACAAAAATTCTCGTCCTTTTTAAAGAAAAAGTGGCTTAATTCAAAATCTTTAAATTATAAAAACCAGAGCGTATGCTCCGGTTTTTTGTTTATGCCAAAATTATCTCAATTTCAGATATTTTTCACCAAAAGAATTAATACGGTGACGAAAAAGTCCGAGGATGAATGAATGCATAACAATCATTGGAATTAAAAACTTTAATGTGTTCCAAGAAAGAACATCAATATTTTTGTATTCTATGAAAGCACAAATTACAAGGGAAAAAAAGACGGTAAGATTTGTGGTAAGTTTCATTTATCCTCCCTAAAGTCTGTTGTAAAATGAATTTATGCGATTTTGAAAGATTGTAATAAAAACCAGCCACACAATCATCACGGGAAGTGCGACCTTCCAATAATCCCATGAGAAGATACTTGGTTTAAAACAAACAGAAAATATAATTGCAAAATACAAAGTAAGCCTGTAAGAAAATTTATCGCAAAATTCATCCAACAATTTACCCATTAACACCTCCATTATGAAGATTTAATTTACAAAACCTGCCTAAAATTCTAGAAACAGAATACAACGAAACAACACAAAAGTAAATAGCACGGTCTTACACAAAAATTCTCGTCCTTTTTATACTATATGCAATCCCTCCTAAATCATTTGCAATCCCTCTCATATAAGTTCCACTTGAGCATTTAATCCGAAATTTTGACACCACAAATTCACTTGGAAACCTGGTTTCCAAGTGATTACCCAAAAGGTTTTTCCATTCGTTTTTTATTTGCTCTTGTCTAAAATCACCGTTTACCTTATCAATTCTTTCTAAAATATTTTTTAACAATTCTTCTCTTTCTATTTTTCTATTCCCCAAAAATTCTGCCCTATAAATCTCTACTTCCTGTTCTGGTATGTCTATCTCGTTCAACCTACTCTCTCTTGCCCACTGAAAAAGTTGTTTTCCACTAACTGTCATAGATGAATATGGCGGATATTTTTGTCTAAACTTTCCTTTAATCTTTTCTATCATTTCTGACATTCCAATATTCTCAAGAATATCAGAATATCTATTCTTGTATTCTTGAGAATTTGAGAATAGTTTTTGGGAGATTCCAAGAATATCATAGGTATCTGTTTGAAAACCCCACAAAATCTCAAATTCGTATTCTTTATCCAACCCCAAATATTTTTCCTTGTTCTTACATTCCTCTCCCGCAAGCACCAACAAAACACCCTCTGCCATCGGATCTAGCCTACCAGCATAAGTCATTTTTTGATCTCCAATCTCCAAATTCTCTTTTCTAAATCTTTCCATTGCTTCTAATGGAGTCTCCCCTTCTTTTTTATACAATTCAAAAATCATATACTTCATATTACATATTAAACTTTAAATTACAAAATTGCCCAGACATGACTTTCCCTCTTGTTCGTCTTCGCGAGCACTTCAAATTTTTTGAGAAAAAATTTGAAGTGCTCTGTTCCTCGCAAAGACGGGTTAGACGAAGTTTCGCTTTGCGAAATTTCGTCTTCGCGAGTGAAGCGAAGTGACCTGCCTGCCGTGTCGTTGCTTTTCTTTCAGAAAAGAGACAGGTCCACGTCGTTTGTGCTATCAGCTATAAGCTATCGGCTATTAGCTTAGTTTTGATATCAGCTATCAGCCCTGCCTGCCGGCAGGCAGGTATCGGCCATAAGCTTGTAAAATATTTATGCTAGACATACGGAGAAAACTCGTATACTATCTTTAACAGCCAAATCGGGATAAATTTGCTTGTTCTCCTTCCCGAAGAGGTCATAAGTTCCGTTGGCGGACGGAACTTTGCCGAAGGATCATTACCGACAACCCGCCGAGGTATTGATCCACCTTAATCACGCCGATCATAAAATCGGTGGCTCGGGCTACCAAAAGGTGACGGCATT
Organism: Minisyncoccota bacterium; assembly: GCA_028689435.1. Classification (GTDB taxonomy): domain Bacteria; phylum Patescibacteriota; class Minisyncoccia; order Phycocordibacterales; family UBA12079; genus UBA12079. The sequence goes on along the minus strand of JAQTWD010000004.1, from coordinate 25,390 downwards.
GTCCTCACAAGGTACGCTTCGAGTAAAAATCCTGCTAAAGCGACAGGAAGAACATTCGCTTAAGACATAAGGAGAAGCCCAACTGGTCCCAAACCAGAACGGTGGCCGTAACTATAACGGTCTACTGAATCGCCAGCAAAACACGGCACTCAGAAAAACTCTCCTTATGTCTTTTTTTATTTCTTGTTAAATTTACTGATTTTGTTAGAATTAAAATTACTATGAATAAGATAGGAACAGAACCATACAAAGGTGTCCGTGATTTTTATCCGCAAGACAAATTTGTACAAGAATATATTTTTGAAAAAATGCGAGAAATTGTAGAGTCTTTTGGCTACGAAAAATATGACGCTTCTATACTAGAATCTACTGATTTATACAAAGCAAAATCTGGCGAAGAAATCGTAAACGAACAAACATATTCTTTCACCGATCGTGGCGGACGAGATGTAACTTTACGACCAGAAATGACACCAACCATTGCAAGAATGGTAGCGGGTAAAAAAAGAGAATTGGTTTTTCCTCTTCGTTGGTATTCAATAGTAAATAATTTTAGATACGAAAGACCTCAAAAAGGCCGTGGTAGAGAATTTTGGCAACTAAATGTAGATATCTTTGGAGTAAAAGGTATCGAAGCCGAAATTGAAACAATCACAATCGCCTACAAAATCATGCAAAATTTGGGCGCACTGGACAGAGATTTTGTGATCAAGATAAGTTTTGCAGGAATTGTCGGAACGATTCTTTCTGAAAAGTTTAATCTGGACGGAGACGAGAAAAAGAAAATTGTCAGGCTGATTGATAGATGGAACGGTAAAAAAATATCTGATGATGATTTTAATAAAGAGATGGAAAATATTTTAGGGACAGGGCGTGGTGAAGATCTAAAAAAATCACTTGCAAACGGAGAGATTGAAAAAATAATGAATGATCAACCAGAAGTCCAACTTTGCCAGAGAATAATAAAAAAATTGAACGAACGAGGTATAACCAATATATCCTTTGATCCTTTTTTAGTAAGAGGTTTTGATTATTATACAGGAATTGTTTTTGAAGTCTTTGACAAAGATCCGAACAACAACAGAGCAATGTTTGGAGGCGGTCGTTATGACAACCTACTAGACATTTTTGGTGAAGACCCGAAATCGCAATCGAACGGGCAAGGAAAGATCCCCGCTGTTGGTTTTGGTATGGGAGATATAACAGCCTTGGATTTTTTGGAAAGTAGAAATCTATTGCCTGAATATATCCCAAAAACAAATCTCTATTTGTGTTTGATGAATGAAAATGTAACTTTCTTTGCAGATGATTTGGCCGAAGCACTGCGAAATCAAAAGATAAATGTTGAGGTGGATTATTCTTACAAAAAAATTGGTGACCAGATAAAAAAGGCGAATAAAAAGAAAATCCCCTTTGTTATTTGTATTGGAGACGACGAAATCAAAAATGACAAATTTATATTAAAAAGATTGGTAGATGGAAAGGAATGGCAAATTTTCAGAAATGAAATTTCTGAAAAAATTTTTAATTCTTAATTTATAATTTTTAAATACCTGCCTGCCAGCAGGCAGGAATCTAAATTTTTAATTTTTAAAAATTAGATATTAAAAATTATTTATAAAAATTAAAAATTTAAAAAATTAAAAATTATTTTTTATGCGTAAGATAACTTTTGACATAGAAACCCGAAACACCTTTGACGATGTTGGATCAAACGATCCTGCTGATTTAGATATCTCTCTAGTTTGTATTCACGATTCTGAAACCAACTCATACGACACTTTTATGTACGATGACCTAGATCGTCTTTGGCCGATTCTTGAAAAGGCTGATCTGCTAATTGGATATAACTCTGATCATTTTGACATTCCCCTTTTAAACAAGTATTGTCCTAACGACTTAACTCGTATTAAAAGCTTGGATATTTTAAAAGAAATCAAAGATTCAACAAATCGGCGATTTAAATTAGACAGTATTGCCGAGGCGACTCTTGGGATCAACAAAAGCGGTCACGGATTGGATGCTATAAAATGGTGGAATTCCGGAGAAATAGATAAAATAAAAAAATACTGTTTGGACGATGTAAGAATAACGAAAGCAGTTTACGAATATGCCCTTGAAAACAAAAAATTAAAATACAAAGACAGGATGACCAATGAAATATTGGATATAAATCTAAATACTGATGGCTGGGAAGAAAAACAAGACAGTGGTATAACAAATTCGTTGTTTTAATTTTTTTCTGTTATAATGCAAATTATATAGAAAGTGACAGGTGAAAATAGGATTTCCTATCAAAATCTCACAATCTAAATTATTATAAATTAAGTAAATAATTATTATGGAAGAAAGTAATAAATTTATCGTTCCGGTAGCAATCATTATTGCCGGTGCATTAATTGCTTGGGGTTTGATTTCAAATGATTCTCCAAAAACAGATGATCAAAACAATGACGATCAAGGCACAACAGTTCAGATGATGCCTGTATCAGAAAAAGATCACATCTTGGGAGATCCAAACGCAGAACTTATCATCGTAGAATATTCAGATTTGGAATGTCCTTTCTGTAAAAACTTTTACATCACAACAAAAAAGATAATGGATGAATATGGAAAAGACGGAAAAGTAGCATTGGTATTTAGACATTTCCCATTAGATACTCTTCACTCACAAGCAAGAGGCGAAGCAATCGCAACAGAATGTGCAACTGAATTAGGAGGAAATGAAAAATTCTGGGAGTATATGGATGAATTGTTTGCAATCACACCATCAAACAACGGTCTAGATCTTGCACAACTTCCTGTAATTGCTAAAAAGATTGGATTGGACGAAGCAAGTTTTATGGAATGCTTAAACAATCCAGAAATGGCACAAAAAGTTGAAGAACAATTCCAAGACGGAATCGTTGCCGGAGCGAAAGGAACTCCTTACTCACTGATTCTTGATAAAGACGGAGGGAAAACAGTTATCAATGGAGCACAACCTTACAATGTAGTAAAAGAAATGATTGAAAGTCTTTTGAATAGATAATCAAAAATTTACAAAAACAAAACCCCGCTCTCGCGGGGTTTTGTTTTTGTATATTTATACCTATAAATATACTTTTAATTTAACTTTTAATTTTCCATACAAATCATACGGTCGTATAATTTGTATGGAAAAAATTTTTTAGTATCTTACTTAACCAAATCTCGCAAATGTTCAAATATTTTTACCATTGCGAATGTGTCTAATTTGCAATATTCCAACAAATTCTTTTTTTGTTTTTCTGTGTCCTCTTTGGAATACCCATCAGTGACTATTTGATTCCATGTGTTTGAAGCATTTCCACCGTTTCTGATTTCCAAATCTTTGTAGGACAACTCTGGAACCAAAGCAGGTAAGGCATATTTGATAGAAGTCTTGCCTTTAAAATCCGGGTGAACATAAAACTGCGCTTTAAAAATGTCTTCCAAGTCCACCATTCTGTCATTTAAATTATTCAGGAATTTTTTGTGTTCAGGATTTCTTTTTGCCAAATCATCATTTCTGCCCATTTCAAAACTTTTATGCCAAGAAACAATACTACCGTTTCCCGGTAATAATTCTTGCAATGCTTTTATCATTGTGTCGTCTGGATTTTCTTTTTCTGTATAGATAAATTCTTTGTGAATCAATTCCCCATTTGGCTCTTTCAAAATATGCACAGAAAATTGAAACGGAATTTGATTATAAGGGCTATATCCATCATATCGAGGTATCGCGCAAGCATAAGTTTCGTAATCAAAAAAAGCCAATGGATATTGCAATTGATCCAAGAATTCTTTTATTCCCGATTCATCTACCATTGTCTTGCCGGTCTTTGCAGAAATAATTTGATTTTTTTGTGCGTCAGACAATTTTAAATCGTCTGGCACATCCAAAATATTTAATATTCCGCTATCAACCAATTCTTCCAATTTTCTCTTTGAAAGACCTATTCTGGAAATATCATGCACAGAATATTGAGGAACATCGGGGTTGGAATATGGAAATGTTGTGCAGTGGCTGTTTCTTCCCTTTGTGATACAAGAACAATTGCCAGATGGCTCTTTTTCTTGTGTCAAAAAATCATAAGCAACATGCATTTCATTTTTTACAAGTTCTTCTGTCTCCAAAACTCTGTCTGTGAAATCTTCTTTTGTAAATAATTGATGCAAGTCTAAATCTCCCCTTCTCACATATTCTGGATTAAGACGAACCAAATACAATTGTCCAACAGGAACACCTGCATTTTTTAAAACAATATACTGAAAAGCCAAATCAAATGTATATAATTCATTTTTTGATTTTTTCTTTTTATCGTCACCACTGTTAGATGCTTTTACTTCGTAAACATCATATTTTTCTGTCTTTTCATTCCAAACCAAAATATCTGAAGCAATCTGATATTTATCAGTTTCAAAAGCAGGCTGATAAATAACTGGCGTTTTCTTTTCAATAAGTTCTTTTGTAAGAGCAAAATCATATCTTCCTTCCACCAAAACACCCTCCTTAAATAAATCCCGAGCCAAAATATCCACTTCGTTTCCTGTTTCAATAATCCCTTCTTCAAATTCGGTTAGAGGGTATGAATAATAAACATCGGGTTTATGCATTTTAACCCAAGCATTTTTGCCACATTCTCGGTATATTAAATAATTTGTTTTTGATAGTTTCATATTTTTTAAGTTTACAGTTTACAGTTTACAGTTTACAGCAAACAGTCACATGTACGCAAACTTGTTTTTATGGAATAAATCGCACAAAATATGCGATCGCTTTTTTTGTGTGATAATTCTGCATTTCCGAAATTCGGATTTTACATATAAAAAGTACGACCGTACTTTTTATATGTAATTTTTATTTTAAAATAAAATCCGTCGAATTTTCCCGCAAGGGAAAATTCGACGGTTTAAGAACAAAAAACTTGTATCAAAGAGTGTCGCTCTAAGCGGTTTGGTCCAGCTTACGCAGACCAGCAAACCAATCAAAACCTCCATATCCAAGAGATCCTCTCTGAGCAACAAGCACACCTCGCCCATCAAAACAGACACCACAAGAGAGATAACACCACTCGCCATCGGAGTTTTTCCAATGAGTAACATTGGGGTGTTTATCGGCGAAAGCCGGAACATCTCGATTAACTACTAAAACAGAATAAGGGTCAGCGGAAACAAGATTTCGTTTATTATATTTTTCCTCCAAATCGTCATCTTTTATTTCATCGATACCACTATCACAATAAAAAAAGACGACCTCAACCAGTTTACCCTCTCCCCTAGGCATTTCGTCGGCAACCTTTCCAGTTGCCCAATTTTTTCGACCAGTAGCATCTAAAGCTTCTTGCGGAGTAAGAGAACGATCAACCCGAACAAAAAACGAGATTGTTCCATCTGGATTATCAAACCGACGAAAAGTCGGCGATTCAAACACTGTCATAGCTTGTTGTTCGCTCATAGAGTCTCCTTTGCAAAATTTATATGCGACAATGTACGTTAAAATTCCTAGTTATTTTTAACATAACACTTGCAATCTTGTCAATTTTTTCGCAGATGACGAAGTAGTTCGCCGAATTTTATACGATTTAAATTTTCAAACCTGCCTGCCGGCAGGCAGGTTAAGATGCAATTCAATGAACGAGAGTAAAATCTAATTTTCAGATTTAGATGAAATTCGAGGAAATGAGGAAAAATTTTTTGAGCCGTTTAAATTTTCAAATTAAGATGCAGTTCAAGGAGCGGGAGGGCGTATTTCAAATACGGTGACTGACATTTTACGAATCGCGACGCAGAAATGCGCTTAATTTGGAAATTTAAAATTTAGACATCGATGTTGGCCATCTTAGCGTTGTTTTGAATAAAATTCTTTCTCGGAGCCACTTCCGATCCCATCAGTTTATCAAACACTGCGTCGGCTTCTTCTCCGTCATCAATAGTTACTCTCTTCAAAATTCTTCTTTCTGGATCCATTGTTGTTTCAAACAATTCTTCAGGGTTCATTTCTCCGAGACCTTTATATCTTTGCATATGCACTTTTGTAGATTTTTTTGCTCCTGCTTTTCCTTTCTTTCCTTCTGTTTCTGCCTCGGTATCTTCGCCCTCTGTTTCTTCTTCTCCCTCTCCTGCTGTTTCTTCTTGTTGCTCATTCATATCAATCCCCAATTCTTTCAAATATTTTTCTTTTTGTTCATCTGTATAAACATACTTGATAGTCTTTCCAAATTTTATTTTATACAAAGGAGGTTGAGCAATGTAAATATGCCCATTTTCTATCAAAGATTTGAAGTGACGGTAAAACAATGTCAAAAGCAAAGTACTGATGTGAGCACCGTCCACGTCGGCATCGGTTGCGATAATGATTTTGTGATAGCGAAGTTTTTCAATATTGAAAGTATCTCCAATAGCAGTACCAAGTGCAACAACAAGATTTTTAATTTCTTGTGATGCCAACATTCTGTCCAGTCTTGCTCTTTCCACATTCAAAATTTTTCCTCTCAAAGGCAAAATTGCTTGTGTCCTTCTGTCTCTTCCCTGCTTTGCCGAACCTCCAGCAGAATCTCCCTCTACAATAAACAGTTCTGATTCTTCTGATTTGTTTGTCTGACAATCTGCCAATTTTCCAGGCAATGTCATTCCCTCTAATGCACCTTTTCTCAAAACGCTGTCTTTGGCAGCCTTTGCGGCTTTTCTCGCTTTCAAAGCAAGCATTACTTTGTTTATGATAGATCTAGCGTCATCTGGATTTTCTTCTAGAAAAGCATTGAAAGAATCACCAAAAACAGACTCTACCATTCCTCTTGCCTCTACTGTTCCCAATTTTGATTTTGTCTGTCCTTCAAACTGGATTTCACGAATTTTAACAGAAACAACGGCTGTGATGCCCTCTAATACATCGTCTCCTGTAAAGTTTTCTTCTTTTTCTTTTATTAAATTGTTCTTTCTACCATAATTGTTTAACGCTCTGGTCAAAGCCGTTTTGAAACCGGTTAGGTGAGTACCTCCTTCTGGGGTAGATGTGTTGTTTGCGAAAGAAACAATTCTTGGAGAAATGTCGTCTACATATTGCAAAGCTACTTCGACACTTTCAATACCATCGGGGCTTTTTTCTATATAAAATATATTTTTGTGAACAGGTTTTTGATTTTGATTGTAAAATTGAACCAAAGAAAGCAGACCTCCTTCAAAATAAAATGTCATTGAAGGAACCTCTAATCCTAATTCTTTAAAATAAAAGACTTTGCTATCGTCTATTTTCCCTTCGTATTCTCTGGCATCAATAACAGTGACACGCATACCTTTTACCAAATATGCTTGCTGTCTCAAATGTCCAACAATTCTTTTCCAATCATACTCTACTTTTTCAAAAATTTGTTCGTCTGCTTCAAAGGTAACGATTGTTCCATGCAAATTTGATTTACCCATTTCTTTTACAGAAGATTTCTTTTTTCCTCTCTCATATTCCTGCATAAATTGTCCGCCATCACGATGAACAACCACTTTCATATAAACAGAAAGTGCATTTACAACAGAGGCTCCTACTCCGTGCAGACCACCGGATACCTGATACCCATCACCACCAAATTTTCCTCCGGCATGCAAAGTCGTCATGATTGTTTCCAAAGCGGAAACTTTTGTTTGTTTATGTTTATCAACTGGGATACCTCTTCCGTTGTCTGTGACTCTGATTCTGTTTCCTGGCAACAAAACAACTTCGGCGTGATCAGCATGACCACCCATTGCTTCGTCTCGGGCATTATCAAAAATTTCCCAAATCAAATGGTGCAGACCGTCTGGACCGGTTGTTCCGATATACATTCCGGGTCTTTTTCTAACTGGTTCAAGACCTTCCAAAATCTGAATATCTTGGGCGCTGTATCCATTAGTTTTCTTTGCTTTCTTTTCTTCTTCTTTAGGCATAAATTTAAAAAAGCACTAGTGCTTTTGATTAAACTGATTATAGCAAAATAATGATCTTTTTGCTAGCTATTTATCCACTTTTTTGACCAAAAAAAACCTTATTTTTCAAAGTTTTTTACGGATTAAAACAAAAAGGATTAAACCCGATCACCTAAACCAAAACTGTGGATTAGAATATCCAATTTTTAGCTTATAATTAAAGTTACGAGTCCCGTTAGAGATAGCGGACACGAAGCAGAATATTTAACAAAAAGAAATTTACTAGAATTAATTTAAATAGATAGCATACGAGATTTAACAAAGTTCGCGTCCTATCTCTAACGGAATGAATAAAAAAGAATTTTATATAGAAAAAATTGGACAAAGAGGAAAGATAAAAATTTATACGGTAGATGGTTTTATTGTCAGGAGAGATTTAGACGAAGAGTTTGTAAACTTTGGACAGCACTTTCGCTACAAATGTATTCCTGAATATGAATTTTGGTTAGACAAAGAAGCGACACCCGATGAAAGAAAATTTTATATAGACCATTTGTTGGTTGAATGGAAAATGATGAAAGGCGGTGCTTTATACAAAGACGCGTGTGTGCGAGCAGACGAAAAAGAAAGAACGGAAAGAAAAAGAACAGAAACAAAAAACAACATTCATTTGAAACAAATTGGCGAAGCAAAAGGAAAAATAAAAATCTGGATTATAAACGGTAAAGCAGTGAGAGACAGTCGTGATATAGATTTTACCGAAGGAGGACACGATTATGTTTATAGTTATGTTCCTAAAAATGAAGTCTGGATAGACAACGACATAACCGAAGAAGAAAGACCTTTCGTAATATTGCACGAACTTTTTGAAAGATCATTGATGAAGAAAGGAATGGGTTATGGAGATGCTCACGTAAAAGCAAGCGAAATAGAATGGAAAGCGAGACACGATGGTGAAAAACTGCGAAAATCTTTGAAGAAACTGGGATACGAGATTAGTGGGTAGGTAGTAGTGAGTAGTGAGTAGAAAAAAACGGATTTTGGGACTGACCCCAAAATCCGCTTTTGTTATTTAACACTTAATCTCTTGATAAGCTCAAGAGTTGCAAGATCTTCTTTTCGTATAAAAAATCTTTTTCCTTGACCTTTTTGAAAAATAAACGATAGTTCAATCAAACCACTCTTTTCCGTTTCAAAAGTAGTGTAAGAAAAATTTGGATACAATTCTGCCAATATATATGATGTCTCCGAAAAAACAAACGTAGGACCATGTCCCGTACCTGCAAAATAACGAATGGTTTTAGAAGCAATCTCTTTTTTTTCTTTTCTTCTTCTCGAAGTCCTCTCACTCCAAAAAGCATGATTATACAAATTCCCAAAATAATAGCCGAGCACCCTAGTAGAAATTCAAAAAACTCTAGACTACCAAATTGCATCATACAACACCTCTTTTAATGAAGATTGCTAGTTACAAATATCTAATGAAAATATACACTATTCAACAAAAATTGCCAGTCTTCGCCAATATTTCTTAAAAGTACCAATATCTACAAAAATATCTTTCCCCTCTCCTGCGTTTTGGTAATCTGTATCGTTGTAATAAAAACCTTTCAACACACCAAAACTTGTTTTGAAACCCGTCAAAACAATCATATGAAACTTGTCAGCTTCAGAAAATCTTTTAACGACAGATACTAAAACAAGTTTATCATTTTTAAGACTATTTTTTATTTCTTTTATTCCCTCTATCAACAATCTTTTTTGTTCTTTTTTATTTTCCGAACGAAATTCTTTTCTTTTCAAAACAACACCGAAATCTTTTGCAACATCCACAAGACCTTGATGTATCCAGCCATTTTTTCCATAAGCCGATTTATCAACTGCAAGTTTTATAAATTCATCCGCAGATAAACTACCCGATTCTAACGACCGTTCATTTTTGGTAGTTTCTAAAAAATCTAAGACAGATTTCAAACACAAAACACCACAGGCACGTGGTTTCCAATATTCGTCTTTTACATCCGTGTATTGAGAATAATATGGTATATCTAATTTCTTTTGCATAAAAATATTTTAACACAAAAACCCCCGCAAACTGCAGGGGTTAATCAAAATCACACACAAACTTCTCGCTAGCGAGACATTCTTCTCGAGGAGAATACAATTTACAATGAAATTGAAGGTAATCTTCTTTTCGGTTTCCAAAGAAACCATCTTTATTCATGACTGGAATAATTTTTTTACAATATGGGCATCTGGCACTCCCAACACCCAATCCTTTTCCCCATCTCTTTTGATCAAAATAATTAACTTTCACAAAATACCTCTAAAAAATATTATTGATCTTGTTTTTACGCCCAGATTAACATTACAGGAATAAAAATATTTTGCAACAAAAAAGTCCGTAGAGATTGTTTACACAACCTCTACGGACAAAAGCCGGTGCTAATTATCAAGTGGCGGACAGTGTTCGCTGAGGTCGCCTTTGGCGACATCAATGACATAGCGATCGCTCGCCGGACAAAGTTTACGTGGCGGACCATGATTGGCAAAATAGAAAGCCGGAGGACTATTGTCCGGTTGTGCATTATGCACTTCTACAATTTCATGACAACAAGGACATTCGTGTGCCATAAGTCACCTCTCTTAAAAAAATTAAAAAACACCTATCTGGAAAATACCAGAAGATTGATAAAAAGTAAAGCCCCGCGCATGACGACGCGGGACTTTATGTAATTATTTCTTTCTTTTCTTATCTTTAACAAATCTTACTATTTATATGATAAATAAATTGTTCTCCAAAATGCTCCCAAACCAACCAACACAAGAACAAACATAGCAATCCATCCAAACAAAGGAATAAGACCAATGATTGAGAGCAAGAGTGTGCCGCCAACCACGATTTTCCAATCAACAGAATAATCTTTTTTCTTCATAACCAAGCGAGCAAGCCATGTTCCAAAAATTATTCCAGCAATTGACGCAGAAAGTGTTAAAGAAATTAGATAAGCCATAAGAACAAGTGCTCCCAACCACAGACCAAACAAAGTAATCATCAAAAACACAAAAGCAATCGGAGTCAAAACTAGCACAACAAAACCAATTCCCAAACTCTTCCAAAAATTATCAAGGCTTTCTTTTGTTACTGTCTCTGTAAATTTTTTGAACATATATGCAAGCACAAAAGCAACAATCATCAGCCCTATCATTTTGATAAACAAAGCGATAGAAAGAAAAGCAAACACTGCACCAACAAAAACTCCTTTGTTTATTTCTTTTTCGCGACCAAATTTACTTTCACTGATAATTGTTTCTCCCTTAACAACCGCTCCGTCAGTTACCTGAATCGGTTTTTTAGAATAATATTCAAGGTTTCCATTTATCACAGCGTTACTTCCCAAGACCAACTCATCTGCCTGCCCTACTTTCACATTACCTTTTATTTCGCTGTTGATTGTAATCATTCCGCCACCAAGATAAACATTTCCTGCAACAGGGCTTTGAATATCAATCGTTCCTCCACCGGCGATTAGATCACCACCAACGCTCGCCGATTTGGAAATCATCAAATTTCCTCCGGCAATAAATAAATCATCCGTAATATTTCCACCAACAACAACACTACCGCCGGCTGTGTGAACGCTTCCATTTACATCACCATTTATCGTCACCGTTCCTCCTGCCGAGCAAACAGATTCTCCGACATTTCCGTTAATGTTAACTACATTTCCAGCCGAGTGAACGCTTTTTTCTATGTTTGCATCAACAGTCACAAGGTTGCCAGCTATATATAGATTTTTAATTTGTTCTTCTACTCCAACATTTACACTGCCGTTGTTTTTGGCACCAAGACGAAAATCGGCTGCTGACGTAATCGTCGTTGTACTTAAAAATATAAGAGCAAAAAACGCAATTTTTTGTAATTTCATATAAATAATAGTTATTTTTTAATACTTATATTATACGATAAGTGTTAGTCTATAGTCTATAGACAACAAAACTTTCCAATAAACTACCTGACGCAGAGCATCGCGGAATTCTTTTTGATAAAATTACAAAATTTATGCGACCGCATAAATTTTGTAATTTTATCAAGACATTGTTGATTTAGGGTTTATAATTGTGTATTCTTTGTCTAGTTCAGTACCAAACAATGCAATCAGGTAATAAATAGGAGAATATATGCCCAAAATTATCAAAAGGCCATTTATAGATCTTAATCTTGTTCCTGAAAAATTTTTAGAAGAAGCATGGGATCTTAAAAAAAGAATTGATGAATTTAAAAAATCCTGTGGACATGAGTGGAAAAGGGTTATGAAATACGATCCCGAATATTCTCCCAAAGTTGATGATTCAAAAAAAGGAGCCGAGATTATAAGTCACTTTCACTGTTCTCTTTGTAATTCAAACAAGGCATTCACTCGTGTAACGACAAAGTGTTGCCACAAATGTTCTGGTGAAATGGTACGCGACCGAGAAAGAATTTGGAGGACAAAACATCCCATAACCGGAATTGATAAAGTGATTGTTCATATATACAAATGCAAAGATTGTGGGCATGAATATGAGCACGAATATTAGACCAAAAACCCCAGCACGCGCTGGGGTTTATTATTTAATAATTTGACTTAATTTAAAAAAATATCTGGAGAGGTCCGACAATTTTAATTAATGGTCAAAATGTCTATACTTTTTTCCGCGTCACTTCTGCATAGTTCCGTGTTCGTTCTGCATCTGTTATCTCACCTCCCAACCTTTTTTTGCCATTTCACTAGAAATTTTTTCCATTATTTTATTTATTTCATCATCGGTCAAAGTTTTTTCGTTTGATTGAAATACCAGACTAAAAGCGTATGATGTCTTATCTTTTCCTTCTGGTTTATAGGTATCGAACAATCTTGTTTTTACCAACAAGTCTCCACCATTTTCTTTAATCAAACCTGCGACACTTTCTTGAGTTTCTGTATTTGGTACCCAAACAGCAATATCACGAAGCATAAATGGGAAAGGTGAAATGTGTTTGTATTTTGATTCAACGCTGTTTGGATTTTTTAGAACATCTTCGTATGATTCTGGTTGAGGAAGTTTTTCAATCAATGTGTCAAAATCAATTTCCACAATATTTTCGTTTTCTTTTATTTTTAAATCAATCCCCAAATCAATATTTATTTTTTGGATTGCTTCGCTTACGCTCGCAAAGACAGATTTTTTATTTTTTCCTGCAACACCAAAACAAAGCATTCCCTTCTCTTCTTCGGTAGACGGAAAAACTTTTCCAAATTCAAAAATCTTTATTTCGTCCAATCCCAATAATGGTGCATTTTTTAAATTCAATTCCAGTTTTTCTTTCATCCCATCAAAAAGATTTGTTCTCAAATATGCTTTATCGCTCGCCAAGGGTTTTTCTATTTTTACATTTCCTTCACTAGTAAATGTATAATTGTAAATCTCTTCAAATCCTAAATCTATCAAAATTTGTTTTACTTTGTTGGTATAATAAAAACCTTTGTGAACCTTTGGCTCTCTTATTTTTTCTAACGGCAAAGTTTTTATATTTTCCAAACCATAGATTCTCCCAATTTCTTCTATCAAATCTTGTTTAATCCTGAGATCCATTCTTTGATAAGGAATTGTAACAACATATCTTTTCTCTTCACTCTCTATCATTCTTCTGTAACCAACAGTATTTTTAAATTGTTTAAAATCAGAAATTTTTCCCATCTCAACACCATCACTGTTATAACGAGATGCGTGGACAACATCACCATTACCTAAATACAAACCAACATGATCAACTCCTTTTTCTACCTTTGTTCCAGACAAAAATTCTACCGATTCAAAATAAATCTTTCCTTCTCCGGTATTTGAAAAAACGAGATCGCCTGCCTGTAAATCACTTTCAGAAATTTCTTTTCCAAATACAAACTGATCAACTGCCATTCTTGGAATTGCTACCCCTGCTTGTGCAAACAAATAGGCTGTAAAAGATGAACAATCAAAACTGTGTGGAGCATCGTAAACAACACTTGCTCCTAATTTATAAGGCTTACCAATCAAACCATTTGCCAATTCCAAAACTTTTTCCAAAGGTTTAGCTTGAATAAAATCAAACCTAAATTTATTTAAAATTTCTTCAACATCTTTATCAGAAAGATTTAATCCCAAAATTTTATTAGCGTCAGCGGTAGTAAAACCAACTTTGTAAGCATTTGGTTTTCGGGGATATACATCAACTTTTCCTTTCGCCTTTCCCCCTGCAATTTCTGTGATTAATTCAACCAACTCTCTCATCGCCACTCCCGCCAACTCGGGACTAATTTCGTTCTCAAAACGCTTTGAGGAGTCGGTTAATATAGAAAAGCCTCTCGCAGTCTTTCTAACCGTTATAGGGGCAAAATTGGCCGATTCCAGCACCAAATTGACTGTATTTTGGTCTACTTCTGCCTTTTTACCACCTTTTACACCAGCAATTGCTAATGGGTCTTTACTATCGGCAATAACCAAATTTTCTGGGGTAAATACAATTTCTTTATTATCCAAAGTAACTATTCTTTCGTCATCTTTGGCGTTTCTTATATTTATTTCATTACCGTCCAATTTGTCTTTATCAAAAGCATGCAACGGTTGTCCAATATTGAACATCACATAATTTGTTGCATCCACAATATTGTTGATAGACTTTTGTCCCAAAGATTCCAAATTTTGTTTCAACCAATCAGGAGACGGTCCTACCTTTACACCTTCCATTACAACAGCAACATAACGACGACATTTTTTTTCATCCTCTATCATCACTTTAAAATCATTTAGGGGTTCGATCTCCAAGTCGGTGTGTTGAATATCATTCATTTTTAAACCAGTGATAACAGAAACTTCTTTTGCCATCCCTCTGTGACACAAACAGTCATGTGCTCTGTTGGGGAGAACATCAATATCAAAAATTGTGTCATTACTTTTCTCTTCTACCCCTTCTACTTCAAAGGAATGTGAGTTCAACAAAACCGCCAAATCTTTTGGATTAGGCAATTCTTTATCAAAATATTTTTTTAACCAGTTATATGATATGAGCATTTTAGTTTTTAGTTTTTAGTTTTTAGAATTCTTTTTTAAAAATTTCTTCTGACAACAAATCTTCAAAAGACTTCATCTCTTCAGAAAATTTTTCTAGTTCTTTGTAATGAAATTTAACTATCATAGCATAATCTAATAATTTTTTATTTAACTCCTCAGAAACAGGTTTCTCCCAAACAGTTTCCCAAATTTCATTGTTACACCAATCTTTTTTATCCATATCAATCCATTTTATATGCTCAATTTCTACAAATTTACCGTCTTCCACAAGAATAGTATCCCATTCAGATGTTGGTTTCTGATCAGTAGGGAAACTTCTGTTTTCTACCAAAACTTGTTTAATAATTCGGTAACCCTTGTATGAATTATCAAAAGAAATTGACTCAGTATCTGTAACTGGAACCGAAATAAAATAATGAGAACTCTCATAATCCATCCCTTTGATACCTTTGTCTATATAAATTTTCATATTTTTTATTTTTACTGGATTTATTGCTCCGAATTTTTTACCAAAAAAATCCGAAGTTCGCTATCGCTCGCAAAGACGAACAGGTGTCTATTGTTTGTGTTTTTATTCTTTGTGTTTTGTTTGGTAATCTTTGTGTTTTTGTGTTTTGTGTTTTCTCCTTGATTAAAATTGTTGATTAAAACGAAGATCGCCAGAATACATCAACCTTATATCATCAATCCCATATTTCAACATCACGATTCTGTCTATTCCAAGACCAAAAGCAAAACCTTGCAATTCACGACTATCAATTCCGACATTGTTTAAAACTTTTGGATGTACCATACCCGCACCCAATATCTCGATCCAACCACTGTGAGAACAAGAAGGACACCCTTTTCCTCCACATTTAAAACAAACCATATCGATTTCTAACCCAGGCTCAACAAAAGGAAAATATCCCGGACGCATACGAATGGTTACATCATCTCCAAAAAGTTTTTTCAAAAATGTTTCCAGCACAGTTTTAAGATGAGCAACAGAAATATCTTTTCCAATCATTAATCCCTCCATTTGATTAAATTGTGCATCATGTGTAGCATCGGTTGCCTCATTTCTAAAAACTCTCCCTGGTACGATTATTGCTACTGGGGGTTTGTTTTCTTTCATATATCTAATCTGCACATCCGATGTTTGTGTTCGGAGAAGTTTTTTCAAATTTTTTGGCTCCAACCAAAAAGTATCCTGCATATCTCTGGCGGGATGATCTTGCGGAACATTTAGCGCATCAAAATTATAATATTCATCTTCCATTTCAGGACCTTGAGCGACCTCAAAACCAAGCTCAATAAAAATAGAACTTATTTCTCTAATCAATCTGGTCACAGGATGAATATGTTTTTCTGAATCTTTAATCATATTGAACTATTATATATATAAACTGGCTTTTTTCAAAACTAAGAGTTAGTATTTTATGTATGACTATCGCGCCAAAAAAACAACCTGAAATAAAAGATCTCTTGGACAAAATGGGACACATAGACTTTGATGGAAGAAAGCTTGTTTCCAAAGCGTTTGAATTTGCTAAAAAAGCACACGAAGGCCAACTGAGGGCCTCTGGTGATCCTTATTTTACCCACGTCTTTGAGACTGCAAAAATATTGGCAGAAATAGGAATGGGTCCAAATGTAATTTCAGCAGGGCTTCTTCACGATGTCTTGGAGGACACAAATATTACCGAAGAAGAAGTCATAAAAGAATTTAATTCTGATATTTTATTTTTGATTCAAGGTGTGACCAAACTGGGAAAGCTTAAATATCGCGGATTAAAAAGACACACAGAAAGTTTGCGGAAATTTTTTATTGCTACCTCAAAAGATATCCGAGTCGTGATTATTCGTCTCGCCGACAGACTTCACAATATGGAGACTTTACAATATTTACCCAGAGAAAAACAGATCAGAAAATCAACTGAAGTATTAGAAATATTCTCCCCTCTTGCTTATCGATTGGGTATGAGATTTATTCACAGAAAATTGGAGGACTTGGCTTTTTCTTATATCAATCCAGAAGAATTTGAAAAGACGTCAAAACTGTTAGGTCAAAGAAAAAAACAAGATATGAAATTTCTTGAAAAGTTTGACAGGTCCCTCAAAAAGAAATTGGCAGAAGAAAAAATAACAAACTTTACTACAAATTTTAGAGTAAAAAGTCTTTACAGTCTTTATCAAAAAATGAATAGAAAAGGTGGAGAAATTGAAAAAATTTACGACATCACGGCTCTTCGAATTATTACAAAAGATATTCACGACTGTTACAAAGCACTAGGAATAATCCACAGCACATGGAAACCACTGCCTGGAAGATTAAAAGATTATATTGCACTACCTAAAACAAATGGTTATCAAAGTATTCACACAACTATTTTTACCGGAGACGGAGGAATTGTTGAAATTCAAATCCGAACAAAAGAAATGCATGAGATAGCAGAAATGGGAGTCGCCTCTCACCTGTCTTACAAAGGCAAAAAAACAAAAGATGTTCTTTCTCAAATTGCTTGGTTAAAAAACATTATTTCAAAAAATGACGAAGCCTCAAAAGCATTGAGTCGTGAAGAGAAAACTCCTGACTGGATAAAAAATTTAGGAAAAGAAATTGATGTAGAAGACGAAGGTGTGATGGAAGATTTGAAACAAGATTTTTTTGGTCACAGAGTTTTCGTATTCACACCCAGTGGAGATGTCATAGATCTTCCGTATGACGCAAGTCCGATAGATTTTGCATATTCAATACACAGTTATATTGGTAATCACCTAACAGGTGCAAAGATAAATGGCAAACTGGCATCTCTTGATACAAAATTAAAAAATGGAGATATTGTAGAAATTATTACAAAAAAATCAGCCAATCCCACAAGAAAATGGTTAGATCTTGTAAAAACATCTGAAGCAAAAAGAAACATCCGAGCAAAACTTAAATTAGATAAATAAAAATTATTAAAAACCCAACTTAGACATCCGATGTCTAAGTTGGGTTTTTTATTTAAATTAAACTTATTCAGAAACAAAAGTTCCAATAATGAATATAGTTAACACTCCCAAAATTATTAAAACAAATTGTTTAGCAGTATCTCCTGTCTTTCTTGTTTTGGAATTTAGTTCGGGAATTAAATCAGACATCGCAATATATAGAAAATTTCCAGCTACAATACCCAAAGCAGGAGCAATAATCTTTTCCACTTGAGAAACCGCAAAAAAAGTCATAGTAGCTCCAAGTATTGTGCTAAGGGAAACTAAAAAATTTGTCAGTAACGCCTTTGAGGTTGAAAAACCCGAATTAACCAAAACAAAAAAATCTGATGCTTCTTGTGGAAACTCGTGTGCCAATACAGCAATGGTTGTAACAATACCAATTTCTATGCCAGAAGCAAAAGCCAAAGCAATAATTATTCCGTCAATAAAATTGTGAATAAAATCTCCTGCAAGAACCAAATATCCTGCACTTTTAAAATTTCTTTCTTCTTTTTTACAACAACTGTCGTCTTCTTCGTGGTGATGATACCAATGTAAAAATCTTGAAAACAAAAAAAAGAAAAGAAAACCAATCAAAATATAAATAGAAACATTTTCTATTGAGGATTTTTCTACCGCTTCGGGTAAAATTTCAAAAAAGATTACCGCCAAAAATGTTCCTGCCGCGAATGAAAGAAATTTTGAAAGATGTTTTTTAAATTTTTCATAACCTAAGAATATCAAAAATATTCCTGTCAAAGACACAAGTGATTCAAGTACTGTTGCTAAAATAATATAAGATAACATTGGAAAAATTTTTAATTTTTAATTCCTGCCTCTTTTCTAAAAGAAAAACAACGACACAGCAGGCAGGTTTAATTTTTAATTTTTAAAAGTTTTAAAAGTTCGTCTTTACCCTCACCCGTTTTTGCCGAAAACAAAACAATATTTTCTGTTCCCAATTTACGGGAAATTTCTTTCAATTGTTTCAATCTTGCACCTTTGCTAATCTTGTCTATCTTGTTAGCCGTTATTATAAAATCAAAATTGTTCTCTTTCAACAAATCAATCATCTCTAAATCAAATTTAGACGGACCAACATTGAAGTCTATTATCAACACAATTTTTCTTTTTGACTTAACCTCTTCTGACAAAAGATACCATAAAATAAGCTTTCTTAATTTTTCTTTTTCAACCGATTTTATTTTTGCAAAACCATAACCAGGCAAATCTACAAAATATAAATCTTCGTTAATTAAAAAGAAATTTATCTCTCTTGTTTTTCCAGGTAGTGATGAAGATTTAACAAGAGCTTTTTTAGTTCCAACCAAAGAATTTATGACACTGGATTTTCCAACATTGGAACGACCAATAAAAGCGACCTGAGGTCTCAAATCGTTTAATATAACATCACTTCCTCTTATTCCTTTTACAAACTTGGCTGATTTAATTTTCATCCCGTTAGAGATAAGAAGTCATCTTTAACAAAAATGATTTCTTTATCTTTAATATTATTAACTAATAAACTTGTTTTGTTATATGTTTCTGTGACTTCCGTGCGTATTTCCGCACCTGCCTACATAGTCAATATTTTTAATATACCACATACCCGAAAAAAAAATCCAACATCTCTAACGGGATACATCATAAAGAATATCACACAAAACAAAATATGCTAAAATATCCTTGTTATGAAAACAATATCAGTATTTGGAGACAGCTTGGTATATGGTATGGGAGATTCATTAGACGGCGGATGGGTTAGCCGATTACAACACAAAATAAAAGGCAAAAATAAATTTATAAATTTTGGTATCCCTGGAGATACATCCAAAGATTTACTAGAAAGAATTGACGACGAACTAAAAGAAAGTAGTCCTGATGCTGTCATCGTTCTTATCGGGGCTAATGATTCTCAATATAAAAACTCTCCCAACAACGTACTGATAAGTATTGAGCAATATGAAAAAAATCTAGAAAAAATAGTAAAAAAAATCAAAAAATATACAAACAAAATTATTTTTGTGGGACTACCAAAAATGAACGACGACATAACAACCAATTGGCACTATATTTATAATTTTTGTAATGAAAATTTACAAAAATACGATGATATAATAAAACAATTTTGCGAAAAAAATTCTTTCAACTATATTTATATTTTTGATTCTTTGGGTAAATCTGATTTAAGCGACGGGGCTCACCCAAATGAAAAAGGATACGAAAAAATCGCCGAGAAAATAGAAAAATTTCTAAAAGACGATTTGACTTGATTTTTTTATATAAATAAATAAACTAAATATCAGGTTTATGTGATACCAATTTAAACGAACGGAGGAAAGTGGTATGAGTTGTGAAAAAAAGTGGGATGGAAAAAACTGCAAGAACGCCTGTCGAAAAAACGAATGCCCCAGCCCGAACGATTTTTGTGTCTCCGAATCAGGAGCGGGGGAAAGAAAACCCCGAGTCGGTAGGCTTCTGATGGTTCATTCAAAATCGATGTTCCCCGCTGCTACAACCACAACACCGAAATAATCTCCGCACCAAAAGGCCCCGAAGTAATTCGGGGTCTTTTCTATATTAATCCTTTCAAATATTTTTGTCTCAAATCTTCTGGAAATTTTTCAATTGCATAACGAAGCATTGTACGAGGCATTTTTTTGTAATATTTTTTCAAAAAAATTTCTTCTATTTTTCTATCTCTATTCCCTACTTCTCGCAACATCCAACCAACCGCTTTATGAATCAAATCATGTTTATCGTTCAAAAGAATCTCTGATATTTTAATAGTGTCACTAAATTGATTATTTCTTATGAAAGTAAAAGTGGAAATGATTGCGATTCTTTTTTCCCAAAGATTTTTTGATTGAGCAAATTTATACAAAATTTTTCTATTCGTCTTATCCAACAAATATTCCCCAACAATATGAGGAGCTGAAATATCTACCAAATCCCAATTATTTATATTTTTTGAATTTTTGATATAAAAATCAAAAATTTTCTTTTGTAAGGTGTCCGACACCTTACAATTTTTGTATTTTTCAATCAAAATAACTAGAGCAATAAAACAATAATCATGAATATCACTATTTAATAATTCTTGTAAATCATCAAAATTTAAATCAGTATATTTTTTTGCAATTTTTCTTTGTGTTGGTGTATCAATTCCTAGAAACTTTTGCCCCTCTCCATATTCGCCTTTTCCCGTCTTAAAAAACCACAAAGCTGTCTTCGCTTTTTCTCTGTTTGAATTTTGTTTCAATTCACTTTTAAGTTTTGCTAAACTCATTCCAAAATTATAACAAAAAACAAAAACCTCAGTAACTCGGTTACTGAGGTTTTTGTTTTTATTAGACTTTACTGGGTTTTATTTATTCCAGTTTCCTTCTCCATAACCTCTACCTTGTCTTTCTCCTCCCATTCTAACACCTTCTCCTTTGCCAATTCCTAGACCTTGCATAATTTCTCTTGCTCCATCTAGGTCACCAGCTTCACGAAGAGTGTGAGCTTCTACCATCTTGGCAAAAATTTCTGGGGTAACTTTACCCTCCACAGGTGACCCAGCTACAGCTGTTTGAAATGCTGTGTAATCATTATTTTCTACTGCTATTCTAGATTCTTCTCTGTGAGCTTGCATCGCACCCCCTCTATTAAAATTAAAGCCTCTCCCCATTCCCATTTGGGGGAAACCTGCTTGTTCTCTCAAAGCATCTGCTCCTTCAAAATCCCCACTCATTCTCAAATCGTGCATTTGATCAAGAACTGTTTTTTGTTCATCAGTCAAATCTTGTCTTCCAACATTGTTATAAGCACTGGTTATTCCAACACCTCCAACAATGAAAGCAAGAGCCAAAACTGAAACGCTTACTATTTTTCCATTCATATTTTTAAAATAAATTAATTTGTAATCTTTGGGCCCGCGGGAGAAGTCGTTCCTCTCTCACACTCTATATTACGCATCTTAAAAATATTTCTTTCATCTGCATTATTTTCCCTCATCATTCCTCTCATATTTTCAAATCTACCCTGCCCCATACCCATAGCAGGAGGCTCTACCCCTTCTCGGATAGCCCTTTCCATTATTTTATTTCTTAAATAAGAATTTTCCCCACCCACTCTCCATGGCTTTACCATACAAGCATCAAAAGTATTCTCATTTTTCACATAACCTATCAAGGCAACGGTTTCTGCCTCATCCAAAATTATAAAATCAATTCTATTCAAACGACCAACCTCCACATTCCATTCTTTGCCATCAAAATCTTTTACCAAAATAGCATCGCTTTTTTCTAAAGGGACAATTGTACCAGCCAACAAACCTTCTTCTGGACGATTCCACAAATCTTGTCTCTTTTCTATAAATCCGTGATACATCGGCATATTTATTCCCAGCATATAATCGGTAAAATAAGCCAAACCAAATTGGTAAAACAAACCCCCTAAAATAATGCTAAATAAAATACTTAAACCGGTTATTTTTGGAACACTATATTTGTAACCGTCTTTTGTATTTGAAAAATTGTAATCGGCAGTTAAGACAAAACCTCCCAAAACAACAATCCAAAGATAAGGCGCCATTTTTACAATATGTTCAAACAAACTGTTGCTTAGATAACGATAATATTCCCAATCACTATTTATCAATGTAAAAATTATCAAGGACACAGCAACCCCACCGACAAAAACAGAAATGGCACCCAAAAACCATAGAAAATAATCTTTTAAAAGAAATTGCCATTTTGGTTTTGGAGAAATATCTTTTTCTTTTATTGCCTCTAATATTTTATTTTTTAGATTTTTATCTTTCATCCCGTTAGAGATAGGAAGTCATCTTTAACAAAGAATGACTTTTTTATCTTTAAATATTATTTACTAATAAACTTGTCATGTTATATGTCTTTATGACTTCCGCCTATATTTTCTTACCTATTTTAATAATCAATACTTTCAATATATTATATATCCTGTAGAGACAATCTAATATCTCTAACGGGATACATATTATTTATAATTTTATGTTTGTTTTTTCAAACTCTTCTTTAAATTGTTTTTTCGCTCTATTTATCAGTGTGGCGACTGTCCCCATTGGTTTTTTTAGAATATCAGATATTTCTTTATAATCTTTTTGTTCAAAAAATTTAAGTATTAAAATTTCTCGATATTTTTTGTCCAACTTTTCCAGAATTTCCTGAATATGTGTTTTTAAATATTTCAAATCAATATCTTTTATAAAATCAAAATCATTTACAATATTTTCCAAAACTTGATCATCTACATCTATATAATTTCCTTGAGGACGAGATTTATTTTTTCTATAATTATCAATTACTTGATTATGAGCAATTCTGTAGATCCAAGAAGAAAAACTTAGATCTGAATCATAATCATTTAAATTTTGATAAACTTTTATAAAAGTATCTTGTAAAATATCATATAAATCATCTTCTCTTAAATTTGTAATTCTCTTTATGTAACGAAAAAGTTTTTCCTCGTAACGATCTACAATATAGGCAAAAAAATCTCTGTTTTGCAGGGACAAAGCGACTAATTCTTCATCAGTTTTTTGAGGATCCTCCATATTTGTATATTACAGTATATTACTCTTTTTTAATACGAATTTTGATACATTTTCTTTCATTTTTCTTAAATTTGTGTATTATTGTGATTAGACAAAATATTCTTTGAAACAAACAAGGTGACAAATGGAAAGATATCAATATGCAAAGGCAATAAAAAAAATGCTAGGAGCAATTCCCGAAGAGATTGAAGAAAAAAAATTCATCCAAGAAAATATGCTTACGCATGTTCAACAGAAGAAAGATACGCCCATTGTAAATATCTTTTAAACAATGTTCTGAGTCTTTTTGATCTAGGCAAAAAAGAAAAAGCATCTAGGCACCTTGCTTTTGCACAAGCGCTTTTATGGACACAGGGTAAATTCTCCATAAAAGAATTGATGGAAGCAAATATGCCCAACGCTAAATACAAATAACCCAACAGCCGTTTGGTTCGTGCGCGAACCAAACGGCTGTTTTTTAATACTTACTCCTTACACCTTTCCCCTAGCTTAAATTTTATTTAAATAAAATTTAAGTGTATAAATCCAATCCTCATCTGTCCCTTCTATCTCCTTCTGTTTCAACAACCACTCCAAATACCCAGCATCAGTTTTTGCAACATCTTCTACATATGATCCATTATATTTCCCAAAAACAAATTTTTTAATAATTGATGGCTTTGAAGAAATGTCCATCATTCTTTTTATTATATCTTCATAATCTGTATCTGGAGCTTTTGCTTTAGCAATTTTATACAAATGACCAAAAACAGCCTCTAACACTTTTACATCTCCGTCCGCACTATGAGCAACAATATTTTCCAAATCAACATCATAATAATATCTTAAAAATTGCAAATTATATTCTGGAATTTCTTGTTTTTCGTCCAAATATCTTGCCAATCTCAAAGTACAAATATATTGTGGGACATCCAATCCTTCATTATTTAGCATCGCAATATCAAATTTTGCGTTATGAGCTACTAAAATATTTTCTTTCAACAAATTACTCAATTCTTTTGCTGTTTCACTTCCCTTGAAAGATTCCTCACTCTCAACCATTTTATTTGTAATATTTGTAATACTCATTGCTTTAACAGAAATAGGCACGGGTGGTTTAAAATTTTTCACCGTCAATTTGTCGTCTATCTTGTAACACACTTGCATCAGACGGTCTTTTTCCAAATCATTGCCAGTGGTTTCTGTATCCAAAAATATTAATTTATTTTTCATCTCGTTAGAGATAGGAAACCATTTTTAACAAAAACGATTTCTTTACCTTTTTAAATTATTTACTAATAAAATTGTAGTGTTAAAAATCTTCAAGGTTTCCATATGTATTTTTATATTCATCTGATAAATCTGACAACCTTAAAAATTTATACATCCCTAAAAAAATAACTCGGCATCTCTAACGGGATTCATCCCGTTAGAGATTTTAATAATTAATAAATTTTAATTTAATAAAAAACAAGTAACTGTTTATTTGAATATTATCCTGCTTGGGCAAAAATTTCTAACGGGATTCATCCCGTTAGAGATTTTAATAATTAATAAATTTTAATTTAATAAAAAACAAGTAACTGTTTATTTGAATATTATCCTGCTTGGGCAAAAATTTCTAACGGGATTCATACCAAATATTGTAGCATAAAATAAAAATCGTCCGCCAATTGGCGGACGATTTTTTGTTTTAATATACATTTGTATTTATTCGTATTATTCGCATCATTTGTATATTCGTATGTTTACCTAGAAAGAAGGCGGTTTAACCAACCAAATAAACTAAATCCTCTTTTTTGTGCTTCTATTTCGGTTTCTAATTCTGTCTTTACCTCTTCCATTGCTTTTATTTGTGCACTCAATGAATCAACAAGATCTTGTGCTGTTACCTTTGAAACTTCTTCT
>JAQTWD010000039.1 GCA_028689435.1 Minisyncoccota bacterium | reverse complement strand
TTCTTTTCAATACCGCTGGTATGCAACCGTTGGTGCCTTATTTATTGGGCGAAGAACATCCTGCTGGAAAAAGAATTGTTGATGCACAAAAATGTGTTAGAACGACCGATATAGAAGAAGTGGGTGATAATACGCATTTGACCTTTTTTGAAATGCTTGGTAATTGGTCTTTGGGGGATTATTTTAAAAATGAAGCAATCAATTGGTCTTATGAATTCTTAACTAACAAAGACGAAGGGCTGGGTCTGAATCCAAGCCGTTTATATGTCACTGTTTTTGAAGGAAATGATGACGCTCCGAGAGACGAAGAGGCATACTTAATTTGGAAAAATATTTTTGAAACAGCTGGTCTTAACCCAGAAGGACATATTTTCTTTATGTCCGCAAAATCAAATTGGTGGAGTCCTGGGGACAATGGTCCGTGTGGACCCGACACCGAAATGTTTTATAGTACAGCAGGTGATTTGGGTGATTTAACAAAAGAAGGATTCATCGAGGCGGACGACAAACAACAGATCGTTGAAATTTGGAATGATGTGTTTATGGAATATGAAAAAAAAGACGGCAAAGTAATCGGTAAATTGAAACAACACAATGTTGATACGGGGGCGGGATTGGAGAGGTTGACTGTTATGATGCAAGGAAAGAAAAGTGTTTATGAAACGGATGTTTTTGCAGACGTTTTGTTTAAAATTAATACTTTAATTGGTGTAGAAAGCAATACAAACCAAATAGTTTATTCTCCTGAAAAAATTAGAAAAGCAGAAAGAATCGTCGCTGACCATGTTAGAACAGCCGTTTTTATTCTTTCTGACGGTGTTGTTCCGGACAAACATGACAGAGGGTACGTTCTTAGAAGAATTATTCGAAGAGCTATGATGTATATGGACAAGTTAGGTATAAAACCAGTTAATATGTACGATTTAGCTAAAATCATAATAGATAAATATAAAAGCTTCTATCCTAACATAAAAGATAAAGAAGAATTTATTTTAGATGAGTTAGGAAAAGAAGGATATCAATTTAGTAAAGTTGTTGTTAAGGGTTTTGATAAATTGGCAAATATTTCTCAGTCTGGCAATGTTTCTGGAAAGGAGGCATTTACTTTGGCATCTACCTACGGATTACCCATAGAAATGATACTTGAATATTCAGAAGAGAGAGGTATAAAGGTTGATATGATAGAATATGAAGAAGAAATGAAAAAACACCAGGAACTTTCCCGAACCTCATCAGCTGGAAGATTCAAAGGTGGTCTTGCAGGGGACGATGAAAACTCTATCAAGCTTCACACAGCGACACACTTACTACACCAAGCATTGCGAGAGGTTTTAGGTGATCATATTTCTCAAAAGGGGAGCAATATTACACCAGAAAGATTGCGATTTGATTTTTCTCACCCAGAAAAAATGACCGAGGAACAAATAAAACAAGTAGAGGAAATTGTTAATCAAAAAATAAAAGAAAATTTGGATGTAGAGATGCAAGAAATGTCCGTGAGTGAAGCAAAAGAAAAAGGTGCATTAGGAGTATTTGATGACAAATATGGAGAGAAAGTAAAAGTTTACTCTGTTGGATCATTTAGCAAAGAAATTTGTGGAGGACCTCATGTAAAAAATACAAACGAGTTGGGAACTTTTAAAATTAAAAAAGAAGAAGCCAGCTCGGCAGGCGTTCGTCGTATAAAAGCAATATTAGAGTAGAAAGGTGTAAGGTGTAAGTATTTAAAATTTCCACAAATTCTACTTTCTACTTTCTACTTTCTCCTTTATACTATTATATGTATGTCGCTATTTTCGTTTTCAAAAAATAAAACAGAAGGAGAGGGGGTTGTTTTGGTTTTTGATATTGGAAGCGCTAGTGTTGGTGGTGCTCTTGTTTCTTTGCATAAAGATAAAAAACCAAAAATTCTTTATAATGTAAGAAAACCGATAGCTTTTAAAGAAGATTTGGACATAAACAAATTTACTGCTTCTATGATTAGGGCTTTTGATTCGGTTGTTTCCGACATTGAAAAAAAAGGAGTCTCACATCTTAATTTTAGAAATTTAAAAAATAAAGAGATTAGAGAGTCTTTTTGTTTTTTTTCTTCTCCTTGGTATATCTCACAAACTCAAGTTGTTAAGTGGGAAAAAAAAGAACCTTTTTCTATAAATAAAGAAATGATTAAAGATGTTTTGGAAAAAGAAAAGCAGATTTTTATAAAGAATAATGAAAAATTTTTTGGTGATGGAAATGAAATAGAAATTATGGATAACAAGGTAATTCAGTTGAGACTGAATGGTTATATAGTAGATAATCCTTTTAATAAAAAAGTAAATAATGCAGAGGCTGTTATGTATATCAGTTTAGTATCGACCGATGTTTCTCATAAAGTAAAAGATGTAATAAAAAAACATTTTCATATAGAAAGTATAAACCTCGCTTCTTTTACTTTGGCAGGATTTTTGTCTCTTAGGGATATTTTTGAATTTGAAGATGACTTTCTTTTTCTTGATGTGAGTGGTGAGGTAACCGATGTTTCTTTTGTAAAAAATGATTCTTTAAGAGAAACAGAAACTTTTCCTGTTGGTAGAAATGCATTTATACGCGAAATATTAAAAGATTTTAAGACAAATTATACTAGTGCTGTTTCTATGATAAATGTTTATAAAACAGGAAGCATGGATCAAAATAACGCAAAAAAAA
Source organism: Minisyncoccota bacterium (assembly GCA_028689435.1). Classification (GTDB taxonomy): domain Bacteria; phylum Patescibacteriota; class Minisyncoccia; order Phycocordibacterales; family UBA12079; genus UBA12079. The sequence continues at coordinate 4,587 of JAQTWD010000039.1, read as the reverse complement.
TAGAAACTTCCTTAAATAAGGTTAAAAAAAATTGGATTAAATATTTAGAAAATGGAATGTTTGAACTTTCCCATGGAGCTATTTTACCAAGAACAATTTTTGTGATCGCCGATGATGATATAGGTGATATTTTGATAAAAATGATTCAAGAAGAAAAGTTTACCAAATTAGTTTTCCCTGATTACAATAAATCAACAAATCCAATTTTGGTAAAGCCAGACATGATGAAAAAAAATTGTGATGTTGGAAATGATGTGGAAAAAGATATATTTCTCATTATGGAATCCATATTTATTAATAGGTTGATTTAGTTAAAAAAATTAGAGTTATAATTTCGTTTGTGATAACATTATAAACATTAAATTATTTTTTATTATGAAAAAAAATGTCTTACAAGATGTGATGCCACCGAGAAAAAGATCAATTAGAGATATTCCAATAGGCCACAAAAGAAAAGGATCTCTGGAATACAAATCTGACGATATGATTGAAAATAAATCTACTGAACAGGTTTATAAATTGAATAATTCTCTTGACATCCGTCCCAAAAAAATAGAAATTCCAGAAGAAGATCACAATAGTGATGTTTTTGGGGATGACAACAAAAAGAATAATACCCCAAAAGGTTTAAAGGCAAGGTGGTGGTTAATCGTTTTGGGCGTTGTTGCTATTTTGGGATTTTTATTTTCGGCAATTTTATCTGGAGCAGAAATAGTTATTTATCCAAAACAGGAAAGAGTTAATTTTCAACTAGATTTAACCGCAATAAAGGAGGGAGTTCAAACAGAAATTAATGGTGTCTCGTTTAAGACTGTTGCTATCACATCAGAAGGTTCAAAGGTAACTAAAAATTTTACAGAAAAGCAGGTCGCGAAAAAAGCATCTGGAGATATTGTTATATTTAATGAATATGATTCGGCTCCACAAAGACTGGTTATTAATACAAGATTTGAGTCTCCCGATGGACTAATTTATAGGATTCCAAAATCAATTACTGTTCCAGGAAGAAAAATCAGCTCTGATGGAAAAGTTACCCCTGGAAGTATTCAGGTTACGGTTTATGCTGATGCTCCTGGGGAGGAATATAATATTGGACTATCAGATTTTACGATTCCGGGATTTAAAGGAACAGATAGATTTAGCAAATTTTATGCAAGATCAAAGACCCCAATGTCAGGAGGTTTTTCGGGTATGATGAAAGTTGTTGCCGACGCAGAATTAGAAGGAATGACAAAAGAAATAAAAACAAATTTGGAAAAAGATTTGAAGACTCAGATTTACTCTCAAATTCCAGAAGGTTTTGTTTTGTATGATGAGGGTATATTCTTTGATTTTGAATCTCAAAATAATGTTGAAGAAGGAGACTCTGTAAAAGTTGTCCAAAAAGGGACATTGACTGCTGTTATTTTTGATAAAAACATTTTAAGTAATTTTATTGCTGAAAATGTCATTGATAATTTGGATGATGGAACAGTAGAAATAGTTAATATAGAAGATTTAAAATTTACTCTTCCTGAAAGAATTTCTGGTGGAGATACGCTTGAATTTAGTTTAGAAGGAGATGCTCATTTTGCTTGGGCGTTTGATGAAAATAAATTAAAAACAGATCTCGCTGGAAAACCGAAAAAACAAATAGAATCCATTTTGTCTCAGTACGACGGTATAGATAATATAGAAGTTATACTAAGACCTTTCTGGAAAAGAAGTTTGCCAAGCAGTGTTGAAAAGATAAAAATCATTAGAAATTTGGAAGAGAAAATTAATTAAAAAGCGTATAAAATAAAATAAAAACGGATTTACCGATTTTTCTTGCTAAATACAAGATATTTTGGTAGTATTGTTCCGTATTGATTTACAGATGAATAATAATAACGAAAAAGAATTAATTGTAACTGGTGTTGTCGTAGAGGCTTTGCCTAACGCGATGTTTCGTGTTGATTTAGACAACGATGGGGGAGAAATGCTGGCATTTTTGTCTGGAAAGATGAGGATGCATAGAATTAGAGTTTTGGTAGGAGATAAAGTGTCTATTAAAACAGATCCTTATGGTGGTAAAGGTAGAATTATAAAAAGAATGTAACCAAGTTTAAACAACATTAGTATTGTTTAAACTTTACTTTTTAAATATAAATTGATATATTAACCTAGTTATCTTATCGGATATGAATCCCGTTAGAGATAGCGGACACGAGATGGGATATCTGTAAAAAATAAATAGTTTATTAGATAGAGTTTAAATAGATAGTATGTGAGATTTAAAAAGGTCCGCGTCCTATCTCTAACGGGATGAAAATTAAGTCTTCAGTAAAAAAAATATGTATAAAATGTAAAAGCGTCCGCAGAAAGGGACGTTTGCATATTATCTGTGAGAACCCAAAGCATAAACAAAGACAGGGCTAATCAAAGAATTTAGAAAATAGAATTTAGAATTTAGATATGAGAATTTTAGGAATTACAATACCAGATGAAAAAAGATTGGAAATAGGCTTAACAGCCCTTTTTGGTGTTGGTAGATCTCGCGCTCAAAAAGTTTTAGATAATGCAGGAATTGATTATGGAAAGAAAGCAAAAGATCTTTCGGTAGATGAAGAAAACAAAATTAGAGAGATCTTAGAGTCATACAAAATAGAAGGTGATTTAAAAAGAGAGGTTTCTGCAAATGTTAAAAGATTGAAAGATATTCAGTCATACAGAGGTTCAAGACACGCAAAAAGATTACCTGTTCACGGACAATCCACAAAGACAAATTCAAGAACAGTGAGAGGAAATGTTAGAAAGACTATGGGATCTGGACGAACAAAAGTAGACAAAAAATAATAATTCCAAAATTGACGACCTTCGCTTTCATTTTTAAAAAAATTTCCTTTTACCTTATGTTGAATAAGGCTTAGAAAATTTTTTTAAAAATGAAAGCGAATCTCATTCAATTTTGAAATCATTTGAATTTTAATAAAATTAAAATTAATTATGGGAAAAAAGAGAGTAGTTAAAAAAACAGGTGGTGAGAAAGCGTCTGGAACAAAGACAGCTTCTAAAGTTTCAAAGAAGAGATTTGCTTCGGGTACTTTGCATATTCAATCAACATACAATAACACAAGAGTTTCTCTAACTGACAAAGACGGAAACTTGCTAGCCTCTTCTTCTTGCGGAGCATTGGGATTTAAGGGAGCAAAGAAAGGAACACCATTTGCTGCGGCAAAGGCTGGGGAATTGATCGGTGATAAGGCATTAAATGTAGGAATCAAAGAAGTAAATGTTATTGTAAAGGGAGTCGGTGCTGGAAGAGAATCAGCTATTAGAGGTTTTTTGTCTACAAGCGGAAATGCAGAATTATCAGCAATTAAAGATGTTACTCCGGTTCCTCACAATGGTCCAAAGCCAAAGAAACCAAGAAGAGTATAATGATAGAATTTAGAAAATAGAATTTAGAATTTAAAAGAAAAATGAGCAAAATCAAAAAATATAAAATAGGAAGAAGATTGGGCGCTGGGGTTTATGAACAATGTCAAACCCAGAAGTTTGCTTTGTCTGAACAAAAAAGAGGAGGAGGGAAAAGAATGACAAAAAGAAAGCAAGTTTCAGATTATGGAGCTCAATTGATTGAAAAACAAAAAGTTAGATTTTCATACGGAATAAGAGAAAAACAATTGCAAAAATATGTTGAGTTTGCAATGGCTAAAAAAGGAAGTAATGTTGATCATTTGTTTGAAGCTGTTGAAATGAGACTTGATAATGTTGTATACAGATTGGGGTTGGCAGAAACAAGAGCAAAAGCAAGACAGGTTGTTACTCACGGTCATATTACAGTAAATGGAAAGAGATTAAATATTCCTTCATATAAAGTCTCTGTTGGAGAAATTATTGGAATTAAAGCTCAGAGTCAGAATAAAGGTTTATTTGAAAATTTGGAAGAAAGAATAAAAGACACAAAAACTCCAAATTGGCTATCATTTGACATCAAAAAGAAGGAAGGGAAAGTTGTCGGAGTTCCAAAAATTGGAACAGCTGAATTTTTTGATCTAGGGGCCGTTTTTGAATACTATAGCCGATAGTAAAGGTAGACTATTGCAAACTTGCAAAAAATGTAGTATATTTTTATCAATTTTATTTTTATTAAGTTTTTATTTTTTTCTCTATGTCTGACTACAATATTTTAGTGCCTTCAAAGCCAAGAATCGTTGAGGACGGCCAATTTAAAGGTGTGTACGAAATAGACGGTCTTTATCCGGGATATGGATATACACTTGGTAATTCTCTAAGAAGAATTATTTTGTCGTCTTTGCCTGGTGCCGCAATAACATCTGTTAAAATTGCTGGCGTTGATCACGAATTCTCTACCATTAGTGGTGTAAAAGAGGATGTTATTAACATTATTTTAAATTTAAAGAAAGTAAGAATCAAATTGCTTACAGACGAACCTCAAGAAATCAGACTGAAGGTTAAGGGTGTTAAAGATGTTACAGCAAAAGATATAGATATTCCGGGACAAGCAGAAATCCTTAATCCAGATCAACACATCGCTTCTATAACAGACAATAATACAACACTTGAAATCAGTATGATTGTTGTAAAAGGTTTGGGAAATAT
>JAQTWD010000038.1 GCA_028689435.1 Minisyncoccota bacterium | reverse complement strand
CCATATTTTTCTTTTACTACCTCGCCCAATTTATCCAAAAAAGTAACAGCGCTGTCATACAAGTTACAATCTGTAACAATCATAGATTCTTGAAAAGGAATCCTGAAATCGGCATGAGCTCCACCATTTATTACATTCATAAACAATTTTGGCAAAGCGGGATTTGTATCAACCTTAGAAACTTCATTTATATATTTCCAAAGAGGTTTGTTTTCCAATTTTGATGCCAATCTTGTCACAGCCAGACTTACTCCCAAGGTAGTATTTCCACCCAATTTTGATTTATCCTCTGTTCCATCCAATTCAATCAAAATTTTATCCACACTTGAAGGGTCTGTTTCCAAGTTTAAAATAGCAGGAGCAATAATTTCTTCAATATTTTTTATAGCTGTTTCAACAGGCACAATTTTCGCCTCGCGAGAACCAGCACTTTTTCCAGAAGGAACAGATGCACTCGCACAAATATTCCCCGAACAAACTTCTACTTCAATAGTGGGTTCTTCGCGAGAATCTTTTATTTCTTTTGATTTTATTGATGTTATTTTCATGAAAAAAATTATATCATAAATTTTAAAACAAAAAGCGCCCGTCAAATGACGGGCACTTTTTTTATTTTTTACTCTTTTCTGTTTTATTTACATTGATAGTTGTTTTGATAACAGTATCTGGAATTACCGAGATAGAATCTATTCCACAATCCACCAAGAATTTTACAAACTCTGGAAAATCACTCGGTGCTTGTCCACAAATACCAACTTTGGTTTTTGTTTTTTTGGCTTTTTCAATCAGATCAGCAATCAAAATCTTAACCGCTTCGTTGTTTTCATTTGAAACTCCAGCCACATCCAATGTTCCTGTTGAGTCTCTATCAATTCCCAAAGTCAGCTGAGTCAAATCGTTTGAACCAATTGAAAATCCATCAAAAATCTTCGCAAATTGTTCCGCCAAAATAATATTTGATGGAATCTCTGCCATAACATAAATTTCCAATCCATTCTTTCCTCTCTTCAAACCATACTTTGCCATAATCTCTTGAACTCTTTTCCCCTCGTCAACTGTTCTACAGAAAGGTACCATTATTTTTGTATTGGTTAATCCCATCTCGTCACGAACTTTGACCAATGCCTTGCATTCCAATTCAAATGCTGGCAAAAATTCTGGTGAGTAGTAACGAGACGCTCCTCTGTATCCTATCATTGGATTTGATTCCACTGGTTCATATGAACGGCCACCGATCAAATTTGCATATTCGTTACTCTTGAAATCTGAAAGTCTAACGATCACAGGTTTTGGATAGAAAGCAGCCGAGATTCGAGCAACTCCTTCGGCAAGCTTATCAACAAAAAATTGTTTTTTATCTTTATAGCCGAGAGTGAAAGCTTCAATTTCTTTTTTAGTCTTAGTATCTTGTTTACTAAAATTTATTAAAGCCAAAGGGTGAGCCTTGATAGTATTGTTGATGATAAATTCAAGTCTCGCCAATCCTACTCCATCATTTGGAATAAATGAACTTGAAAAAGCCAACTCTGGTTCCCCAAGATTCAACATTATTTTTGTCTTTGGTCTTTCAAGATTTCCAATATCAGTTTTTATCACTTCGTATTTCAATTCTCCTTTGTGAACCTTTCCTGTTTCTCCGTCCGAACAATTCACAGTTACTTTTTGTCCTGATTTCAAAAGACCTGAACCTGTTTCTGTTCCAACAACACAAGGAATACCCAATTCTCTGGAAACAATCGCTGCGTGACAAGTACGTCCTCCTTTGTCTGTAATAATTGCAGAAGCAATTTTCATAATTGGTTCCCAATCGGGATCAGTCATAGTAGTTACCAAAACTTGTCCTTTTTTAAATTTGGTGATGTCTTTAACATTCATAATCTTGTTAACAACACCAGCACCAATTTTTTGTCCAATACTTTGTCCTGTGATTATTACATCTCCTTTTTCTTTCAATTTATATTCTTCAATAGTATTTTTATTTTTCTGACTCTGAACAGTCTCAGGACGAGCTTGTACGATGTAAAGTTTTTTGTCTCTACCATCTAGTGCCCATTCCATATCCATCGGACGATTGTAGTGCTTTTCAATAATAATTGCCCATTCGGCCAACTGTTTTACTTGGTTATCAGTTATAGATTGCTTTGCCTGATCAGCAGAACTTACTGCAATATTTTTAACTGGATTTTTTAAATCTGATGTATAAACCATTTTTACATCTTTTTTATTTATTGTTTTTGAGATTATGGATTTTGTTGGTTTGAAATAATAAAACTCGTCCGGAGTTACTCTACCCTGAACAATATTTTCTCCTAAACCATAAATAGAGCTTATCAAAACTGTATTTTCAAATCCGGATTCTGTATCAATAGAAAACATAACACCCGAGCTCGCCAAATCAGAACGAACCATTTTTTGGATACCCACAGAAAGAGAAATGCTGAAATGATCAAAACCTTTATCCGCTCTGTAAGAAATCGCTCTATTTGTAAACAATGACGCGATACATTTTTTAACAGCAATCAACAATTCTTTTTCTCCCTTAATATTCAAATATGTTTCTTGTTGTCCTGCAAAAGAAGCGTCGGGTAAATCTTCTGCGGTAGCAGAAGAACGGACAGCAACATCAACATTTGCTGTGCCATAGAGCTTGGACAATTCTTTATAAGCTGAAACAACATCTCTTTTCAAATCTTCTGGGAATTCTGCTTTTAAGATAACTTTTCTAACTTTCTCTCCTCTTGTCATAAGATTTCTTATATCGTGGGTATTCAAATCTTTCAAGATTTTTTTTATCTCATCCATCGTTCCGCTTTCTTTCATAAATTTTACATAGGCCTCCGCAGTCGTAGCAAAACCGTTTGGGATATTTACTCCTTTTCCAGTAAGCTTTTGATACATCTCTCCAAGAGATGCATTTTTTCCTCCAACCAAAGGAACATCTTTATTGGTCAAATTTTTAAACCAAATAACACTCTGTTTGTTTTCCATATTTCTCTAAATTTTTAAAATTTTTAATACTATTAAATAATCTATTACCAATTCAATTTTGTAACAGTTACCACGCTGGAATCACTCTGACCATTAGCATGAGTAACTTTAAAATTATATTTTCCCGGTGACAAGTCACTAGGAACTGTAAATTCAATATTTTTTCCATTTGAACTACTTACAACAACAGGAATATCTCCAAACCAAGCGGTATTATTTTCTACCAAAAATCCAGATCCATATATATAAGCTGTCTTACCAGAATAAACTTCGTTTAAGTCAGAAGCTTTTGCAACGACCTCATTAACAATAATTTTAGATTCGGATGTGTTTAAATTTGACACGGTTATCGTTCTAGAAGCGCTAGAACCGTTATCATTAGTAATTTTGAAAAGATATTTTCCAACCAAATTAAATGGTACGGATAAAGTAATATCCACTCCATTGGAACTACTTACAGAAACTGGGATATCGCCGAACCATGCTGTATTTTTAGAGAGAAAGCCTTTTCCTGTAATATAAGCGATCCCTCCCGTATAGACCTCATTTAAATCAGAAGCTTTAGAAACTACTTGATCAATAGTTACTTGGTTTTCTGAAACTAACCCTCCTATAACATTAAAATAACTATCTCCTTGATCCTCTACACTTGGGCCTTTATCATTTGAGCCTACAACAATTTTAAAACTTCCTGTCGTTCCAGCGGGAACAAAATCTGACGGAACACTCCACGAATAAGTTCCTGTATTTGGCTGATTTCCCAATCTAAGAGTCACATTACCCCCCTTGTCTATTAAATATAAAATTACGTCGGAAGTGGGTAAATTTGAAGATTCCCATCGAATTATATAAGATTCACCAGCTCTTAGAGATTCACCTCCGTTTGGTGATAATACTTTTATAGTAGAAACAACTGTGGGTTTCGAAATTCCACAAATTGATTGTATTTTTGTTCTAGTTTGAAAACCAACAACTCCATAACCAGTTGTCTCTGGAGAACCAGAAGAAACAATCTCTTGTTTTGATTGCCATTTTTTAACAGCCTGCTCTGTCATTGGGCCAAAAAAACCTGTAACAAGTGCTTCTGAATAGATATCTGGATCATTTGCTAAAAACCTTTGCAATTTGGTAACATCGCCCTCTGTCTCACTATCCTTTACTCCTAAATAAAGATTATATTTGAGATAAACTTTCTCACAAATAGGTGTAACAGAAACAGTTTCTCCTCCTAAAGAAACCCTGACATTATTGATGATACTTTGATCTGCCCCGAATGATTCTAATAACTGAATTATTGAATTTATCTGAGATGAATTTAAAGCGGCCTGTGCTGGAACGGCCAAACCAAACAAAAAAGTACCGATCATGGCTGGTATTACAAAAGTTTTCTTGAACATAAATTTTCAAATTAATTAATTAATACTTCTTTATTCTAGCACAAAGAAATTATTCGCTATCCTCACCTGTAAGGACAAAATACCAATCCGCGACATTCGCCCCTGTTCTTCCCGTATTGATATGTCCCCCAACTTTTTTGAAAAATTCATACGAATTATTTTCCTTCAAAAAATCTTTTGCTTCAAGCCCCTCCTCAGATGCTCGCTTAAACAAATCTTTGTCACCGATTGCCCCTGCTCTGTCACTATTGTCCCAACCATCAGATGCCGAAGCCATAACCACCATGTTTGGAACAATATATGGTAAACTCGCCAAAACAAATTCTTGATTTCTTCCGCCTATTCCATTTCCTTTGACCTTAACCGTAGTTTCTCCTCCCCAAATATGACAGCTTTTCGGCAAATAATTTTTTGTAACAATTTTTTCCGCCGTAGAAACAACTTCTCCTTCTAATTTGTTGTCTTCTATATATGCGTCATACCCTAAATCCTCTGCCTTTCTTTTCATCGCTTCAAGACCAACCATATTTGATCCCAAAAGAATATTAGTGACATTTTCAAAATATTTTTCTTTTTTAGGTGTTTCCTTTAAAGAAATATTTAAACGACGCATAGAATTTTGCATATCATATTTTTTTAAAACATCCTCTGCATCTTTGATTGTTGTTTTGTCCATCACAGTTGGACCAGAAGCAATCACGCTTAGATCGTCTCCAGGGACATCGGATAAAATAAAAGAAACCAGTTTTGCAGGATATGTAAACTCGGCAAATTGTCCGCCCTTTATAGAAGAAGTGTGTTTTCTAACCGTATTTATCTCGGTTATATTTGCTCCTTTTTTCATCAGCTCTTCAATAAATTCTTTTTGATTTTGAAAATCTGTTTTATAAGGCAAACACAACAACGCAGATCCTCCGCCCGAGATAACTGTCAAAACAAGATCTTTTTTTGTTGCTTGTTTCAACATTTCAATAATTTGTTCAGTTACAAAAACATTTTTTGCAGAAGGAAAAGGGTGTGTTCCTTCTTCTGAAAGTAAATTTTTAAATTCATCTTTTTTTACATCTAAAACAATACCACTCGTTATTTTATTTCCCAAAATATCTTCCAATGCTTTTGCCGAACTAACCGCACATTTTCCAATAGAAACAACAAAAATCCTTTCATAATCGTTGAGACAAATTTTTTGGTCAGCAAAACAAATATGTCCGTCTCTTACTTCTATTTTTGATTTGAAAAGACGCTCTACCATAATGGCTTCGTATCCTGCTTCCAATATTTCCAAAGCATCTCTCTTTAACTTAGATGTTCCTAATTCATCAATATTTTTGATTATCATAGATTAAATTCTAACATATCCAAAAGACACTCCAACAAGAATACTGTTAAAATGAAAAAACAGGGACTCGGTTCCTGTTTATTTTATTTTTTCAAAAACAATCTCGCAATTCTTATTTCATCAAAACCAAAACTGTCACCCAAAATTTCTTTAACAGGGGTCAATTTTTTGTCACCCGTCTTTTTAAATGCTTTTAATATCTTTTCTAATCTATTTTTGTCATAACTTTTTTTAATATAATCAATATCAATCTTTTCGCCAGATTCAAGTAATTTTTCAATATGACCGACAATCGTCTCTTTGGTCACTTCTCTTTTATCTGCCATTTCTTGTAAAGAAATTTTTTCGTTTATCAATAATTTTGTTTTTTCATAAGTTGAGAGACTTTCTTGTTTTTCTTCTTTTGTTGGACTGACTAAATTTAAAAAAGTTTCCTGAATTTTTCTGATTTCACTTTCAGAAAAACTATTCAATTCATCAACAGCCTTTTCAGAAAAAAGTAACAATTTTTTGTCCAATTCAAAAACTTCTTTATTCACTCTCAAAGCGATATCATTCAAACCCATCAATCGCAAGCCATCTATTTTTTTTACACGGGAAAGTGCCACATATCCCATACCCTCTACAAAAGATTTTGATAAATCAATTTCTGCACAATCCAAACTCATTCCCTGACTTTTATGAATCGTGATCGCCCACGCCAAACGCAAAGGAATCTGTTTAAGCTCGGCTTTTATTTTTCCATCTTCATCAATCACCCAAGATTCTTCTTCTACTTCTATTGTCCTTCCATCATATGTTTTAACAATCGGCAATCCTCCTGCGCTAAAATCTGTGACCTTACCAAGCGTTCCATTTACATACTTCTTAATAGGATTATTTTTTAGAAACATAACAACAGCACCTTTTTTCAATCTCAATTCTTCTTGAGCGAGACAGCTTTTTTTTAATATTTCCACCAACTTTCTATTTCCCCTTGTCTGCATTTCAAAAATCTTTGAAAATCCATCTAATGTGTCCAAGTGCTGGTTGTTTATAATATCAATATCGGCATTTGGCGTTTAAAGTTTTTGGGGAACTATTTCCGAATGGATTTGTTTTTTTTATCGCAACCTAAAAGGAGTCAAAACATTTTCTCCTGCATTATCTTGTCTAATATTATTCAAAATGTTTGTAAGAGTATCACAATCCTGACGATATTGCTCATCAAGATAACAAATTTTTAAATCCATATTCTCCCAAACATTTGCCTTGTTTATAAAACAAAATTCTCCGTTGTTTTTACTTATCGGAGGCAACTGAAAAAAATCTCCAGACAAAATAACCTGCATTCCACCAAAAGGAAAATCTTTTTGTCTAAAAGCTCTACAAACTTTATCTATCAAATCCAAACGATAGTGGTGCAACATGGATACCTCATCTATTATCAAAACTTTTGTATTTTGAAATCTTTTTGCTAAATGACTTTTTTGCAAAAGAGAATCCAATTCCCATTCATTTAAATCATCATTTATTCCTATCCCCGCCCAAGAGTGGATCGTCATCCCGTTTAAATGAGTAGATGCAATCCCAGTTGATGCCGTTACTGCTACACTAACATCATTTTTTTTCAAAAAATTTATGTATTGATTGAGAAGGTGTGTTTTACCACTACCAGCCGCACCGGTCAAATAGACATTGTGTCCCATTTTTAAAATTTCCAACGCCTCTTTTTGCTTCATAATTTATCCATTATATCATAGACAAAATAAGCTAAAAAATATTTTCTTGAATTCAACTCTGAACCAGGAATAATTTGGCAAAAACAAAAACCTCGTTTCTGTTAAAATAATATTACTTTAAAAAGGTCAATATTATCAACAAATAACGAAGTCTTTGTTATGAAGAATTAT
>JAQTWD010000037.1 GCA_028689435.1 Minisyncoccota bacterium | reverse complement strand
AAAAAACAAAAGCCGAAGGATTGGTAAGTGTGCGAACATTGAAAGACGATCATTACAATATTGATCCAAAAAATTATCGTATTGTTGGAGAACGCAGTGGAAAAAAATACACACTGGGTGACAAAGTAAAAATAAAATTATTAAGTGTTGATTTGGAAAAAAGAACGATAGATTTTGAAATAATAGAAACAAGCTAATAGCTGATAGCCAATAGCTTATAGCCCAATAAATTTTGGCAAAGCAAAATTTATTGATACAAAAATTAAAAAACCGCTCACCCCAAAGGGCAAGCGGTTTTTGTTCTAGGCAAGGTCAACACGAAGATACTCCATCTCTTCACCTAAACGAAGAAGGTAATAACAACCAACAAGTTTCAATATATGGACAATATATTCCAAACCATTTTCGCCATCAATACAACCAACCAAAGAAACTTCTCCGAGTTCTTTGGAAAGGTTTCTATAGAAAAAATCTCTTTCGTCTTGGGTGGGGTTTCTAATACCTGAAAGAATACCTCTTTTTTTGTGAACAAAATTTACCTGTGTTGCACTCATAATTTCTCCTTACTTAAAGAGTGGATTTTGAAAAGATTCTCTGGAAACAAAGATAAACTATTTTGAAAAATATTGCAACAACACACCAAACATCTAATTTAAAAAACAAAAAACCGCTCATTTGAGCGGTTTTTTTCTTTGTACTTTATAACTTTACAAACTTTATAACTTTATAAACTACTTCGCGACTTTCACGGCTTCTTCCAGTTTGACCGACAACAACCGCGACACCCCATCCATTCCCATCGTAATTCCATACAATATTCCTGCGCGGGACATTGTCTCTCGGTTATGTGTAATCAAAATCAACTGAGAATATTTTGAAAGGCTTTCTATCATATCTCCATAACGACGAGAGTTGGCTTCGTCCAGTGCCGCATCTGTTTCGTCCAAAATAATAAACGGAGGTGGTTTTATTTGTGACATCGCAAACAAAAGTGCAATAGATGTAAGAGATCTTTCTCCTCCGGAAAGCATCTGCAAACCTTTGGTCTTTTTATTTGGCAAAGAAACATTTATATCAATTCCCTCTTCTGTTTCTTCTTCGTCTTCCATTTCAGCAATCTCTCCTTCCAGGTCTAAACCAAAATCATTTCTTCTTCTCTTTTTATTTTTAACAATGAGCAATTCGGCTCTTCCTCCTCCAAACATCAAGCTGAAAAATTCACTAAATTGTTTGTTTATTTTCTCCGTTCCTTCTCTAAATTCCACATTCAATTTTTCTTTCAATTCCATAATCAAATCTTTCAAAGAAATCGCAGATTTTTCCAAATCTTCTATTTCTCTTGTTAAAAATTCTTCCCTGTTTTTTACATCTTCATATTCTTTCAAAACTTCTTCGCTAGATCCTGCTCCCATATCTTCCAATTTAATTTTTATTTTTTCTATTTCTCTCCCTCTTTCCATCTGCAATTTTCTTTCTTCTCGCATCACTTCTTCTTCGGTAATTTGAAAACCAAAAAATTGAGTAGATTCTCTACCTGCCAACACAAAAGCCTCGTTCAATTCTTTTTTGAAATTTTCATCTTCCATACTCACCTTATATTCAAGCTCTTTAATAGAATTAAGTCTTGCCTCCGTCTCTGCTTTTTTGGCGTTGATTTCAAATATTTTTAATTCTGCAATACGGCTAGAATCTTTGTCTTTTTCAAATTGTCTCTTTATATTCTCAAAAGCATCAATCAATTCTCTCTCTTCGCGAGTAACCACTTCCAACTTTCTTTCCAATTCATTTTTTTCTTTTTTCAATTTATCTATTTCGCTTTTATCAATCTGAACATTTTCTGCTGTTTTTGAATTTTGGCTCAAGAAAAAAGAAATAGAATGTTTTATTTTTCCCAGTGCATCTGTTATGGATAGATTTTTGTATTCTTCAAAACTGTCTTGCAAATCAAACAAGAAATTTTTTACATCTTTAAACTTGATCACTCTATCGTCTTCTTGCTCTTGTCTCGATTCTTCTCTTACAATTCTTCTTTCTTCAAAAACAATCATTCCTTCCAACTGTCCGATTTCTCTTGTTAGATTACTTCTTTCTTTTCTTTTTTCACTCAATCTTTCCTCAATTTCAATCAATTCTTGATTATCTTTCGGAGTACTGTTTGATTCTTTTTTCAAAATCTCTTTTGCATCTGCCAAATCCTCGTTTAAAACACGCATCTTTTCTTCAAGAGGATTTTTGTGTTCTCTAATATAATTTTTTTGATACTTCAAATAAACATCCTCTCTTTTGAAATATTCTTTGTACAAGTCTCTTAATTTGTCTCGCAATTCTACCGACTGTTCTATTTTCTTTACCTGTTTTTCCAAAAATCTTAGGTGTGGTTTTATTTCTCTTCGCAAAGACTCTACCGACTGAAGATTTTCTTCTACCTTGTCCAATTTCTTTTCGCTTTCATTTATTTTGTATTGATAAATTTTAAGTCCCAGCGCATCTTCTATCATCTCTCTTCTCTCTTTTATATTTACACTCAAAATTCTGTCCGCTTCTCCTTGTGAAATAATATGATGTCCAGAAGAACCAATATTTGCTCCTGCCAACAATTCAATAATGTCTTTCAAACGAACTTGTGTTCCGTTTATAAAATACTGATTTACACCGTCTTTAAATACTACTCTCTCAATTGAGACCTCATCAAAATCAATATTTAAAAATCTTGTTATATTATCAAAAACTACTTTTACACCAGCTCTATTCAAAGATCTTTCATTTTTTGATCCAGAAAATATTAAATCTTCTCCTCTTTTACCTCGCAAAGATTTTAAAGATTGTTCACCCAAAACAAACCGAAAAGCTTCGGCGACATTTGATTTGCCTGATCCGTTTGGTCCAACAATAGCAGAAATTGGCGATGTAAAATCCAAAGAATCTTTTTTAGCAAACGATTTAAATCCAGAAATTTCTAACGATTTTAGATACACATTAAAAAGTTAAAATGCAAAAATCAAAAGTCAAAATGACAATGCAAAATTAAAAATTATTAAATAATAAACACTATAAATAATAACATATTATAATTATTAGAATATATTAAAATATACACAAAAAAATAGGCGAAGTGTCTTGCGACACTCCGCCTACCCCCCCTCTCTTCATCAATGAACGCGATATCCAAATTCCTTGGACACCAGAAAATTTTGCACTTGGTCATGCCACACCTCAGGATCTCTCCCAGGCGGGCAAGTGATTGCCCTTACGGCCTCGGCTCTGCCATGACGATAACGAGCATCCATCAGCTCGGTCGGACTAAGTCCTTCCGGGTTGCCATTTATCTCTTTCCATTTTTCCCAGTCTTTTTCGGTCGCCATATAAACCTCCTTAAGTTATAAAATAAAAAAAGAATTCTGTCTAAATACTAATTAAAATAACAAATATGTCAATAGAATCAAAAAACCCGTCATTGCGGATGCTGGACGAATCCAACATGCAACGACGGGTTTAGGCCGCTAGAGCGCGATCACATCATGATCGGCTCGAAGAGGCCGAGGGTCTGGGTACGACCATCAACGAACTTCTCCACCTGGATCCGATTGGATCCGTCGGTGGCGGAGATCGCGACGAGCGCACCACTGTTCAGCCCTGCCTTGCGCAGGGTGGAAAGGCCATCGGCGTCGGTAAGGCTGACTTCCTGAAATCCGAAATCGATGCCGAGGGATTTCGCCTGATCCTTGGAAACCTCGATAAAAACGGTTTCCAACTTGACGAGAGTCGGTGCAGAAACTGATGTTTCCTTCGCGGGCTCGGGCTGTTCGCCGTAGCCACGCAGACGAATCATCACACGCGCCTTCTTCTCAGGCTTTCCTCCTCCGCCCTTGCAGTACTGGATAAAAAAGGCTTCCACCACCCCATCTTCCGGGACGATGGGTTTACCATCCTCGGTAAAGCCGGAAACGATGGCGACCATGCCATCACTGGTCCCGAAAGACATCCACTCGTCTTCGGTAACAGGAGTTGCCCAACGGGAACCCCTGCCACCCTCCACAACCACACCGGAGATCTGCTGGCGGGCCTTGATCTTGGCAATCCGATCACGACGCGCGGTTTCCTTTGCCCGTCGTTCACGTTCCTCACCGGCCTTTCGGGCGTCATCGAGCTTACGCATCACCGTGCGCTCGGCATCGGTGATGAAGGCCTTGATGCTCCGACCCTGATCGGACGAGAGCGCTTCGGCGACCGAATGCTTGAGCTGAACCGTAGCGAGAACACCACGGCCACCGACAGTCTTGGACACACCGTCAACGACGACGGTCTTCTGTTTGCACAGATCGGCGATGGGGACGACTTTCTTTAAATTACCCCACTCATCCAGCCCGATGACCACCTCGCCGTTAATGGCGAGCAAATGGCCGAGACCTTTGAAACCACTCTCCTTCTCGGTAAAGAAGTTCCAGAGGTCCTTGCCGGTCTCAACATCCTTGACCATCCCTGGCAAGAAATCGAGGCCTTCCTTTACCAGCGAACGCCGGACATGAATCTCGACACCCATCTCGTCGTTCCGATAGATACGGAACTCGGCAGGTTTTGCCTCTCCGGTCTGAACCGCTTCCTCTGTCTCGTTCGTTCTCTCGGCGATCATTTTCCAGCCGGCGACTTTCTCCAGTACCTGAATTCCTACCAGTGACTTTGCCATGGTAAACCTCCTAAAAACAAAAAATTTTAAATTTCTCAACGGCACAAACGCCGTTGAATCCTGCCAATATACTATAACAAAATAAATATTTGTCAACCCCACACCAACTATTTTAAAAAATAGTTGGTGTGGGGTTGAAAATTTCTAATTTCGAATTTCGATTCAAAACCGAATTCTAAATAAATTAATTTAGAAACACGGCGAAGAAATTTGCGAAGCAAATTTCGTCAAATTTAGAAATTAAAATTTAATAATTAAATATTTAATCGAAATTCGAAATTAATAATTAGAAATTTTATTATGTAATATTTGTATTGCATTAGTATAATTCGTATCATTTGTATATTGGTATATTTATTTATTCTCTTGCAAAAAAAAGAAATCTGTTATACTTTGTCTAACTATGTCAAAACTTTTGATAGTAGAGTCTCCTGCGAAAGCAAAGACTATTAATAAATATCTTGGTAAAGATTACGTCGTCACATCATCTGTGGGACATATTCGTGATTTGCCAAAAAGCAATAAAACAGCCATAGATATAGAGGCAGGTTTTGTGCCCAACTATGAAACAATCAAAGGAAAAGAAAGGATAATAAAAGAATTGCAGACTCTCGCAAAAAAAGCTGACGAGATTATTCTTGCTCCCGATCCAGACCGCGAGGGAGAGGCTATTGCGTGGCACCTAAAGCAAGTCTTGGAAGAAGACTTGCTTAAAAATCAAAAGTCAAAAATCAAAAGTCAAAATGACAATTCAAAATTAAAAATTAAACGGGTTACCTTTAACGAAATTACAGAGGACGCTATTAAAGAAGCTTTGAAACACCCCCGAGAGATAGATGATAATTTAAGACGAGCGCAAGAAGCTCGTCGTGTTTTGGACAGACTTTTTGGATATGATCTTAGTGGTTTGATTTGGAAAAAAGTTCGCTATGGTCTTTCTGCGGGAAGGGTTCAATCCCCTGCTTTGCGTATTTTAGTTGAAAAAGAAAGAGAGATAAAAGCTTTTATCCCAGAAGACTATTGGGTAATCACTGCCGATGTAAAAACAAAATCCGCGACTACTTTTACCTTGAATTGTTCAGAGGAACCAAGGGACAAAAACCAAGTAGAAAAAATTCTTGAAATCGGAAATAACGGCACTTGGAAAGTCGCCGATCTAAAAGAAACCGAGGCAAAAAGATCTCCTCGTGCTCCTTTTACTACATCTACACTGCAACAAACGGCCAGCTCTAGACTAGGTTTTGCTCCGAGCAAAACAATGGGTATTGCACAAAAATTGTACGAGGCAGGATACATTACCTATATGAGAACTGACAGCACAACACTTAGTCAAACTGCCCAAAAACAAATTTTAAGTGAAATAGAAAAAAAGTATGGCAAGAAATATGTTGAAGCAAGAGTCTACAAAACAAAGTCAAAAAATGCACAAGAAGCGCACGAGGCTATTCGTCCAACTAGCATAACAAAAGAAAATGTCGGATCAACCGATGAACAGAAAAAATTGTATAGATTGATTTGGCAAAGAACGATTGCTTCTCAAATGTCTGATGCAAAAATATTAAGATCAAAAATTGTCGTTGATGTTGAGGGAAAAGAAAAAATACCAGAATTTAATATAAATGGATCGCGAGTTCTTTTTGATGGATGGCTTTTGGCTGATCCTTCTGCTCGTGGAGAAGATACAGAATTGCCTGCAATAAAAATTGGAGAGACTTTGGATTTGTTGAAGATGAATGTAGAAGACAAACAAACTCAACCGCCACAAAGATATTCCGAAGCTGGATTGATCAAAGAATTAGAAAAAAGAGGGATTGGTCGCCCATCTACTTATGCGACAATTATAAAGACACTAAAAGACCGTGCTTATGCCGACAAAGAAGGAACTGCTTTACGACCGACAGACACAGGTGAAGTAGTTAGCACATTTTTGGAAAAGCATTTTGAAAACTACATCAGTGATTCGTTTACCGCAGAAATGGAAAACGAATTGGACGAAATTGCAAACGGAGAAAGAGATTATGTAAAAACTCTCACAGAATTTTACACGCCTTTTACAAAAGACATAAAATCGAAAGAAGGTGTGGAAAAAATAACCAATTTAGGTGATGCGCCAAAAGAATTTAAATGTCCCGAATGTGGGGGCGCAATGGTTATTAAACTTGCAAAAAATGGAAAATTTATGAGTTGTGCCAAGTTTCCCGATTGTAATGGAGCTCGAACAATAGAAGGAAAAGAATTGGAAGGACCAAAAGAAACTGGTGAACCATGTCCTGAATGTGGAAATCCTTTGATGGAGAGAGACGGAAAATTTGGAAGATTTATCGCTTGTTCAAATTATCCAAAATGTAAATTTGTAAAAAAAGATGAAGAATTGGAAAGAAAAAATTCTACTGGTGTTAAATGTACCGAATGTAAAAATGGATATATGGTAAAAAGAAGGGGCCGTTTTGGAGAATTTTATTCTTGCTCAAATTATCCCGATTGTAAGTTGGCTATCAAAGCAGAGCCAACAGGAAATCTTTGTTATATGTGTGGCAAACTGATGATGAAAGGAACAAAAACTATTCCTGAGAGATGTAGTGACAAAAATTGTCCAAACCATAGACCGGATAAATTGAGTAGCAAGTAGTAAGGTGTGAGGGGTAAGGTTTAAGGTGTAAGGATTAAGGGGTAAGGTGTAAGGGATAAGGGATAAGGTTTAAGGTGTAAGGATTAAGGGGTAAGGTGTAAGTAAAGACAAGAAATAAATAAAGAGGGATTTTGTTTTAACAAAATCCCTCTTTATTTATTTTGGATAAAAAATTTTTACTACAAAACTTACGACCGTAAATTTTATAGTCAAAATTTTTTTGTCCTTTCCTTATCTTTTTAAAATCCAAATATTTTATTTTCATTCATACATTCAATTGAATGTATGAATGAAAATATTGTTTACCCGAGGTCGGACCTCGGGTAAATAAAAATCCCCCGAAGCCGAAGCTCGGGGGGATTTTGAGAAGGTTCAGGCGACTTTCATGATCGCCATGATATCCTTCTCCGGCAAACCCATCTGACGGAGCTGAATCAACAGCTCCTTTTTTTCTTGGAGAGACATAGTTTTCTCCTTCTTTCTTTTTTGAGCCAGCCTCCCATAGCCAGCCCTTATTCTTTTATTATTATAGTATAAGACAACTCTTTTGTCAATACTAAAAATCCTTTATTTTAAAAGGTCAATTCCCGCTTCCCCAAGACCTGACCTTGATTCTGTGCGTAACTTTATAAACTTTATAAACTTTATAAACTTTATAAACTTTATGGACTTCTATGAAAAAGATGAGATACATCGGTAATACCCAAAACATTAAGTTTTAGGTATATTTGGCGGTAATGACATTATCAACATTAACCGTAAATATATCAAATATGTTAGCTCCGCATGTAAAAAAGGTCG
>JAQTWD010000036.1 GCA_028689435.1 Minisyncoccota bacterium | reverse complement strand
CTTGGCTCTCAAAAAACAAATTTTAAAATTGAGGAAATCTTTCAAAAAATAACGCCAACAAAAATCGTAAAAAATTTGAACAGTTTTGATTTTAAAAAAGAAAATAAAGAGACAATAAAATTTTTTAAAAAATTGTCACGAGAAGATATAAAGAAAAAAATTGTAAAAAAGAAAATCGTAACAGAGAAAAGAGGTAACGACGGCGAGATAAAAACAATCGGGTCTTTTTTGTCAGAAACAAAACCCATTAAAAAAAGCCTTCATTCTGAAAAACATTATCTTGTTAATGAGATTAGAAATTATTTTGGAGAAAATTCTAAAAATGGTAAAGGGTCTTTTAGTTTCTATCTAGGATTTTTCAAAAGAATCCCTGAGAAAAAAATATACGAATTTTGGTCAGAGGTAAGACAAAGCAAAAAATCTATCAAAGATCAACAAAAATTGTTTTGGTGGAAGGTGGGACAATATTTAAAACAACAATAGTTTTATATATAAAAACAATCTTAAACTTTTCACGACCATGAGAAGTTTAAGATTATTTTTATATTTGAAACAATAACAACCGAAGGTTTCGCAAGCGAAACCTTCGGCTGTTTTTTATTTTTGCTCTTCAATTTCAAGCTTTTCAAGACGCTCAATTTCTTTTTCCAGTTCGTCTTGTTTTTCTTTAAAATGATTTCTTATTTCTCTTAATTGCTGAAAGAAAAAACTAGATTTGAAAGGAAGAATATTTTCCTTGACAGAATAAGAGTTGGATAATCTTCCTCCCACCAATTTAAAACTTGGAAAAGATTCGCATTTGGCAGGATAATTTAAGGATTGAGTTATTCCAAGAAAAATACCCAAAAGTTTCTCATATTCTCCGTCATGCTCACCGAATCGTAAAGAAGAACTAAGTTGGGTGACACATCCAGAAATAAATTCTGCCGTGCAATCTTTATCCAATAAAAACGAATCAATTTTTTCTTTTTTTGAACCAATAGCTAACACCCAGTCAGGGTGTTGTAAAATGGCTTTTGATCTGGAAAGAAAATCAAATACCAAACTGCTTGCGGTTGTAATATTATTTTTATATAACTTGTTAATGTAATTTATCTCTTCGATGATGTATTTTTCGTAAGCTCTTTTTTCGGCAAAAACCTGCCAAATGAGCGACAAAAGTAGCCCAAAAAACAAAGACAGTGAAAGTATATAAAGGAATTCCTCCTCATTTAAATATCTATTTCCTGTGATAAGGTGACGAAAAATACACAAATTAGTAAATACAAAAACAAAAAAGAAAAACCATTTTGCAAAAATTCTCTTCACAATTTTCTCCTTATTCAATTGATGTTTGTATAGAACGAATATCTGGGGTTAATATTCCACAAAATCACCTAAAAAGTCAAGAAAAATATAAAACAACCCAATTGAAACGTTTGACGTCTCAATTGGGTTGTGTTTATTTTAAAGATTCAAAAGGTCTAAGGGATCAATTTCGTCTCGATTTTCCAATGTAATAATTCCGTCAGAACCGACAGAACGAACAAGGGCTTTTATACCGATCCCTAAATCAATTTCTTCCCCTTTTTTGATTTTTCTATTAAAAATAATATTAAACCTTTTTGATCTTTTTTCTTTATCAACTTGCTCCACGGCAATTCTTTCAATATTGGAATAATGCCATTCACGAGCGAGATTGGACCTCTGTGCCTTTAAAGCATCGTGTGAACCACCCTGTCTTTTCATATTTACCCCATTAATAAAGATGAAGTTTAAAAAAACAATCTAAAAGAAAGATTAACACAGCGAACGAAAATTTTCAATTTTTAATTTTTAATTTAAAAACAATGATTAAATTTTATAATATTCCAATTTTTAAATACGAAATTTGCCAAAGAAAATTTCTTCGTGTTTATAAAATTATTTCATTAAACCTGCCTGCCGGCAGGCAGGAATTGTTTAAAAATTATAAATTAAAAATTAAAAATTTTTCTGGGTTGCTTCTTACTCCTTATACCTTAACCCTTTCTCCTTACTCCTTCTTATATTTTCCCAAAAAATCTTTTTTAAACTGATCAAAACTTTCGTCTATTATTGATTGGCGAATATCTGCGACTAGTTTGTTTATAAAATACAAATTATGAATTGTTGCCAGAGTACTGCCCAACATTTCTTTTGCTCTAAATAAATGACTTAGATAAGATTTTGTGTAATTTTTGCAAGTATAACATTTACAATCTTTATCAATAGGTGAAAAATCGTCCTTAAATTTTGCATTCAAAATATTTATTTTTCCATCCTTGGTATGTAAAGTACCATTACGCGCCATTCTAGTTGGAGCAACACAATCAAACAAATCTATTCCATTTTCTACCCCACCAAACAAATCTTCTGGCTCGCCTATTCCTAACAAATGCCTGGGTTTATCTTCCGGCAAAATTTTATTCACCCAACCAACAGCAGTATTCATATCTTCTTTGTTAAAAGATCCACCAATTCCAAATCCATCAAAATCCATTTTTGATATCACCTCGGCACTTTCTTTTCGTAAATCTTCAAAACGACCTCCTTGCACAATTCCAAAAAGAGAAATTTTATTTTCTGCATTAAGTTTTTTGTGTTCATCCAAACTTCTTTCCGCCCAGCGATGCGTTCTGTCCATTGCTTCTTTCTGATAATCGTAATCTGCATTTGGTGAAGTACATTCATCAAATGCAAAAATCATATCCGCTCCGATATTGTGCTGAATTTGAATTGATTTTTCCGGAGTAAATTTGTGAAAACTGCCATCTATGTGTGATTTAAAAGTAACACCGTCTTCGTCTATTTTTGCCAACGAACAACCCTCGCCATCACTCATCTCTCCACATCTGTTTACAATGTCTTTCTTGTCAGCCGAAGCAATTTTGCTTACCCCGCTACCAAATGCCACCCCAAGAGAAAAAGCCTGAAACCCTCCCGAGTCAGTCATTGTCGGGCCAAACCAGTTCATAAATTTTTGTAAACCACCTACCTTTTTAACCAACTCGTCCCCTGGTTGTAAATAAAGATGATAGGTGTTAGCAAGAACCACCTGAGCACCTAAATCGGCGACCTGTTCGGGGGTCAAAGCTTTCACAGTTGCCTTTGTCCCAACCGTCACAAAAGACGGAGTCAGAATTTTTCCATGCGAAGTTTCCAAAACACCAGCTCGCGCCAGCTTTCCTTCCATCTTTTTTTCTATGGTAAATTTTAACATTGAGCAAAGTATAAAGTAGCGAGTACAAGAGAGCAAGTGAAAAATAAAAGCACCCGAAGGTGCTTTAAAAAATTTAAAAACAATTTGGAGGTGTTTTTATAATAGGGTGGGATTGTGATATTTTCGCCCCCGAAGATAAAACAACTTCTCTCCCTTCCAAAAGCTCATTGATAATCTGTGGTGTCAAACAAACCAAAGAAAGCAAAACTCGTTTCTCATTAAATTCAGAGACAATTGAATAAAAATAACTTGATAAGCATTTATCAAAGAGAAAGGCTATATTTTCGTAAGAAAGATCTTTGTTGTTATTATTTAAATTTTTTAAAAGGTTACCCACTGATGTTCCGTTAGGAATATCGAAGGTAAGATAATGAAATGCATTCATTCTATTCCTCCTCAAAAACTCTTTATATTTAGAACATTTTAGCCTATACTGAGTATATGGAAATTTTGCAAAAAGGCAATCCTTTATTAAATAAGAAAGCGTCGGAGATAAAACCCGATGATATTTCATCTACCCAAATCAAAGATTTAATAAAAGAAATGAAAGAGGTATTGAGCAAAAAAAATGATGGGGCCGCTTTGGCAGCACCTCAGATTGGAAAATCTTTCCGTCTTTTTATAATTTCTGAAAGTATTTTTGATAGTGAAGATTTTAATACTGTCTTTATCAATCCAAAAATAATTGAGCAATCGGAAGAAAAAGAATGGATGGAAGAAGGGTGTCTTAGTGTGAAAGGAATATATGGAAAGGTAAACCGCTCAACGTCTTGCACAATCAGAGCCTATGACGAAAACGGAGAAATCTTTACCAAAAAAGGATACGGGTTAATGTCTCAGATTTTTCAACACGAAGTAGATCACCTAAATGGAATATTGTTTATAGAAAAAGCAAAAGACTTGTTTCAAGTAGATGACGAAAATCAAAATAAAAAACTGTGAAACTATTCAATAAAAATTATAAAATTTAAAAATTTATTATTTATTTAAAAAATATAAAAAGCCGTCTTTGTTAGACGGCTTTTTCTTCGCAAGTTGTGGGTGTTTCCAACATTCTGCGTATTTCAACAAGAAAATGAGAAGCTAGCACAATAAAAAATATGGAAAGTCCTCTGGAACAAACTACATCTGCTAAAAATAAAAATAAAGTAAACAGACAAAGTGAAATAAAAAAATCACTCGTGTTATCTTCGACAATAACAACTTTTCCGTCTCTGATGTAAATTTTTTCTCTCATCTTTTTTCCTCACAATCCTGGATCAAGTCTGGTGTGAATTTCGGCACAAATATCTGCAAAATCCACAGTCATCTTTCCCGCAACTCGCAAACGCTCATTATAAATTTCCCTCATGTGTGTAATGGATTTTTCAAAACATTCTTCTTTGGCAAAGGTTGTTTCTAAATAAGCCTTTTTCATGATTTCCAAAAATTCCCCAAAAGAAATACTTCTTTCCTTGACCAGATTTCGCATATCTCTCCCCTTTCTTGTTGTTAACAGAGCAATAATCTATAATGAATATAATCTTAAATAAGAATTAAATCAATACGAGTCCCGTTAGAGATTTTTGCCCAAGCGGGATAATATTCAAATAAACAGTTACTTGCTTTTTATTAAGTTAAAATTTATTAATTATTAAAATTTCTAACGGGATGAATCCCGTTAGAGATCGCGGACACGGAACGGGATACTTAACAAAAGAAATTTATTAGAATTAATTTAAATAGATAGTATGCGAGGTTTAACAAAGTCCGCGTCCTATCTCTAACGGGATTAATCCCGTTAGAGATCGCGGACACGGAACGGGATACTTAACAAAAGAAATTTATTAGAATTAATTTAAATAGATAGTATGCGAGGTTTAACAAAGTCCGCGTCCTATCTCTAACGGGATGAATCCCGTTAGAGATCGCGGACACGGAACGGGATACTTAACAAAAGAAATTTATTAGAATTAATTTAAATAGATAGTATGCGAGGTTTAACAAAGTCCGCGTCCTATCTCTAACGGGATGAAACTAAAAATAGCATTTTTTGGAACACCAGAATTTTCTGCAAAAATTTTGGAAAAAATGAAAGATGGAGGATTTGCTCCGTCTTTGGTAATTGCGACACCAGACAAACCAAAAGGAAGAAACCTTGTTATGACACCTCCTGCAACAAAAATATGGGCAGAACAAAATAATATTGCTGTCTTACAACCAACAAAATTAAAAACTCCTGAATTTTTAGACGAATTAAAAAAAACTGATTGGGATTTGTTTATTGTTGCTTCATACGGGAAAATAATTCCCCAAGATGTTTTGGATATTCCTAAATATGGAACCATCAATGTTCACCCATCTCTCCTTCCTCGTCTTCGTGGAGCTTCTCCGATGCAATCCGCGATCTTGAAAGAAAAAGAAACTGGGATGACATTAATGTTGATGGATGCTGATATGGATCATGGGCCTATATTGAAACAAGAAAAATTGGATATCAAAAACCTGCCTGCCGGCAGGCAAGGATGGCCTCCCCAAATTACCGAACTAGAAAACATGATGGTAGAAGTCGGAGGAAGACTTTTAAACGAGGTCATACCTTTGTGGGTAGGTGGAAAAATAAAACCAAAAGAACAAGATCATAGCAAAGCAACATATATTGATAAAATAAACAAAGAAGAAGCTTTAATAAATTTTGATGATGACCCTTTTTGGAATTATAGAAAGATACAAGCCCTACAAAATTATAAGCCTTATTTTTTTACAGAAAGAAATAATAAAAAAATCAGAGTGATAATAAAAGAGGCAAAATTTGAAGATGGGGAACTTGTAATTATGCGAGTATTACCAGAAGGGAAAAAAGAGATGGATTATCAAGATTTTTTGAGGGGAAGTAACAACAAGGTATAAGGAGTAAGGTGTAAGTAGTAAGGAAAGAGACGAGAAAAGAGGGAAATTTGCGAACCTGCCTGCCGGCAGGCAGGGCAAATTTCCCTCTTTTTTTAATCACCTGCTTCAATTAAAAATAAACCCAAATTTGAATGAACCTGCCTGCCGGCAGGCAGGGTTTGAGGAAGTAAAAGAAAAAGCCCTGAGGCGTATATATCATACGACGAGGGGCTTTTTCTTGAAACTGACGAAAAAATTCGTCAAATTTGAGATTATTTTAATGTGATTTTGTTTATAACGATATCAACCAAAGGCTGATTATTTATCGGATTAGTTGGAGATTCGCTAATCATTTTTGCAACATCCATTCCCTTTTTTACTTTTCCAAAAACAGTATGAGCATTGTCCAGATGTCTATTGTCTACAACATTTATAAAAAACTGACTTCCGTTTGTATTTGGTCCTGCATTTGCCATTGCAATAGTTCCCGTTAAATGAAAATTGTTTGAATGTATTTCATCTTCAAAAGTATATCCGGGGCCTCCTGTTCCCCACTGATTTTTTTTCGTATCATCTTTTGACAACGGATCCCCTCCTTGAATCATAAATTGTGGAATGACTCGGTGAAATTTTGTTCCATTATAGAAACCATCGTCAGCCAATTTTATAAAATTGTTTACAGTCATAGGAGCATCATCTTGAAAAAACTCTATTTCAATCACTCCCAAATTTGTATCTATTATTGCACCAGAAACGGAATTGTTAACCGCAAAAACTGCTTTAGCTGTAAAATCACTCTCTTTTTTAATTGATTCACTCATAACATTAAAAAGAAAAACTACTATTAATGAAACACCGACGATAGCTGAATATGCTATCCACGAATTTATTTTTTCGTTTGCAATCATAATTATTTATTAAAATTAAAACTTTTTGAAACCTCTAAGCAAATCTTTTGCTTTTGACGCTCCTCTTTTAAAAATGCTTCTTTTTTTGTCTTTGTAAGAAATAATTTTTCTTTCTACCGCTTCTTTTACATCATCAATCGCAACATACATATCGGCATTTTCTGCAACAGCACCAAAATTTTTTCCCGATGTATGCAAACTTACTTCTGCCTTAAAAATATCTCCTGCCCTACCTGTTTCTTTACTTACTCTGGCGTTGCATTCAACACTCTCGTCATTTTGATCAATATATTTATCCAACCCATTTAATTTTTCTCTAAAATGCTGATCAATAGCTGGAGTCACCTCCATATTGATACCTTGTATTTTTAAATTTCTCATGAGTTTATTATATTAATTAATAATTTTTTAATCAATGTTGATACTTAACAATTTTGAGGGTGACTGATGTCCGTTAACGATTTTTACTTTTCCTTCGTTCACTCCAAAATGTCGAGCCACGAGTTCTATAATTTTTTTGTTCGCCATATTCATTTCCGCTTTTTCTTTTACTTTTATTTCAAAACGGTTTTCAGAAGTTTGAACAACCTCTTCTTTTTTTGATTTAGGATATGCTTTTACTTTTATATACATCCCGTTAGAAGTAGCCGGGCTACTTCTAACGGGACAAGTCCCTAAAAAGTAACCACTACTATAATTTAAAAATATTTATAATTTTTCTGTTACTCTAACAGAATACATGCCAAGATTAAATTTGAGTTGCATATTTTCTTTTATCTGTTTTCTCCGCCCAGTCATAAAAAATACTACAAATAGCAATATAAACAGCGACAACAAGAAAAGAAAATAAAACGGTAAAAAATCCGTTTCCGTTTCCAAAAGACGATTCAAGACCTGCTACAAATTGCATTATGTTTGCAGATACATCGGGAAAGAATATTGCGACGGGCATAAACAAAAAGACCGCCGTATTGATAAATGGTTCAGCATAACTGTAATCAATCGGAACAATAAGCATCGCAGAAACACCGTAAATAAGGAGAAGCATTAAGATAATTATAACGACTTTGAGAATATATAGTATTTCACTCATATCAATATTATACCACCAAAAAACCAAAACTGAACATTGAAAAAGATGAGATACATCGGTAATACCCAAAACATTAAGTTTTAGGTATATTTGGCGGTAATGACATTATCAACATTAACCGTAAATATATCAAATATGTTAGCTCCGCATGTAAAAAAGGTCGG
>JAQTWD010000035.1 GCA_028689435.1 Minisyncoccota bacterium | reverse complement strand
GAACAATCAATTACGATAATTAGATCTAGCGGAAAAGGAGGTGAGGACGAAGAAGTAATCCTCCCTGTCACAAAACCTCTTTTTGAATATATAGAAATAATTGATGGCTGTGATATCCATTTTGAAGGAGAGTGTTTAAATATGCGTTCTGGACCAAGCGAAGAATATCCAGTAGTTAGCAAACTTCGCAACGGTATCGTTCTTAAAATAGACGGAAGCGTAGAATATGATGGAAAAACTTGGTATAGGGTAGTTTTTGACGAATGGCTTCGTTATCCAGACAGATTAAATGGCAATTTGTATGTAAATGCTGATTATGTAAAAGTGCTTCTTGATGAAGGAGTAAAAACGATAGAAGACGGAGAACATTCTACAACAACCAGTAAAAAAATTATTGTTAACAGAACGACTCAGACACTTTCTGCTTATGAAGGAGAAAATTTGTTTATGGAAGAAAAAATATCTACTGGTTTGGAGTTAAGCCCGACTCCTCGTGGAGAATTTATAATTTTTAGAAAAACACCAAGCAGATATATGCAAGGACCCATTGCAGGATTAGCAGGCAGTGATTATTATGACTTGCCAGGAGTTCCTTGGAATCTTTATTTCACACACGAAGGGGCTGTAATTCACGGAGCGTACTGGCATAATAGTTTTGGTTCGGAATATTCACATGGTTGTGTAAATATGCCACCTGATAAAGCAAGAAAACTCTACAATTGGGCGGAAATAGGCACGCATGTGATTGTGACTGATTGATAGAAAAAGGCGAATTTCCTTCAGAAATTCGCCTTTTTCTATCACTTAAATTATACAACAAATTTAACAAAAAGTACATTGTTTTAACTATCAATATGAGATACAATTTTTAGTAATTTGAAACACAGAGACACAATTTTCATAACGACGTGTGTGACAATTTTTCTAGCAGTACTGATCAACTCTGTGCCTATTATTTTTTCTCCAAAAAAATCTATCGAGAAATCATATTCTTCCCTACCACAATCTCAATCACAAATAAAACAAAATTTTTCAACTTTTGATGAAAATGATCTTACTCTCTTTACAGCCATCACTCCTAATAAAATTGAGGTCATTCCTAAAAAAGAAAAAAATAAAATAATACCCGTTGAAGAAGAAGCAGAAAATTCTTTTTTTGATGTTCCTTTTTTCTCACAATTTAAAGATATCAGTTCTTCAAACTGGCAAAAAGTAGGGTGCGGAATCGCGAGTCTGGGGATGATTATTAATTATTATGAACCAAAAGAAATTTCTGTTAATGCACTTCTCAATGAAGGTATAAATTCTGGAGCATACATAAATGACGCTGGATGGTCACATCAAGGTTTGGCAAATCTTGCAAACAAACACGGTCTTGTAGGATCAACTTACGACTTTTCGGCGTCAAGTATGGAAGTGGCTTTTGCCAAATTTGAAAACTCCCTAAAAGAAGGGCCCGTCATTGCTTCGGTTCACTACACATTTGATCCCTCAAACCCAATTCCCCATCTGGCAGTAATCAACGGAATAGAAGGAGGTACATTGTATTATAGTGATCCCGCCGAAGGGCAAGGAAAAATTTCTGTAGAAAAATTTAAACGAGCGTGGAAGAAAAGATATATCAAAATAAGGCCAAGTGTTTAAATAACAAAAGAAAAATCGTCTGTAAGGACGATTTTTCTTTTGTCTTTACAACTTATGCTATAATTTTATTATAATAATTAATCTCAAAAGAATTTATGAAAAATCTCGTAATAATATTAGTTGTCATAATTTTACTAGGAGTTGGGGTATATTTTATATTTCCAAATTTATTTTCAACGATTATCTCTATAGATAATAAAAGTGAAAATAATGACGACCAAACATCAACAACGACAAATAATCAGATTGATACCATGACAAACCAAAATGAAACGGAATCAATTTTAGGAAAATCTTTTGGTGGAAGAGATATTCCTATATATCAATTTGGTAACGGAGAGAAAAAAATATTATTTGTTGGAGGAATCCATGGAGGATACGCATGGAACACATCTCTTCTTGCACAAGAAATGATTTCTTATTTAAAAGAGAGTCCGGAAATAATTCCAAAAAATGTGACGGTGACGATTGTCCCTATATTAAATCCGGATGGTTTAGATAAAACAATCAAAGGAAATTCTCTATCCAGTCTCTCAAACAATCCTCCTCAATTAGCCGACACGATAGAAGGCAGATTTAATGGAAACAATGTAGACTTAAATAGAAACTTTGATTGCGATTGGAAAACAAATGCTACGTGGCAAAGCAGAACAGTCAGCGGAGGAAACGAGGTATTTTCTGAACCAGAAGCACAAGCTATTAAAAATTACATAGAAAGAGAAAGCCCCACAGCAGTCGTTGTTTGGTACAGTTCAGCAGGAGGGGTATTTTCTTCAAGTTGTCACAACGGTATTTTAGAAGAAACGAAAGCACTCACAAACGCATACGGCAAAGCATCTGGATATCCTACATACGATGAATTTGCTTCTTATGATGTGAACGGAGATATGGTAAATTGGTTAGCAAAAAAAGGCATCCCAGCAATTAGCGTTCTCTTAACTAATCACAACGATATTGAATGGACAAAAAACAAAGCTGGAATAGAAGCAGTACTTAATTACTACGCTGAATAATGAGAAAATTTTTTATAGGAAGAACCATTGGTTTTATTGTAGTTGTTGCTGTATTCATTATCGGATACTTTGTTTTAGATTTCTTTAAAAATGAAGAGGTTGTAGAAAAAGTAATTTCTTCTACAAAGACTATAATCGGACAATCAGTTGAAAAAAGAAATATTGAAGCCTACACATTTGGTGACGGAAAAAAACATCTTTTGTTTGTTGGTGGAATTCACGGAGGATACGAATGGAATAGTGTTCTTTTGGCATACCAACTAATTGACTATCTAGAAACAAATAAAGAAATAATCCCCAAAGGCATAACTATCACAGTGATTCCGTCAGCCAACCCAGATGGAATATTCGAAGTAACAAATAAAAACGGACGTTTTTATCTTTCTGATGTTTCTTCAGGGGATCAATCTCTTGTGAGATTTAATACAAACGGTGTAGATTTGAATAGAAACTTTGATTGTAAGTGGCAACCAGAAAGTACTTGGCGAGGCAATACTGTTAGTGCTGGGACAAGTGCTTTTTCAGAACCAGAAGCACAGGCGATTAGAGATTTTGTTTTAGAAAATAAACCAGTCATGGTTGCCTTTTTTCACAGCCAATCTAACGCTGTTTATGCGTCAGAATGTGAGAATGGAATTCTTCCAGAAACTCTCAATATTATGAATATTTATTCAGATGCCTCGGGTTATCCAGCGATTGATACTTTTGACGCTTATGAGATAACGGGTGATGCAGAAGGGTGGCTAGCTTCTATCAATATTCCGGCGATTACAGTCGAGCTGTCTACTCACGAAACAATTGAATGGGATAAAAACCTCGCAGGAATTAAAGCATTGTTTGAATATTATAATAAATAACACACCACAAAAAACCGCCCGTCAGATGACGGGCGGTTTTTTGTATAAAACTTTATCTAAAATTCTTACTTCTTTTTCTCTCCTGTTTTCGTCTTTTTTGTCTTTGTCATAACCTTCTTCGCAACTAATTTTTTAACAACTGCTTTTTTTACAACTGGTTTTTTAGAAGTTTTAGATTTTTTCTCTGCTGTAACTGTCGGTTTATCCATTGTTTTTACTAATACTTTTTTAAGAGCAGTAATATCAATTTCTTTTTTAGGAGCTCTTTCAAATTTTTTGTATTTAGTTTCTGTTTTTTCACCAGTTTGATCAAGATTTAAAACTTTCAAAATTTTATCCAATTTTGCATTTAACATTTCAAACTGAGATTTGTAATTTTGAGAATCTCTAGATGCGTCATTTTGAAAAGGTTTTCTATCGTCAAAACGAGGTTTTGAATCTCTTCTGCCAAAATCTCTGTTTCCACCACCTTGAGAACCTTGAAAAGAATCACTTTTTTTTGATTTGAAACAATCGCTACAAAGGACAGGTTTTCCAGCTGTTGGACGAAAAGGAACTTCACAATTCTTTTTGCATTCGTCACAAATTGCCTTGTGCATTTGTACATTTCCTCTGTCTCCTCTGTCTCTTCCTCCTCCAAAACTTCTTCCCCCTCTGTCACCACCAAAACTTTTTCCGCCAAACTTTCTTCCTCCACGGTCACCACCAAATTTTTTTCCTCTGTTGAAATTATCCATATGATTTATATTAATATTATCAGGTAAGTCTATGCTTTTTATTCATTAAAAGCAATGACCGAAGACACCTATTACAAACAAAACGATTTTTTGTTAAAATTAACTCTATGAATCCCGTTAGAGATAGCGGACATAGAAAGGGATATTTAACAAAAGAAATTTATTAAAATTAATTTAAATAGATAGTATGCGAGATTTAACAAAGTCCGCGTCCTATCTCTAACGGGATGAATCCCGTTAGAAATTTTTATTCACGCGGGAATATAAATAAAACAAAAGTGCTAAAATTATTTTAAAGTTAAACTATTATCAATATTAAAATTTCTAACGGGATGAAAGAAAAAATCATAAATTTCCTTAATCAAAAAATCTCACACATAATCGTCGTCAGCTTGTTATTTTTTGTAACAATTCCTGCAATTGCTTTTGGTTTTTGGTATGGATACAAAAGTGTCACAGAATTGTCTGAGCAAATAAATTTACTTTCCAAAAACATAGACCAAATAAAAAATGACCTCTCTTCCGCAACAATCGCCTTTGAAGACAACATTAACAAAACACAGGAGTCTCTTAGCAAAGAAATTTCAAAAGAAAAAGAAAATCTTGAATCAAAATTATCAAATGTTCAAGCAGAAGTAGGCTCTGTTTCTGGCACAGTAAATACTTTGGAAAAATTGAGCAAAACAGACCCCGAACTTTTACAAAAATATTCAAAAGTATTTTTCTTGAGCGAGCATTATGCTCCGCCTCGCCTGTCAGAAATACCCAACGAATACAAATACTACGAAAATAAAACTCTCTTGTTTTATGAAAATGCCTATCCTTATTTAAGAAATATGTTAAAGACGGCAAAAGCAGACGGAGTAGAAATATATGTGTATTCTGCTTATCGTTCTTTTGACACTCAGGAAGCACTTAAAGGACAATATACGATTACATATGGTGCCGGAACAGCCAATCAATTTTCTGCCGATCAAGGATATTCGGAACATCAAATCGGAACCACTGTTGATCTGATAACCACAGGACTAGGTGGGGCATTATCAGGATTTGATAACACAAAAGCTTACGCTTGGCTTTTGCAAAATGCACATAAATTTGGCTTTGTTCTTTCTTATCCAGAAGGAAACAGCTATTACATATATGAACCTTGGCACTGGAGATTTGTTGGTGTTAAATTAGCAACTTATTTAAAAAACAACAACAAATATTTTTATGATTTAAGCCAAAGAGAAATTGACGAATATTTGGTTTCTATTTTTGATTAAATTTGTAAAAACTTAATGTGTATAAAAAGTACGACCGTACTTTTTATACACATTTTATTTTATATAAATAATTCTTAAAAAAATATTGTTAAACTTCTTTCCCTTACAACTCTTTACAAAACAATAATAATGTTTTATTATTTAGGATAGAAATTTACTTTTTTCAAAATTCTTCATAAAGGTGTCATATGATGAATAAAAAAGATTTATGGAAAGAGGCCGAACAAAAAACGGCAAAAATTACCGACAAACTCGGTAAAAAAATTGATGGACCAATTCGTGGCTGTATCACTGCCCTATTAGCTCTCGGCTTTCCGACGAGCCAATCCTGCGGAGGACACTATTCAAAAAAAAGAACGGTAGCACCGTGGGTGGAAATTTACCAAAAACCACCAGAAGGGTGGAAAGACGACCTCGAAAAAAAGAGATCATGGTCAGAGGAAAATTACAAATTCGCAAACCAGATGTTCCATCTCTTTCTAGAATTTTATGAGGAAAGAAAAACGTCTTTTGACACTCTCTTGTGTTTTGTTCAAATTGGGTGTTTTGGCGGTTTCAGATTCCAAAGCACCGGAAGCCCTTTTTTAAACAGGCTTGCAGATGGAGAAAAAAGAAAAAAGCTGGAAGAATACAGAAAAGAGATGTCAGACTTTTCTAAATTCCTGAAAAAAAAGTTTTTCCAAAATTAATTTTTCTAAACCCCGACTTCGGTCGGGGTTTTTAATTGTTTAAAAAAAATTTTTTCTTCGTTTTTGTTTATGAAATTTGATAGCAAAACGATGCGCCTCGCTATTTGCAAGTAAAATATCTCTTTCGTTTTTATTTATTATTTCAGAGTTACCCAAAAATCCTCTTGCTCTGTGATACTCGTCTTTTGTTACCGCGACAACTGATATTTTATATCCAAAATCTGATAAAACTTTTTCAGCAATATTTCTTTGTGCTTTTCCACCATCAACAATTATTATTTTTGGCATTCTCCATTCGTCGTGCGCAAATCTTCTCTCCAATATTTCTTTCAATGCTCCTGTATCTCCACCTCCAACAGTACGAATATTAAATTTTTTGTATTCAGATGTTTTTATCATCCCGCCTTCAATGACTGTCATTACTCCTACTCTGTTTTTTTCCGACATATGTGCAACATCGTATGCTTCTATCCTGTTTCCTTCAGAAATATTTTGTTCTTTTAACAAAGCAATATCTTGGATATGTGATAAAGCAAAAATCTGTCTTTTTATCTTGTCTGCTTTTTCAAATTCTTGTTTCTTAATAAAATCTTTCATCTCTTTTTCCAATTTTTTCAAAAGAGATTCTTTTTTTCCTTCAAAAAACATTTTTATACTTTTTACAGTCTTGTTATAATCGCTTTTCGAAACGACAGAAAAATCAGGAGACAATCCCAATTCTACATTTAAACTAGACTTTATCTTTTTTTTACTTAGGTCTCGGGGACCTAAGTCTTTTTCACCACGAAATGGAAAAATCTTTCTAATTATTTTTAGAGCTTCTTTTAATTGCAAAGCGTGTGGAAACGGACCAAACTGATATTTGATATCAAAGCCTAAATTTTCTTTGTGTTGTAAATCGTGTTCACGAACCAAAATTATACGAGGATATACTTCGTTTGTTATTACGACATGGTTATAACTTTTGTTATCTTTACCAATTGTATTGGCAGTCGGACTGTATTTTTTAATCAAATTGGCCTCTAAAATCAACGCTTCCAAAACAGAATCTGTCTCTTTCCAGTCTATATCATCTACCGACTCTATCATCTTTGTTATCTTTGGCCCCCTTCTCAAAACCAAATCATCAGTAAAATAACTCTTTACCCTATCGCGCAAAGAAGTTGCTTTTCCGATATACAAGACAGATTTGTTTTTTTTAAATAGGTAAACACCCGGAGTATCAGGTATTCTTTTGAGTTTTTGAGATAAATTCATATTTTAAATTCCAAATTACAAGCACCAAACCACAAACAATATTCAAATTCTAATAAACAAAATTCAAAACTATTTAGTATTTGATGTTTATTATTTAGTGTTTGTTTGTAATTTGTTATTTGTAATTTGTGGTTTTACTACTTCAAATATCTTTTTAAATACTCTCCTGTATAAGACCCCTCGGTATCCGCCACTTCTTCCGGTGTTCCTTTTGCAACGATTTTCCCACCACCTATTCCGCCATCTGGTCCGATATCTATAATATAATCCGAAGATTTGATTAAATCCATATTGTGTTCAATCACAACAACAGTATTGCCTCGGTCCACCAATTTTTGCAATATTTCTATCAATTTTTTTACATCGTCATAATGCAAACCGATTGTCGGCTCGTCTAAAAGATAAATAGTTTTTTGAGTGATTGGACGATACAGTTCAGAAGAAATTTTTACCCTTTGCGATTCTCCACCAGACAAAGTACTTGCTGGTTGCCCCAATTCCAAATATCCAAGCCCTACATCCATCAATGTTTTCAATCTGTCATAAATTGCAGGGATATCCTCAAAAAATTGCAACGCCTCTTCTACGGTCATAGACAAAACGTCGTGAATATTTTTATCTTTGTATTTTATTTCCAAAGTTTCTTTTGTAAATCTTTTTCCATTACATACATCACAATTTACATGAACCGTGGGTAAAAAGTGCATCTCTACAGCGATTTCTCCTTTTCCTTCACAGGCTTCACAACGACCTCCTTTCACATTGAAAGAAAATCTGTTGGCTTTCCAACCTCTTGCTCGCGCTTCGCTGGTATAAGCAAACAAATCTCTGATGTGAGTAAAAGTGCCCGTGTATGTAGCAGGATTTGAACGACTAGTTCTACCGATTGGAGACTGATCAATCAAAATCACACGACTCAAATATTCTGTACCGGTAAATTTTGCACAATTAAAGACCTGTGCTGAGCGATATTTTCTATCAAACCTCGCTTGTAAATTTTTATGCAATATTTCATACATAAAACTGGATTTTCCAGAACCAGAAACACCCGTGATTGTCACAAATTTTCCAAGAGGCACTTCTGCCTTCATATTTTTTATATTAAATACTTTTCCTCCTTCTATTCTCAGAAAACCTTTGTCACTCGTTCTTCTTTTTTCTGGCAATCCTATTTTCTTTTCTTCTCGCAAATATGCCAAAGTATTTGCACCAGAGTCGTTGCATTTTTCTTTTT
>JAQTWD010000034.1 GCA_028689435.1 Minisyncoccota bacterium | reverse complement strand
ATTGTTTGTTAGTAAGTTACGAAATGACGTGGGTCGCTTCGCTTCGCTCGCGAAGACGAACAGCCTTCGGCTGTTCATCACGAATTTCCGAAAGAAATTCGTCTTTGCGAGGAACGAAGTGAAACGGAGTGACGAAGCAATCCACATTTTGTAGTTCAATGTCTTTTAATAAATTACAAGTAATAAATTTAATTAGTCTACAATTTGTAACTTGGGCCATTCTAGAAGCCACTGTTTTTTGTTTATTCGATTTATAAAATAATCATGTCCATCTCCAAAATTAGGTGTCATTCTTAATTTAAGAGAGAATAAATCATCTAAACCGTGCGGAGCTACTATTTTTAAAGAATCATCCGGCAACATTGCAACTCCAATAGCTGTCGCTGTTTCTGGCCAATGTGCGATAGCGTCTGTCGACGAAATATAATCTACCACTTGATTGTTTATTTTGCCCATTCTTGCTTGATTTTTAACAGACCAATCAGCATCTAACTTTTCTGAAAGAATACTTTCGTATTTTTTTTCTGTTTCTTCTGACAGATCATTTGGATCAAAATATATAACATCAATATCTGTCATATGTGGTTTGTCTTTAAAATTATGTAATGCATCCCAAACAGGGTTACGGACAAATCCAGCTCCAATCAACCAATCGGGAAGATTTAATGTGCGCGCAGTTCTTAAAACGTCCATTTTCCAAGAATCTTTTTTAATTATATTGATGATAAAATCTTCGTTCATTTTTAAAGTATATCATTTTTTGTTATTGCGAAAAGCGTGTGGGCGCTTTCTTTGATCACGAGGACTCGGTCACGAATCATTAAATCTTTTGTTCGTTCTTCGCTATCGCTACGTGAGGCCACGAGGACTCGTCCCGCGGTTACTAAGTAAATTTTTTGTCCCTCGTTGTTGCTAAGCGGATTTACGAGGACTCGGTCACGAATCACTAAGCCTTTTGTTCGTTCTTCGCTACGCTCTGAACTCCAAAAGTCTAAGTGTTCTCGTTCCTCCTATTGCCTGTCTCACTTCGTTCGACTTTGGCAATTTTTCGCTTTCAGCGAAAACTGGATAAAAAGCTTAAACGCTTTTTATCCCCGCCTCGTCTCCGCCAGAGGCGGATGACTCCGGCTTTCAAATCCAACGAAAAACAAAGCAGTTTGTTTTTCTCGTGGGCCCGCAAAAAATAATCACACAAAGAGTGTGATTATTTTTTTGCGGGCCCACGAGGACTCGACTTCCAGTTCTAAACAAAAATTTCGTTTCCGCTTCGCTTCAACTCATTTTTGTTAAGAACTCGCTGTCCCGTCGCTCATATTTTTCTTTCGCTTCGCTACAGAAAAATATATTCGCTCTTTTCTCGTCCTCACGAAAAGCGCGCAGGCGCTTTTCTGTGGGCCCGCAAATTAAAAAACCGCTTTTGTAAGCGGTTTTTAAATTTGCGGGCCCACGAGGACTCGAACCTCGAACGATGGTTTTGGAGACCACTGTTTTACCAATTGAAACTATAGGCCCAAATTAGTTGAAAGTTTATAAAGTTAAAAATTTATAAAGTATCAACTAAATTTTGAATTCTAAACTAAAAAACATAAATAATTTAAAAATTATTTTTTATTTTTTTACTTCTTTGTGAATTGTCTGCTTATCACACCATTTACATCTTTTCTTCAATTCAATCTTTTTTTGAACCAGTTTTTTATTTTTTCTGCTCCAGTAATTGATTCTTTTACAACTCTGACAAGCCAGTTTTATCAATTGATCTTGTGACATGTTAAAAATTTAAATCTCAAAATTGAAATATATTCAAAATGAGAAATATAAAATTATCTAATAATTCGTTTACCCTCTTTCGGGTCTACTTGTCCGCTCGGAAGGGATCGAACCTTCGACCTGCCGATTAAGAGTCGGATGCTCTACCAGCTGAGCTACGAGCGGATATCTATACTTTTATTTTTTTTGTAAAACCTCTGAATTATGCTAAATGCATTAGCATCCGACTCTTACATTTCAAAGGAATACTCTTCCACCTCGCTTCGCTCGGATTCGAAGCTTCAACGCTTCTCATCCAGCTGAGCTACGAGCGGATATCTCTACTTTTATTTTTTGTAAAACCTCTGAAATTTATGCTAAATACATTAGCATCCGACTCTTACATTTCAAAGGAATACTCTTCCACCTCGCTTCGCTCGGATTCGAAGCTCCAACGCTTCTCATCCAGCTGAGCCCTGCCTTTGCCGGCAGGCAGGTACGAGCGGATTATATTATTCTACTGAAATTTACTAAAATTTCAATGTGCTTAGGGCGGGAGTCCTTTTCCTTCGCTTTGTTCACATTGTTCCAAGTTTTCACAATATATTCACAAAGCTCACCCAAAGCCACGGACTTTTGCTCGGACCGGTGGCGCAAAAGTTCCGTTCGACTCCCTATTTCAGGAAGTCATTTTTATTAGGTGTAATTAACTAAATTATTCCCAATGTGCTTAGGGCGGGAGTCGAACCCGCATCCCCATTAAGAGGACAGCATTTTAAGTGCTGCGCGTATACCAATTCCGCCACCTAAGCATTTTGAGGCGTAGGCCGGAATCGAACCGGCGCATGGTGGTTTTGCAGACCACAGCGTTTCCACTTCGCCACTACGCCTTATTTAATTTTATATAAACAAATAATATCGAACAACTCAATGACCTAGCGTGTACTTTATCCGTCCTTTGGCGGGACTTCGCCACTACGCCAAAATATTAAAAGCCGAAAACTTAAAATATCTTGAATTATATTATAAAAACAATGAAATTTCTAGATCTTATGAGAGATCTCATCAATACGCTGTCTATTTTTTTCACCTCTGTCAATTTCAAAATCAAAGAAGGGAATTCTTTTCATTTTCACTTTTGGTTTGATAAATTCTTTAAAATCTCTTCTTTTTCTTTTTAAAAAATTCATCACAGATTCTTCACTTGTTTCCGGATAAACGGTAACAAAAATAGTGGCTTTTTTAAAGTCTTTTGAAACACTGGTATCGGTTACAGTTATTAGGGAAGTATAGTTTGATTCTTCCTGCAAGAACTGAGCCGCTTGGTTTCTTATTAATTCTTTTACTTTATCCTGTCTTAAAATGGACATACCAATATACAAATGATACTAATAATACGAATGCAATACGAATCTTTCAATTTATGTT
This sequence comes from Minisyncoccota bacterium, assembly GCA_028689435.1. Classification (GTDB taxonomy): domain Bacteria; phylum Patescibacteriota; class Minisyncoccia; order Phycocordibacterales; family UBA12079; genus UBA12079. Next base: position 5,558 of record JAQTWD010000034.1, on the reverse strand, counting down.
TTTGCCAATTCGATTTGTAATTATTTGGGGTATTCGGATAAATTTGTAGATTCGGATTATACTTTTTATTCCTCTGTTAATATATACGCCTCTACATAATCCCCAGGCGCGAGATCTTTTTTTGCTTCAATCATTGATCCGAATTCGTCGCCTTCTCTAACTTCTTTCACTTCTATTTTTTGAGTTTGGAGACCTAAAATTTTTCCTTTTTCTAACTCAAAATCTCTTCTCGATATTTTTATATTGGCATTTACAGAGATTGCGCCTTCTATTACTTTTCCTCCGATGACTTGTTTGTTTTTTGTTTTGTTAAATATTTTTAATATCTTTGCTTTTCCAATTATTTTTTCTGTTACAACTTTTGGAGTTTTGTTTACGATTTGTTTTTCCAACCATTCGGTCAATTTATAAATAATATCAAAGTTTTCAATTTTTATATTATTTTTTTCCGCTAAATCTTTTGCCCCTCGCTCAACTTTTACATTGAACCCAACGATCAGTGTGTTTTTGTCTCCCCCCGCAGTTTGAATATCATTTTCTGTGATATTTCCAACGCCTGTATGGATTGTCTTTAAAATTATTCTGTCAGATTTTATTATGTCTTCTTTTTTGATAAGTTTTGCAATCTCGTTTTGAATAGCTTCAATCGTTCCCAAAACATCCGCCTTGATTATCAAAGGTACAATAACCTTTGAACTGTCTTTTTCAGAAATATTTTTATCTTTGTTTTTTATTTCAGACCCCAAAATTTCTTTATATTCCTCAACCATTTTTTCTGCTTCTTTTTTTGAAGAAACTATTTTAAACTCTGCACCAATGTTTGGAACTTCTTTGAAACCAACTATTTGAACAGGACTTGAAAAAGTAGCCGTATTAATAGGCTTTCCCAAGAAGTCTTCCAATGTTCTTATTGAAGCAAATTTATCTTCACTCACTATAAAAGAACCAGCTTTCATAGAGCCGTCTTTTATTATCAATGTCGTGCAAACTCCTTTTTTGGCATCCAATTTTGTTTCCAAAATATAGCCTTCTGCGGGCTTTTCTACGTCGCCTTGCAATTCTTCCATCTCTGCAATAAGTAGAACCATATCAAGAAGCTCTGGCACCCCTTGGCCTGTTTTGGCTGAAATGGGAGCCCATGGTATATCTCCTCCATATCCTTCTATATAGATAGCATTTTCTATCAACTGTGTTTTTGTTTTTTCAATATTTGCTCCGGGTTTATCAATTTTGTTGATAGCAACGATAAAAGGGATTCCTGATTTTTTGATTGATTCCAATGCTTCCAAAGTTTGAGGCTTTGGGCCTTCTTCGGCTGAAATTATCAAAATTGCAATGTCGGCAATGTTGGCACCTCTGTGTCGCATAGCGGTAAAGGCCTCATGTCCTGGGGTATCCAGAAAAGTAATTTTTTTATCACCATTTTTTGCTTTGTGAACAACTTCATAAGCAGAAATGTGTTGGGTAATTCCACCAGCTTCACCTGCAACAACATTTGATTTTCGGATGTAATCTAAAAGAGCTGATTTTCCATGATCAATATGACCCATAACGGCGATTACAGGAGGACGTTCAGTTATATTATTTTTTGTTTTTTCTTTTGACATTATGATATTAAAATTCTAAGCACTAAACTCTAAATTCTAAACAATTTTCAAAATTCAAATTTTTTAATTTTTTAAAATTTGAATTTGTTTAGAATTTAGTATTTAGAATTTAGGATTTTTTTAATTTTGCTTTCTCCAACACCTCCTTTTCTTCTTCTGTCATTTCGTATTCACATTTCCAATTTACTATTGGTTTTGCAAAAACGCTTACTTTTTCTCTTGAATAAAGAGAAGACAAAATCACGCCGTTCCCATCTTTGTCTACCAGTGCTGTAGCAAAACTCTGATTTCCACCGATACCGTCTCCTTTGAAAGGATTAAATCTTATTGTCTCAATACCCTGAATTGTATCTCTTATTTCATTATTTATAGAAATGATATTTAATTCGGTTTTATCTTTAAATTTAATTAGTTCCATTGCCTCTTCTTCCAGTTTTTTCAATCTATCATTTACGATTTTGTCGCTTTTAACAGAAGGTAATCTTTTGAATTTTGTTTCAAGCAAAGCAACCCAAGCTATCAAAACAGCCACAATAAAAACCAATATGTAAACAATGAATTGATCGCTAGACATAAATTTATCTCAAATTATATATAATAAATAGCCTTTAAAAGGCTTACTTTGAGAGATTATACCTTTTGTGACCCAAATAGTAAACCAATTTTGATGTGTTATAATTTATCTCAAATGTTTAATTTCGGAGGTAAAAAAATAAGACTTGTTACCCATAGTAACCGTTTCCACACCGACGATGTTTTTGCGACTGCTGTTTTATTGTTGTTTCTAAAAGACAAGGAGGTTGAGATAGTTAGAACCAGAGATGAAGAGATAATAAAATCTGCTGACTATGTTTACGATGTTGGTGGAATTTATGACGAAAGTTTAAACCGGTTTGACCATCATCAAAAAGGCGGGGCAGGGGCAAGAGAAAATGGAATACCTTATTCTTCTTTCGGATTGGTTTGGAAAAAATTTGGTAGAGAGCTTTGTGGTTCGGAGGGTGTTGCAGATTTTTTGGATAAAAAAATTGTTCAGTTTGTAGACGCAATGGATAACGGAATAAAGACTTTCAAAGAAAATGATGACGAGACAAAAACATATTTGTTTATAGATGCTGTCGATGCCTTTAATCCTTTTTGGCCAGAAGAAGAAAAATTTGATGAAAGATTTTTTGAAATTGTTGAATTTGCAAAAAGAATTTTGCAAAGAGAGATTGAAAGAGCAAAAAATCTAGAAGATGCAAAATCAATCTTGAAGAAAATTTATGATGAGACAGATGACAAGAGAATTATTTATTTAGATAAAAATTATCCTTGGGAAAATATTTTGAACAAATATCCAGAACCTGTCTTTGTTGTAAAAGCAAGAGGTGAGGGAATGTGTTCTGTAAATTCGGTAAGAGACAATATATATTCTTTTGAAACTAGAAAATTATTTCCAGAAAGTTGGGCAGGGAAGAGCGGTAAAGAATTGGCAGACATTACAGGCGTGAGTGATGCAATATTTTGTCATAACAAACTTTTTATCTGTTCAGCAAAATCAAAAGAGGGAGCGATGAAGTTGGCAAAATTAGCCCTTGAAGAATAAAAAAGCTGGTTTTTTCGAACCAGCTTTTAAGATGACAGCCATATTTCCATACTTTCCCAAAATTTTATACGATCTACATGCATAAATTTTCCAAAGCTTGGAGAATTTTTTGATTGATGTCCCATAGGAATTAAATCTTTGAGACATATTAATAATGTTTTTATTCCTCTGGATTCAATTTCCTCAAGGTCTTTTTTTGAGATTGTTTTGTCTAAGTAGAATTGAATGGTCTCTTTTTTATCTGTTATACAAAAAAACCATCTTTTCTGTTTTTCTTCCGACAAATATTCTAGGATAAAACCTTTAACTATTAAATCTTTTGAAACTCTGTGATACATTGTTGAAAAAAGTATTTCACACAAGAAACCTTTGTATCTCTTCAAATTTTTCATCATTATGTCCCGTGTAGATTTTTTATTTTGTTTCTAAAAAAGAGAATAATAAAATAGCTCGAGATTGTCAATTAAAATATTTGAAAATATTTCTCAAATATTAATAATCTTAAAATTCTGACGACCGTCAGAATTTTAAGATTATTTGTTTATCATTCATACATTCAATTGAATGTATGAATGATTGTGAGTTTTTTAGAATTTAGAATAACTTTAAAATAAAATCCCCACTTGGACGTCCAATGTCCGAGTAGGGATTTGTTTTATTTGTATGGAACCCAAAAAGATTCACACGGTTTATAGTTTCTACTTTTGATTATCTCGCGTGCTTTTGCAAGAATAAAAAGAGCAAAGTCGCAAGCTGGATTTTCTAACGAAAGAGAGTCCACTCCTCGCCCTATTTTTGCGTTGATTTCTTCTCTAACAAGGTATTGTTCTGATGTGTATGAACCGCCAGAATGATTTTCTAGTGCCCAAATCCTCAATATTAGAGGAGCTTCATACATCATATTTGAACCAGACGGCTCTCTTACCCAAAGAGAAAATACACATCCAGTACTGTGAGTAGAAAGACCAATGACTCCAGGGAAATTGATTAAGTCATCAACTTGTTTCAAATAAACAACATCGTGATCGCCTATTTTATTTTTATTTCCATTCCCAAAATTTTGCGATAATCCCTCAAATAAAATCAGTGGAATATGAAAAATTTTTATCTCCTGGTCTTCTTTCTCTGGGAGATTAATATCCGTGAGATTTTTTTTCACTTGATACCCCCCTAGTATTTTTTTTTGTATTTATCTTCTGAAGAGAGAATACTGAAATGGTTTGAGATTGTCAATCAAAATATTTTAAAATATTACTCAAATAAAAATAATCTTAAAATTTACGTGACCGCGTAAATTTTAAGATTATTTTTTTTATCATTCATACATTCAATTGAATGTATGAATGAGAGTTATCCGGATTGATTAATTTAATAGAATCTTCAAATATCTTTGCTAGAATAATCTTGATTACAAAACTTAGCTTAATTTATTTATCCAATATCTATATTGATCGCTTTTATCTTTATAATTTTTAAACAGATTAAAACTGGCGGCAGCATTTGATAATAGACAAATACCGTCGGTGTACTTGTAAGCTGTTTTTACAGCGTCTTCCATATTATTTACCTCAAAAATATTTTTACCTTTAACATATTTAACCATTTCTTTTCCTGTCTCAGGAAATATTATGAAATTTTTTATTTTTGTCTTTGCAAGATATTTTGCAAAATTATCCAATGGTATGTTTCTGTTTAATCCGCCAATAATAATTGTGTCTACATTTTCAAGTGCTTTGATAGATTCAATGGTTGCTTCTGGAATTGTAGCAAGAGAATCATCATAAAAGATTGCGCTATTTTTTTCTGCAACTTTTTCCAGCCTCAATGGCAATGGATTAAAAGCTTTGATTGCTTTTAATATTTTATTTTCAGATATCCCAAATTGCTTTGCAACTGCATAAGCGATTAAACAATTTGTTTGGTTATGTTCTCCTTGCAGCTTTGTCTCAAAATTGGAGGTTCGACCTCCAAGTGAAAGTGATTTTGCTTTTGTGCCTACTTTGTGATTAGAAGTGTTGATAAATAAATCGTTTTTAGTTTGGAATTTTGTTATATTAAATTTTGCTTTTCTGTATTCTTTGAAATCTTTATGGTGATTAAGATGATCGGGAAAGACATTTATGAGTACAGAAATATTAGGAGATTTTTTTAAATGTTCACATTGAAAACTACTCATTTCAAAGACATAAATATTATCTTTATTATCATTTTCCAAAAGGTGTATTCCTGTCGTTCCAATATTTCCAATTAGATTTGATTTTAAGCCACTTTCTTTGAGTATATGATTAATTAGACTGGAAACCGTACTTTTTCCTTTTGTTCCGGTAATTCCAATCACTATTCCTTTTGTTTTTTCTAAAAAG
>JAQTWD010000033.1 GCA_028689435.1 Minisyncoccota bacterium | reverse complement strand
TATAATTCTTCATAACAAAGACTTCGTTATTTGTTGATAATATTGACCTTTTTAAAGTAATATTATTTTAACAGAAACGAGGTTTTTGTTTTTGCCAAATTATTCCTGGTTCAGAGTTGAATTCAAGTTTGTCTTTAACCCACGGTGAAAATTGTGATATTGGTTTTTCTAGATTTTTATATTTTACTTTTTCAAAAATATTTCAAAAAATATTTTTGAAAATTTTTATTCATATCGCAAAGCTTCGATCGGGCTCTTTTGTGAAGCTTTTTTTGCGGGATAAATTCCAAAAATAATTCCTATCATACCTGAAACAACAATCCCTAAAATAGATGCTCCAATTGGAAAAGAAAAACTCCACGCATAAGTTGTAAAACTTAGAATAGCAATGGTTGTAATCAAAGACAAAGACATCCCTATCACAATACCAATTACACCACCTGTGATTGTGAGCATCATCGATTCAAAAAGAAATTGAATCATAATATCTTTGTTTGTTGCACCAATAGCCTTTCTCAAACCAATTTCTTTTGTTCTCTCTGTCACAGACACAAGCATAATGTTCATAACCCCTACCCCTCCAACAACCAAAGCAATTCCAACAACCGCCGATAAAAACAATGTCAGTGCATCCAAAATATTTCCTATTTGTTCAAGCATTCCCTCGGGAGTAACTACAAAAAAATCATCTTTGGTTGGATCACTAATATCATGCATTTCTCTCAATGTATCTTTGATATCCTCAACTGTTTGAGAAACATTTTCCGGAGCATCGGCTTTCAAAATAATTTCGTGATAATGGTCAATACCCATCAAATAAATTTGAGCTGTTGAATATGGCAAAACAACTAATTCATCAACATTAAAACTGGACACTTGTCCTTGCGGTTTCAAAACACCCACTACTCTAAAATTTCTATCTTTTATTTTTATATTTTTTCCAACGACATTTTCTTCATTGCCAAACAATTCTTCTTTTACTTTTGAACCGATGATTGCGACGCTCGCTTTTGATCTGATATCACTTTCATAAAATAAATCTCCTGATTCAATTTCTACACCAAACATTTCTGTCATCAATTCTGCCGTCCATCCAAAAATCATTGGTTTAAATGTTTCCCCTCTATATGACACTCTCCCCGGAACGATTATTGCAGGAGCTATTTTTGCCAAGTGAGGCACATTAGATCTTTTCTTTAAAGCTTCTACATCTCTACTCTTTAAAGAATCGGAAAAAAGAGTTTCACTGAAATCGTTTAATCCTGTTGGTTGTTGTCCTGGTCTGATAACAATAGTGTCTGCCCCCATACCACTCAGCTCGCCTGTAATCAGACCCTCTACGCCCTTACCCAAAGAAAAAATCAAAATAATAGATGATATTCCTATAACAATTCCCAGAATAGTCAAAAGAGATCTAACTTTGTTAGTTCGAAGTCCTGTGAATGATGTTTTGTATAAGTGTTTTAATTGCATAAATAAGTTAAAAATCAAAAGTCAAAAGTCAAAAATTCAATTTAAAAGTCAAAAATTTTTACCTTTCAATTTTAATACACCGCTTGCAATCATGTTCCCAATTTCTGTAACTTCCTTCAATAAAGGATCTATTTTATTACTATCTGACAATTTAGAATCTTTCAAAAGCTCCAACCAATATTTTGCCTCATTTGCAGATTTTAAAGATATTTCATGAAATCTTTTGAATTCTAATCTTGAACTCGAAGCCTTTGCTTCTATTAAATTAGCCCCGATTGATGTAGCCGATCTTACAAGCTGATCAGCAATCACCCAAGAACTTCTTTTGTTTGGCAAAGTATCAATTAAATTAATTACATTTAAACCAAATGTATAACACCTTAATTTCAAATTGCTTTTATATTTTAATGGTTGGTCGCTCATTTACTTTTTATTTTTGATTTGTAATTTTGACTTTTGATTTTTAACTTTTGAATTACTTCTTGAATTCTCCCGTCTGACGAACATGCTCAACCGGCCTATCAAATTCCATTTTTCCATCTTTAATCATTATTATTCTTTCGGCATATTCGGCAGTGTATGTTTCGTGAGTAATAAGAACAACAGTCTTGCCTTTGTAATTTAACCTCTTGATTATATCCATAACAATACCTCCTGAACGAGAATCCAAGTTTCCTGTTGGCTCGTCAGCAAAAATAACATCGGGTTTATTAACAAGAGCCCGAGCGATAGAAGTTCTTTGTTTTTCTCCCACTGAAAGCTGACTGGCAAGGTGTTGTATCCTGTGCGACATACCAACGGCCTCTATGGCCTCTTTTGCCAGAGTATCCCATTCATTTTCAGGAACATCAGAATAAGCCAACGGCAATTTTACATTATCCAAAACAGTTGCTTTAGGCAAAAGATTAAACGCCTGAAAAATAAAACCCATTTTTTTATTTCGGAGATGTGCGATTTCTTCTTCTGAAAAATTTTTCACATTGTCTTGATCAAAATAATATTCTCCTCCAGTGAACACATCCAAAAGTCCCAATACATGCAACAAAGTAGATTTGCCTGACCCAGATGGACCCATAATTGCAACAAATTCTCCCGAAGCAATATCAAAAGTTACCCCTCTCAAAGCATGAGTTTCTCCCCCTTCGTCATTATAGGTTTTTTCAAGATTCTTGACGGATATTATTGGTTTTTTTTCTTTGTTAATCATTTTTCTACTCACTACAAACTACTCACTACTTACTAGTAACAACTTTCTCCCCTTCTTTTAGCCCAGAAACAATTTCTATTCTTCCGTCAGAACTTCTCATTCCTGTTTCAACTGTTTTCTTTTCTATCGTTCCATCATCATTCAAAACCTCGACAAACTTTCCACCCTCGGTGATCAATGCACGAAAAGGAATAAACAAAACACCCTCGCGACTATCAGTCATAATATCCATATTAGCTGTCATACCTGATTTTATTTTTTCGTCTTCTTTATCAAATTGAAGAGCTGTCTTGTATGCCGAAACTCCTTCAATAATAGTTTCCGCGGGTTCAATAGAAATGATATGTGCATAAAAAATTTCATCGTCTTCATAGGCATCTAGTGTTATTTTTGCTTTATTTCCAACTTTTATTTTTGAAACGTCTGCCTCTGGAACATTTGTTTCTATTTCATATTTTGAAGTACTAATAACAGAAAAAGCGGGAACATTTGGTTGAACAATTTCACCAACCTCAATATTCTTTTTTGTTACCACTCCATTTATTGGAGAAGAAATAACATTTTTTGCAATCAAAGCAGAATAATTATTTACATTGGCCTCGGCAGATTTTACCCTTGCCTCTTGAGCCAATATTTGTTCGGCTGTTGCCCCTGCAGATTTTAAAGTCAATTCTTGTTTTGCAAGTAACAAATTTGATTCCGCTGTGCGAAGTTTTTCTTTTGCTGTTAACAAATTATTTACCGCAGTATTTATATTGGTTCTAGCAGTATTTATATCCAATCTATAACCATCTATTTGAGCTTGCGTCAGCGAAGATGTTGTATTTAAGCTATTTACAGTCAAAGCAGTCAGATCCAAAAAAGAACCAATCTTGCCAAGACTATCTTTTGCCAAATTAAATTGATTATCTATTTCAGAGTCTGTCATATCTGAAACAGAAATACTTTCAAACCATTTAACTAAAACACTTTCTATAAAAAATCTTTGAGTTTCCATTTCAAGTTTATAACTGCTCTCAAAATTTAATTGAGGAGTAAAACTTCTTGGATTTGTAAAAAATTGATCAACTTTATTCCTGACTGAGTCGTCGGATTTTGTATAAGAATCTCTTATATAATTTTTTAAATTACTTTTTGCATCAGTGACAGATTCTTCTGCATTTAAAACTTTTGTTTTTTGAATTTCAATTTCTTCTAAGCGTGTTCCTTTTTGCAATTCTGCCAACTTGGCTATTTCTGCATCCAAACTTGCCTGAGCTTGAAGATACTGAGCTTGATACTGAGAGCTATTTAAAACAGCCAGCGTTTGTCCCGCATAAACTCTTTTTCCTACATCAGCGTAAACTCCGACAACCCTTCCCGATGTTTCAAAGGCTAGATCAACTTTACTGGCAGGCTTTACCTTTCCGGTCACGTTAACTTCTTGAACTAAATCTCCTTTTTCCACAACAGAGTATTCGTAATCAACAGAATTATCCCGAAACAAGAAAAAACCGCCCACAGAAACAGCAATAACCAGTATAATAACAAGCAAAATTATATATTTTTTAGTTAGAAATTTTTTATACATTTTTATGGGATTTTATCTTTTAATTTAGTTAAAGTTTAGCACTTTTAAAAAAGACTTGCCATAAACAAAAAAATGTATAGAATAGCATCAGAAATTATCTTTTATTTTTATTAACTCTTTGTGGGAGGAGAGAAATGAGCGACACAGTAGTAACGACCAGAGAACAGGTTTTGCTTGAGATTCTTCGTGCAGATGGTTACGGAGTATATGGGCTGGTTGTAGTTGGCAGAGGTGCTTGTGCAGAAAACTTTTGTGATAATTTTCCGCGTCTTTATCACAAAAAAGATGCGCAAATAAAAATTGATAACGAAAAAATTACTTTTCAAAACATGGGAGAGAATCATTCTTTCAAAATTCACAAAGACGAAGTAAAGGCCCTTCGCAGATTGCTCTGCCTGTGCCATTATATGAAGGTTATAAATATTGAAGGGGGTCATGGCTTTCGAATGGAAGCTCCCCACCCCTAAGCAAAAACCCGAACCGGTTGTACATGGTTCGGGTTTTATTATTTCAAAATCTAATATCTTAATATCTTAAAATTTACGCGGTCGCGTAAATTTTAAGATATTAAGTTATTTCAAAAAATTTTTTACTTTTTCAAAAATTTTATTTTTATCTTCCAGAACAAACCATTCAATTCTTTTATCTTTCTTAAACCAAGTTTTTTGTCTCTTGGCATATTGCCATTCTTCTCTGATAGAATTTTCTATCATTTCACTTTTCGTCATTTTGTTCTGTAAATATAAAGCAATATATTTGTGTGCCAAACCAATTTCGTTCATCCTTTTCCAACTCAAACCATTTTTATGTAAAATCTCTGCCTCTTTTATAATTCCCGCTTTTACTCTTTTTTCAAATCGCTTTGCAATCCTTTCTTTCAAAACTTGATCATCCGTTTTAATCCCAATCTGCAACACCTCCCAATCCACGGAAGCAAGGCTTCCGTGGATTTTGATTTTTGGGACTTTGCCGAGTTCGGTTGCTATTTCTATCGCCCGTATCAAACGACGAGGGTTTTTAAGATCTATTTCCCCTGCCCTATTTTTATCCATTTTTTTTAAAATATTTGCCAACTCCTCAACTGATTTTTTTTCCAATTCTTTTCTCAGTTTCAAATTCGGTTTTACTTCGGGCAATACAATATTATCTACGACTGATTGGATATAGAAACCTGTTCCGCCGGCAATTACAGGAATCTTTCCCCTCTTTAAAATATCTTTGATTACTTTGTCTGATTTTTTCTTAAACTCCGAAACAGTAAAAATAGATTTTGGGCTAACAACGTCCAAAAGATAATGCGGAATATTTTTCATCTCTTTTTTTGTTATCTTTCCACTTCCAATATCTAGTCCTTTGTATACCTGTCTTGAATCAGCCGAGATAATTTCTCCGTTAAATTCTTTTGCCAATTCAACAGCCAGATCGCTTTTTCCCGAAGCAGTAGGTCCCAAAACAACAATAATCTTTTTCTTTTCCATATTTATGATGATACCACAATTAAAAACTGCCACACAGATTAAGCCTGTGTGGCAGTTGTTTTACGCAAGGTATTTGCGAAAATAATGCAGAAAAGTTTCAAGGTCGTCACCGTTTAAAGGCATGCTATAGCCAACATTAGTTATCACATACTTCGCACCGGGAGAAATTTCGTCAATTACATTAAAACCGTTCCATATATCTATCGGAGTTTTTTCATACAAAAAAGAGCAAATCGCGGGACGAGGATCCTCGGCCTTTTCCGCCAAAGCATCTGCATGTTTTCTCGCCAACAGGCGAAGTTTGTTTTTTCCACCACCGCCTGAAAAATCGACAAAAGAAGTTGCATAAACCGTCGAAGTTAGGGCTGTAAAAAAAGATTGTACAAAAAGAATGTTTTTCGAAATACTTAAAGTCATTTTTATTTGAGCCATGAGATCTCCTTTAATCTACAAACAAAAGTTCTTTGTATCTTTTATTCCAGACACGAAACCTTGAGCCTCTTTTTATGTTTGGATCAACAAAATAATCTTTTGGACAAAAAAACAAACATTCACCCCATACCATCGTATCAAGAAACGGCTGAACGACCATCAGATTTGATGAACTACTTATATCGGAGACAACACGATAAAGAATGTTATGTTTCAATTTATAAGTTGGCCTCCCCCTATTTATTTCACGAGTCCACAATGTGCAGAAAAAAGCAACGATAACAACAGTACCAGCTTGCAAAAAAGTCATCATGATTGTCTCTCCTGTCGTTTATTAGGTTAATCAATTTACTTAATCTAAATCAAGAATACTCATATATAAATCGATGTCAATTGCTTTGACAAATTTAGGTAAAATAGGATACTATAATATGTAATTAAGTGGCTCAAATAATTATTTGGGCAAATTGGGTGGAACCGCGGAGAAATCCGTCCCAATATTAAAAGCAATTGTGTTTTTAATATTGGGACGGATTTTTTTAATAACTAATTAATATAATACGAATCTACGAATTATATACGAATACCACAAATTACGAACGAAACAAATGTTTGTATCATTCGGAGTATTCGAATATAATTTGAGTCATTCGTATTATATAAAAAACAATATGGAACATACAAATATAGAAAAAATTAGACACTCTCTTGCGCATATTATGGCAGGAGCGGTGAGAGAAAAATTTCCAAATATGAAATTTGGAATCGGACCAATTATAGAAAATGGTTTCTATTATGATTTTGATGATGTGGAAATAAAAGATACCGACTTGCAAAAAATCCAAAAGGAGATGAAAAAACTTATTCAAAAAAATATTGATTTTGAAAAAGAAGAAATTTCGGTCACTGACGCAAAAAAAATGTTCAAAGATCAGCCTTATAAAATAGAACTGATTGAAGATTTAGAAAAAAAAGAAGGTATCAAAACAGTGTCTATATATATATCTAATGGTTTTGTAGATTTGTGTGCAGGTCCCCACATCACAAACACAAAAGAAATAAACATTGATGCTTTCAAACTAACAAAAATTGCCGGAGCATACTGGAGAGGAGATGAAAAAAATAAAATGCTAACCAGAATTTATGGTGTCGCCTTTGAAACAAAAGATGAATTGGAAGCATACGAAAAAATGTTGGAAGAAGCTGAAAAAAGAGATCATAGAAAATTGGGAAAAGAAATGAAACTTTTTATGATTTCAGAAGAAGTCGGAAAAAGACTCCCCCTTTGGTTACCAAACGGAGCGTTTGTCAGAAAAAAGTTGGAAGATTATATGTATAAAACAGAATTAGAAAGTGGATATTCTTTCGTCTACACACCAGTTTTAGCAAACAAAAAACTTTACGAAACATCAGGTCACCTCGCTCACTACAAAGACGATATGTACAATCCAATTGATATTGAGGGAGAAGAATACTATCTAAAACCGATGAATTGTCCTCACCACCATATAATGTACAAAAATGACGGAAAAAGTTATCGTGATTTGCCAGTTCGTCTTTCTGATTTCTCTCCTATTCATCGTTTTGAAAGATCTGGTGTTTTAACAGGATTAATTAGAGCAAGATGTTTTTCTCAAAATGATTCACATATCTATTGCAGAAAAAATCAAATAGAAGAAGAATTATTAAATGTATTAGCAATGTTCAAAAAAGTTTATCTCGATTTTGGTATTAATGACTATTGGTTCAGATTATCTTTGCCAGATTTTTCAAATAAAGAAAAATTTGGTGACATAAAGAACGAAGATCTCTGGAAAGAATCAGCTGACTTTGCGAGAAACGCTTTAAACAAATCTGGCGAAAAATATACAGAGGTTGCCGGAGAAGCTGCTTTTTATGGACCAAAGATTGATGTTCAAACAAAAAATGTTCTGGGCAAAGAAGATACTATCGCCACAATGCAAATAGACTTTTACATGCCAGAGAGATTTAATTTGGAATTTACAAATGACAAAGGTGAAAAAGAAAGACCTGTTATCATTCACAGAGCGATTATGGGTTCTTTTGATAGATTCTTTGCATTCTTGGTAGAAAAGACTGCTGGTAATTTTCCTTTCTGGTTGTCCCCTGTTCAAATAAAAGTTTTGCCAATATCAGACGCTCACAAAGAATACGCAACCGAAATTTATAAAGAATTGAGGAATTCAAATTTTAGAGTAGAATTGGACAGCAACAACGAGAGCTTGGGTAAAAAGATTAGAAAAGCTAAAATGGAAAAAATCCCCTACTTACTGGTTATTGGAGAAAAAGAAGTAGAAGAAAAAACAGTAACAGTAGAAAGTCGCGACGCGGGAAATATTGGAGCAATGAATTTGGAAGACTTAATTCAAAAATTATCTGAAAAAAACAAATAGAACCAAAAAATACAGGGGCCGAGTCCCTGTATTTTTTTTGGTGTTGGGATGAAAAAGATGAGATACATCGGTAATACCCAAAACATTAAGTTTTAGGTATATTTGGCGGTAATGACATTATCAACATTAACCGTAAATATATCAAATATGTTAGCTCCGCATGTAAAAAAGGT
>JAQTWD010000003.1 GCA_028689435.1 Minisyncoccota bacterium | reverse complement strand
GTTGATAAATTGGATGTAAATGGGATGACTTATTCAAATGGTTTGAAATTGAGAAATACATATGGGAACTCTTATGTCGGCTTATACACAAATGCTTCTGATTTTGGCCTAACCATTCAAACTCTTGGTGGGTATGCATTTAAAACATTCTATAATGGAGCATATGTTGATAGCTTGCACATTCTTAATAACGGCAACATCGGCATCGGCACCACCTCACCTTTTGCAAAACTTTCAGTAACAGGAACCGGAACAGGTACTGGCTCGGCTTTTCAAGTTGCCGACTCTGCCAACTCACCAAAATTTACTGTTTTGGATAATGGGAATGTTGGGGTGGGGATAACCGGACCCTTAGGAAAACTTGATATAAAAGGAGGAATTACTTCGGTAAGAAATGGAATATTTGGAGTTAGTTCTGAACAAATAAGATTTGGGAGGTCCGATGTCGATACAAATATTAGATATCATTCAATTTATACTACAGTCACAAATACTAGTGCGTCAGGCAATAAGATGAATTTTCTTTTACATAATGTAGTGGACACCATATCACAATCAAATATTATGACCTTGCAAGGAGATGGCAACGTCGGCATCGGCACCACCACACCTTTTGCAAAACTTTCAATCCATGCAAACAACGGAGAAACAAATACAACACTATTTAACATTGCCAGCTCTACAGCAAGTGCAACCACTTCTTTGTTTGCTGTGTTGAATAATGGGAATGTGGGGGTGGGGACGGCGAGTCCGAGCGAGATGCTCCATCTATATAGTAATACATCAGCTGTAAATCAGAAATTAGAAACAGGAGGGAGTGGATATTCTATTAATTTTCAGCTAGATTCTGGGAGTGATGCCAATCTAATTTTGGATAGAGGAGCAACATCCAGAGACGCTAGAATAATTTTAAGAACAGTTGGAACAACTAATTTCCACATTGGTTTAGCTGACGATGGAGATAGTAACTTTTATATTGGAAATGAAAATTTTGTTAATAAATGGCTTACTGTTTCAGATGGTACTGGCAACGTCGGCATCGGCACCACCACCCCATGGAGAACTTTGTCAGTAAACGGAACAGCCGCTTTCACCGGTCTAACCAATGACGGAACAGGTTATTACGCTTGTATATCAACCAGCGGAGAACTAGCAACATCAACAACCGCCTGTGGAGCATCGTCAGAAAGATTCAAAACAAACATCAACGATCTAACATACGGTCTAGACACAGTACTTCAATTACGTCCTGTATCATTCAATTGGAAATCAGACTTTATCAATTCTTCTTCAACTCAAATCGGATTCATCGCAGAAGAAGTAAATACCCTTATCCCAGAAGTAATCGGACACGACGACAAAGGCACCATTATGAACCTTGATTATCCAAAATTGACTTCGGTTTTGGTAAATGCGATTAAGGAAATCAATACAAAAATCTCAGCTATTGCTTCTTCAACGCCGACTGTTTCAACAGGGGTTGTTGATTCTGTCCTTTCTCATCTAGAAAGTTTAGGCGCAAAATTTGTTGACGGGATCGCTTACTTCAAAGATGTTGTCGTAAAGACTTTGACAGCAGAAAAGGTTGTTACGAATGGAATTGAGATGGTGGACGAAGTAACAGGAGAAATTTATTGTGTGAGAATTCAAAATGGAGCAATGGTAAATATCGCAGGAGCCTGCGATACAGTCGATAGTTCACAGTCTACAGTAGACAGTACCGCAACATACACAGCTCCGATTATAACCGTCACCGGCAACAACCCAGCTACAATAATAATCGGAAGCACCTACGCTGATCTAGGAGCCACAGCAGTAGATAGCCAAGGACACTCTCTCATCGTAGATACAATAGACGCAGACAAAGTAGACACAACAACAGCAGGAGAATACATAGTTACTTATACAGTGTTTGATGGAACGAATACTGCGACAAGTACGAGGACGGTGATTGTGGAAGAGCTGATAGTTGATAGCTTAGAGCCGACAGCGACCCCATTAGAGCTGACGACTGCTTCCAGCAGTCTACCTCTAACGGGGCAAGTGACCCCATTAGAGACCACGACTGTCTCCGACAGTCTGCCTCTAACGGGGCAAGCAGAGCCAGTGGCTACGACAACTGAGCCGGTAGTCGATAGTTTATAGTCGATAGTAACGAAGACGAATGGACAATGTGGATCGCTTCGCTGTCGCTCGCGAAGACGGATTTTGCTTTGCAAAATCCGTCAACGAATTTCCGAAGGAGATTCGTCTTTGCGAGGAATAGAGCGAAGCGGAGTGACGAAGCAATCCAGAAGAATTTTTGATTATTATTTGAATGGTAGATTTGTTGATTATTAGGGTAATTCGTAATTTGTAGTATTCGGATAAATTCGTAGATTCGGATTATATTTAAAAAATTAAAAATTTAAAAAATATTATGGAGAAAAAAATAAAAGTAGCAATAAACGGATGTGGCTCGCCCCGTTAGAGATGTTTATGTATTACGTTTATGTATTACAAAGTAAAAAAGATAGTAGATGGTATACAGGTTGCTCTAAAGATTTACGGAAACGTTTTAGGGAGCATTGTGATGGACTTGTTTTATCTACAAAAGGAAGAGGTCCTCTTGAAATTATTTATTATGAAGCATGTTTAAATATATATGATGCCTATGATAGAGAAAGATATTTAAAATCTGGACCAGGAAAGAAATATTTAAAAAATCGACTAAAACGTTTCCTATCTCTAACGGGGGAACAAAAATTATAAACTAAATTAAAATATATGAGTAATACTAAAAAATTAAGAATAGCGGTAAACGGAGTTGGGCGTATCGGACGAGCGTTTTTGAAATTGGCCGAAGAAAATCCACAATTGGAAGTAATCGCAGTAAATGATCTGGGTAGCGTTGAAAACATCGCATATCTTTTGAAATACGACAGTGCCTATGGAAAAAGTGATTTGGATATAAAGGTTGAAAATGGTTTTCTTTCTATCAATGGTAGGGAAATAAAATATTTGAGTGAGAAAGACCCAAAGAATTTACCTTGGGGGTCTTTGGACATAGATGTAGTGGTTGAATCAACAGGAGTTTTTAATTCTTATGAAAAATCAAACGCTCATATTGAGGCGGGTGCAAAGAGAGTTGTTATAACTGCACCAGTTAAAGACAAAACACAAAACACAAATTCCAAAGATGACCAAACAGAAAACAAAACACAGATGACAGACACACCTAATTACGGTTTTATTGGAGCGACTGTTTTAATGGGAATAAACGAAGATGATTTGAAAAAATGTAAAATTAGTTCTAACGCTTCTTGCACAACCAACGCAGGTAGTCCTGTGTTGGAAATTTTGAGAAAAGAAATTGGGATTGAAAAAGCAATGTTAAATACAATTCACGGTTATACAGCTACACAAAAAATGGTTGATTCTCCAAGTGAAAAAGATTTTAGAAAGGGTCGAGCAGGAGCACAAAATATTATTCCTTCTACAACAGGGGCCGCTGTTGCAACAACACAGGTAATCACAGATTTGAAAGGAAATTTTGACGGTATTGCTGTTCGTGTGCCAGTTATTTCTGGATCTATTTTGGATATAACTTTCATTGCAAAGAGAAATACAACAGTAGAAGAAATAAATAATATTTTGAAAAAAGCGAGCGAGGATCCAAATTGGAAAAATTTGTTTGCTATCACCGAAGAACCAATTGTTTCGTCAGACATTGTTGGTAGTCGTTTTGCTTCCATCGCTGATTTGGCATTTACACGTGTTGTGGGAGGAAATTTGGTAAAAGTGTTGGCTTGGTACGATAATGAAATGGGGTATACGAGCGCTCTCGTTAGACACGTACTTTCTGCAGGTAGAAATTTGTAAAAATATAAATATAGAAAATATCCACAAAAGTTGGCGGTCCAACCGCCAACTTTTGTGTTATTATATACAAATATGGGAAATAGAAAAACACCATTTGTTCAAAAGGAATATTATCATATTTTCAACAGAGGGGTAGATAAAAGGCATATATTTATGGATAAATATGACGCACTTAGATTTCTTCAAAGTATGGAAGAATTTAATAATGTCGAATCTGGCAATGATATATTTCTTATAAATAAATCTAAAAAGATTAGAAAAGTTGGCGGTTGGACCGCCAACTTTTCTGGAGATAAAAGAAGATTGGTAAATATCATTTGTTATTGTTTAAATCCAAATCACTACCATTTTATATTAGAACAGTTGGTTGAAGGTGGAATAAGTGAATTTATGAAAAGATTAAATGGTGGCTATACTTGGTATATCAATAATAAATACGAAAGAAGTGGGGCGTTATTTCAAGGCAAATTCAAGGCTGTTCATATAGAAACAAATGAACAATTATTGTATGCAAGCGCTTATGTTAACTTAAATAACAAAGTTCACCCAAAATTTGAAAAATTCGGAAAACATTTTTTGGATTCAATACCAAATAGATCTAGTTGGGATGAATACACTAATAAAAATAGCAAGTATAATTTGTGTGAAAAGGGAATTATTCTAGGACAATACACAGATATAAATAATTATAAAAAGATTTCAGAAGGAATAGCAAAAAATATAAATGAAAAAAGATATGGGGATTAAAAAGTTGGCGGTTGGACCGCCAACTTTTTGGGTTGTATTTTTTATTGTAGTATAATGAATATATGAAAATTTATGTTGGATCGGATCATGCCGGTTTTTCGTTAAAAAAAGAAATTGTTGAATATTTAATCAACGAGGATTTTGATGTTTCTGACGAGGGAGCATTTGAATTTGATGCGCAAGATGATTATCCAGATTTCATTTCAAAGGTAGCAGAAAAGGTTTCAAAAGATCCGAAAAATTCTAAAGGAATTATTTTGGGTGGTTCAGGACAAGGAGAGGCTATTGTCGCTAATCGTTTTAAAAATGTTCGTGCCGTTGTTTATTACGGGGGTGATATGGACATAGTTAAACTGTCTCGCGAACACAACGATGCAAATGTTTTGTCTTTGGGAGCGCGGTTTATTTCTTTTGATACGGCAAAAAATGCAGTCAATTTATGGCTCAACACAGCCTTTTCTGAGGATGAGAGACATTTAAGAAGAATTAAAAAAGTCGATAGTCTATAGATATTAGTCAATAGATTATCTTTATTTAATTTAAACAGATTATTATCAACTATAGACTATAGACTATAGACTATAGACTAAAATCTATGAACATTACTCCCGCAATCATTCCAAAAAGTTATGAAGATTTGAGACAAAAGATTTCTTTGGTTAAAGATTTTTCTCATTCTGTTCAGATTGATATAACAGATGGAGTTTTTGTTCCATCAACCAGTTGGCCATATTCGGACTCTGTTTGGTCAGAGGGAATTTTTTTGGATATGCCATTTTGTAATGAATGTAATTTTGAATTTGACTTGATGATTCAAAACCCTGAGAAAACAATTAATGATTGGATTCTGGAAGGAGCAAGTAGAATTGTCATCCATGTTGAATCAACAGATAATTTGGAACAACTGATCTCTGATATAAAAGGAAAAAATGTAGGTGTTGGTTTAGCTTTTAATATTGAAACATCTTTTGATCTATATGCACATCTATTAGACAAAATAGATTTTATTCAGCTGATGGGGATAGAAAAAATTGGTTTTCAAGGGCAACCTTTTTCAGAGAAAATTTTTGAAAAAATAGCTGATTTAAGAAAAAGAAAACCTGATGTTATAATAAGTATTGATGGTGGGGTAAATTTGGAAAATGCAAAGAGACTGAAAGAAGCGGGTGTTAGTAGAGTAGTGGCTGGGTCTACAATTTTTGAAAGTGACAATATAGAAAAAGTCATTGAACAGTTTAAGGAAATATAAATTTATGATGGACGAAAAAAAAATAAAAGAATTAGAAAAAAAGGCAACCGATATCAGGGTTGCTGTTTTGGAATCTTTGGTCTCGGCTGGGTCTGGACATACCGCAGGACCTTTGGGAATGGCAGATATTTTTACCGCTCTCTACTTTCATATTATGAAACATAATCCCAAAAAACCAGATTGGAAAGACCGCGATTATTTGATTCTATCAAATGGACATATTTGTCCAGTCCTCTACGTCACAATGGCTTATGCTGGATATTTTCCAAAATCAGAACTTAAAAATTTGAGAAAATTGGGATCACCTTTGCAAGGGCACCCTCACAGAGATTGGTTAAAATCACTTGAAACAAGCTCGGGTCCTTTGGGGTCTGGTCTATCACAGGCAGTAGGTATGGCGATTGCTGATAGAATAGATAATGGAGTAACATCTGACAAAACTTTTTATTGTTTAATGAGTGATGGCGAAATCCAAGAAGGACAAACTTGGGAAGCTATAATGTTGGCAGGAAAAGAAAAATTGCAAAACATAATTGCAATTATTGATAGAAACAATATTCAGACAGAGGGAAATGTGGAAGATATAATGCCACTGGAACCGCTGGATGAAAAATTTGAAGCATTTAACTGGCATGTGATCGAAATTGACGGACACAATTTTGAGCAAATAAACAATGCGGTAAACGAAGCCAAAGCAATTACCGAAAAGCCTGTGGTGATAATTGCTTATACAATTCCTGGGAAAGGAGTAAAAGAATGGGAGAAAAAATATGAATGGCACGGAAAACCTCCTACAAAAGAAGAGGCCGAAAAAGCAATTAAAGAATTAAGAGAAAAATAAGATGAAAGATTTTGATAATTGGAATGAAAATAAGAAACAGATTGAATCTAGCTCTATAAATAGAAATTTTCGAGAAAAAGAAGTTTGGTTTATTAATATGGGTTTGAATGTCGGGTATGAGCAAGATGGAAAAGGGGAAGAATATTTGAGGCCTGTTGTTGTTTTGAAAAAATTTAATAAAATGATTTTTTTGGGAGTTCCTCTTACAAAAATTAAAAAAGATAGATTATTTTATTGCACTTTCAAATTTAAAGGTGGCGATAGCACAGCGATTTTGTCTCAGGTTAGATTGTTTGATTCAAAAAGATTAAAATTTCGTTATGGTAAAGTAAGCAGTGGTGATTTTGATTTGATAAAAAGAAAACTCACCGATTTAATTAGGTGAGTTTTCAATTATTTTTACTCCTCGCAAGAGGAGGGCGCCTATGTGACGATTTGTATTTAAATAATAACAATTTATAAAAAAAAAGCAATCTTAAAGATGAAAAATTTAAACCCAAAATTATTTGATAAAGATGTTGAAAAAGTTTATACCCGCCTCGGATATGGTGAGGGACTTTTAGAAGCAGGAATGAAAGACAAAAATGTTGTCGCTCTTTGTGCTGATCTAACTCACTCTACATTTACAAATTTATTTGCGGATAAATTTCCAGAAAGATTTGTTCAGGTTGGTGTAGCAGAACAAAATATGGCGAGTGTCGCATCTGGTATGGCGAGAATGGGAAAGATTCCTTTTATTTCTTCTTATGCCATGTTTTCTCCGGGGAGAAATTGGGAGCAAATTAGAACAACAATTTGTTATAACAATACAAATGTAAAAATCGTCGGTGCTCATGCGGGGGTTTCTGTTGGTCCAGACGGAGGAACTCATCAGGCAATAGAAGATATTGCACTGACCCGTGTTATCCCAAGAATGACAGTGATTTATCCTTGCGATTATTTTGAAGCAAAAAAAGCGGTTTTGGAAATGGCAAAAATTGATGGTCCTGCTTATATTAGATTGGCGAGAAATAATACGCCCGTTATTACAACAGAAAAAACTCCTTTTAAGATTGGAAAAGCACAAACTTTTTTTGAATCAAAGAAAAAATCACAAGTGGGTATCATTGCATCCGGTCATTTGGTTTATGAAGCTCTTGTGTCGGCAAAAAAATTAGAGTACCAAGGAATCGGGGTTAAAGTAATAAATCTTTCAACAATCAAACCATTAGATGAAAAAGCAATTATTGATTTGGCAAAAAATGTTAAAGGAATTGTCACTGTAGAGGAACATCAAAAAGCAGGTGGTATGGGTTCGGCAGTTGCTGAATTGTTGTCGCAAAAATATCCCACAAAAATTGAATTTATTGCTATCAATGACGAGTTTGGACAATCAGGTGAACCAGAAGAACTTATCAAATTATATAAATTAGATTCTGGGTCTATTATTAAAGCGGTTAAAAAATTATTAATATAATAGAATCCGAATGACCCGAATTACGAATTAATCCGAATAAAATCAATGGCAATGAATTGCCATTCGGATCAATTCGAAATTTGGGGCATTAGGATAAATTTGTAGATTCGGATTAAATAAAAACTATGAATCCCGTTAGAGATTAAAAGATGCATATATCGGGTGTATAATGTACATGACAGGATTGATTATATAGTTGAACGTGATAGTACAGGCGGAAATTTTTAAAAAAATATAATACAATAAGTTTATTAATAATAATTAAATAGATGAGAAACCGTTTTTTATTAAGAGCGATTTCCTATCTCTAACGGGATGAAAAAAACTTTATTTTTTGTGGGTATTCTCGTAATCATTGCTGGTTTTTTGTGGCAAGTTGGTTTGAAGATGAAAGATAATGACGATGTTGTGGAAAATGGAAATACAGAAGAACCATTAAAGGATTTTTTGAATTATAAAGATCTGGTTATTCTTGAAAGTCCACTTCCAGAAGAAATAGTAACAAGCCCTCTTGTAATAAAAGGTCAAGCAAGGGGGACTTGGTTTTTTGAAGCAAGTTTTCCTGTGTCGCTGGTTGATTGGGACGGAAGAATAATTGCACAAGGTATTGCGACTGCAACAGATGAT
Source organism: Minisyncoccota bacterium (assembly GCA_028689435.1). Classification (GTDB taxonomy): domain Bacteria; phylum Patescibacteriota; class Minisyncoccia; order Phycocordibacterales; family UBA12079; genus UBA12079. Next base: position 33,396 of record JAQTWD010000003.1, on the reverse strand, counting down.
TGGATGACCGAGGAGTTTGTTCCTTTTACGGCCAGTTTGGAATTTGAAAATCCACAAAATATAGGAGATTTTAGTAGGAGAGGGGCGTTGATTTTGAAAAAAGATAATCCGTCTGGTTTACCAGAACATGATGATGCTTTGGAATTAACGGTTTATTTTAAATAAAAAAATAATTTTAAAATTGACGAATTTCTTCGTCAGTTTCAAGAAAAAACCTTTCGCCGTATGTAAAATACGTCTCAGGGTTTTTTCTTTCACTTCCTCTTCGGATTTTCAAATTCGAAGCAACGACAAACTTCATTCAATTTTAAAATTATTTAAAATTAGTGGATAGCATATAGGGGACGAATTTTGCCTTTGGCAAAATTCGTCTTTGCGAGTGAAACGAAGCAATCCACGATAAACGATGCTAACTCTTGATTATGTTGGCAAATAAACGAGCTAGATTGTTAAAAAAACAAAATCCACGGAAGCCTTGCTTCCGTGGATTTTGTTTTGTGCTTTCTTTAGTTTATTTTTGTTGGTTTATAACTTTCAGGAGCGTTTTTTAAGTATTCCTCTAGTTTCTTTATGGTCAACAATCCCTCTTGTGCCCCTAGGTATTGAACAACCGACATTGAATTGATCGGCCCCCACATTAAAGCTTCGTCTATTGATTTTCCCAAAACCAAAGCAGATGTAAATGTAGAAGAAAAAGAATCACCGGCACCTGTTCTATCAAAAGGAGGCTTTTCATCAGGATAGATCGGCATATGCCACATCTCGTTTCCGTCGTATGTATAAGCACCGTTTGGACCATCTGTAATAACAACGATTTTTGGGCCTAACTCTCGCATCATTTTCATTAGTTCTTTGACATCAGCGTTGTCTACATTTTTTCCCAGTGGTTTTAATATTCTTTGGGCTTCTTCTGTATTGCAGAAAAATAATTCGGAAACTTCATAAACATCTTTTAATTTTTCATATCCCAAATTAATTTGAAATGTCCCTGGCTGAAAAGCCATTTTTATTTCTGGATTTTCTTTCACATATTTTGAGATCTCTAGTTGATAGTCAAGAGAATTTTCTGCCAAAGAGCTTAAATAAATCCATTTTGGTTTTCCAATGTTTGGCAATTTGTAATCAAATTTTGCGTGTTTTACTAGGATTGTTCTGTCGGATTTGAATAACAAAACAAAGTGATAATTTGTAGGAAAGTTTTCGTGAGTTCTAACAAAATCTGTAATAACGCCATCTTTTTTTAATGATGCTAAACATTTTTGACCGTTACTGTCATTTCCAATTTCTGCAATTAGTGCAGATCTTAATCCCAATCGTGAAGCTGAAACAGAAGCGTTGGGACTGTTTCCAACAGCTGAAATTTCCGTTGATTTTCTGTAAGGAATTTTATCAGCAAAGTTCATACAGATTTTTTCTTTTCCGTCTTCTTTGTATGTCTCTGCTTCTATCAATTCTATAAAATTATCAATAACAATATCGCCGATAGCGATGAAATCTAGGTCTTTATTTTTTTTATTTAATCCAAACATGTAATTAAGTTTAGAGTAGTAAGTAATAAGTAGCAAGTACAGGGTGGGGAGAAAGGTGTAAGGAGTAAGGGTTAAGGTGTAAGGTAATTAAAAAACTCAAATTTGTTGAATAAATGTATTGTTTGTGGTAGATTTTATTTAGGATAATGTTTTGTTTTAAAAAAGAAAGAAGAGGTAATAAATGGCACTTTTGAGAATTAGAGACGGTGAAACGAAGGATGTAACGATTGATGAAGCATCAAAAATAGTTTCTTCTTTAATTAAAGAAGATGTTTGTTGTGGATTAAGTTTTTGTGAAAAAGAGAATTGTATAGAATTAAACTTAAAATCTGGAAAGAAGATTAAAATTGATTGCCGTTGTCCAGATGCTCCTTTATATTGGGGATATTATTTCTCTGTGAAGGTAGATATTAAAAATTAATTATATATCGATATCATATAAAAGCATGTGGAGTAAGTACTCCGCATGCTTTTTTCTGTGCTAGAATATATTGCATGAGTACTAAAATATTGAAACAAATTATTCAAGAAGCTGATAACGGAAAAATAGCAATCGGGCATTTTAATATTTCTAATATAGAAGGTTTATGGGGTATTTTTAATGGGGCGAGGGAATTAAATGTTCCTGTAATAATTGGGGCATCAGAAGGAGAGAGAAAATTTTTTGGAACAAAACAAATTGTTGCAGTGGTAAAAAGTTTGCGAGAAGAATTTGATTATCCAATTTTTTGCAATGCCGATCACTGTCATTCATATGAAAGTTTTAAAGAGGCAGTAGACACTGGATTTGATGCGGTTATATATGATGGTGCAAAACTTTCGCTGGACGAAAATATTAAAGAAACAAAAAAATGTGTTGAATATGCAAAAAGTGTTAATCCGGAAATTGTGGTAGAAGGAGAAACCGGATATATCGGAGATTCCTCAAAATTGCTAGACAGTATTCCTGATGGGGTAGCAATGAATGAAGCGATGACAAAACCAGAGGATGCCGAAAGATTTGTTCAAGAAACCGGAGTGGACTTGTTTTCGCCTGCTGTGGGAAACATTCACGGAATGTTAAAGAATATGAACAATCCAAAACTGGACATTGAAAGAATAAAAGCAATCAGAGAAAAAGCAGGCGTTCCTTTGGTTTTACATGGAGGATCTGGAATAGCGGATGAAGATTTTGTTAATGCTATAAAATCTGGAATTGCAATTGTTCATATAAATACAGAGATAAGACTTGCCTACAAAAAATCTGCCAAAGAAAGCTTTGCTAACTGTGGTGAAGAAATCGCCCCTTATAAAATAATGGAGAAATCTGTTTTGGCTATAAAAGATGTGGTCAAAAAAAGATTAGAATTGTTTAGTAAATAATTAAAAATATTTGCTTTTTGTAGCATAATATAGTATCTTTATCACTGTTTAGAGGGTTTTTATATCATCTCATTTTTAATTAATTTTGAATTTTGAGATTTAAATTTTTAATTTGAAACATGTTAACACTTAACGTAAAAACAAGAGATTTAAAGAATAAGTTGGGCGATATTAGAAAGGGAGGAGAAATCCCCGCTGTTTTTTATGGTAGAGAAGTTAAATCAACACCGATCTCTGTTTCTGCAAGCGAATTCAAAAGTGTTTGGAAAAAAGGAGGAAATTCATCAATTATTAATCTAAAAGGGTTGAAAGACGAAAGAGAGGCAGTAATTCATGATATGGATATTGATCCTGTAAGCAATCAAGTAAGACATATTGATTTTTATGTTGTTAAGAGAGGGCAGAAGATGGAAACGACAGTTCCTTTGGAATTCATTGGAGAAGCTCCAGCTGTTAAAACACTGGGAGGTGTTTTAGTTAAAGTTTTGAGAGAATTGAATATAGAAGTTCTTCCAAAAGATTTGCCTCAACATATTAATGTGGATATTTCTTCTTTGATAGACATGGATAGTCAGATTGCTGTAAAAGATTTGGTTTTACCAACAGGTGTTACTGTAACTGATGATGCAGAAGAGGTAATTGTTTTGATTACACAAGCAGAAGAAGAAAAAGAAAGCGAACCTGTGGATATTTCAAGTGTAGAAATTGAAAAGAAAGGAAAGAAAGAAGAGGAAGAACCTGTTGAATAATAAGAATTTTTAAAAACCCTGCGTCATTGTGACGCAGGGTTTTTGTTTTTTTCACCCTTTTCTCAAAAAGGGAAAAAAGTTATAATAAGGACAATGAAAAAAAGCGTAATATATTCAAGCATAATGTTGCTAATGGTTGTTTTTTTAGTTTTTCCAAATCTGACAAAATCAGAAGTTACTTGTAGTATTAATCTTGATGGAAAAACAGACGAGGAATTAAAAATAGCTTTGAAAAAATGTGAAGAAGAAATCGCTGAACAAAATGCATTGCTTCAACAAAAACAAAGAGAATCTGTCACCATAGAAAGAGACATTGATATTCTTAATAGCAAAATTACAAAGGCACAATCTGATATCAAAGCAAAAGATATAAAGATCTATCAATTAAAACAGGGTATTTCAGCTAAAAAAGAAACACTGGCTGAACTAAACAAGAGATCCGAAAGAACTTTGGAATCTATATCAAGTATCATAAAAAAGACAAATGAGCTAGATGATTTTTCTGTTGTAGAAGCATTGCTTTCACAAGAAAGTATTTCTGAATTTTTTGTTGATTTTGATGATTTTGATATTTTGGAAAGTGACCTGCAAAACAATCTGACAGCGATAAGACAAATCAAAGGGGAAACAATGACCGCTCAACAAATTTTGGAAGAGCAACAAAGAAATGAGTTGGCTTTGAAAATTGCAAAAGAAGAGGAAAAAAGAAAAACAGAAGCTTATAAAAGTGAAAATAATAAATTGTTAAGTATTAACAGAGCGCAAGAAGATGAATACAAAAAGACAATTGCTGAAAAAGAAAGGATAAAGAATGAAATAAGAAATAGAATCTTTCGAACAGTCGGCGGTACCGAAATGAAATTTGGTGAGGCATTAAGACTGATTCAACCTTACGAAGACGCAATTGGCATTGAATCCGCTTTGGTTTTGGCTGTTTTGACTCAAGAATCTGCAATTGACGGAGTAATCGGTAAAAATTTGGGTAGGTGTACTTATAATCAAACTGCAAACAACAGTGCCGGAACTGTTATGAGTAATTCTCAAAAACCATCATTCTTGGCAATTATGAAAGAATTGGGGATGGACCCAAACACAACACCTGTTTCTTGTCCTATTTATGGTGATGGAAATTATGGAGGAGCGATGGGACCTTCTCAATTTATGCCAAAAACTTGGTATGATATTGATACAGGCTATGGATATAAAACAAGAGTTGCAAAGGTGTTGGGAATAAGTGCACCTTCGCCGTTTGTTAATTTGGATGCTTTTGTAGGAACTGCAAGTTATTTGAGTGATGCAAGAGCTTCTTGTTCCGCAAAATTTACGAGTCAATTTGAGATTTGGAGTTGTTCCGCTGCTAGATATTATGCGGGGGGAAATTATGCAAAGCATATGTATTCAAAATACAGTTATGGATACAAAGTTGCTGAGAGAGCGATACAGTTCCAGAAAGATATAGACACGCTTGATTTGTAGAAAACTTCCAAAATTGGCACATTTCTTCGTCAGTTTATAAAAAATTATTTTCAACGTACTTTATATACGTCTCAAACAATTTTTCATAAACTTCCTCGAACTGCACTCAATTTTGTAAGTTTTTGTTCTGGGATTTATAAGTCAAGAATTTTTTCACCCAGCACTCAACTTTTTCTTTAAAGAAAAAGTTGAGTGCTGGATAAAATTATTAATTTTCAATTTTTAATTATGAATGTACAATTTGAAGAAGATAAATATGTTTCAAGAACGAGTCATGAAACAACACCTAGAAGTATCGTTGGTAAGACGATGGTTTTTTTGGTAGAAAAAGGCATTGTTTCTGATATTGAAAAAGCAAAAAAAATAATATTTGGCGTTTCTTTGATGGTCCTTGTTTTGTCATTTTTCTTTCTTTTTTCTTCTATTAAAAGTGATTATGATAGTGTAGAGATCGGTGACCCCGATTATGTTCCAGCTGAATAATATTTATATATGTTTGACCTTAAAAAAATAAAAAATAATTCTGGTTTTACATTGATTGAGATTCTTTTTGTCATTGGGATAATTTCTCTTTTATCAAGTGTCATATTAACAAATATGCACGATGCTAGAAAAATGGGACGAGATGCAAAAAGATTGATAGACATGAAAGAAATTCAAAAAGCGTTGGAATTTTATTATGACGAAAATGGCAGATATCCATCATCTGATGTTGATGGTTGCGGAGGATGGGATGTTGGTAATCAAGATTTTCCCTTTATAAGTGGTGGTTTAGTTCAATCTATGCCCAACCCACCCGAGGATGCTGTTGGAACAGGCAATTGTAATGGTTATAGGTATTATAGATATAGTGCAGGTTCCTACGGATGTCCTGTATCAAAGGGAGCATATTATGTCTTGGGTGTGACCGATATGGAAACCAGCGCTAGGCCACATCCAGAAAGTGTTGGTTGGAGTTGTCCAAGTAGAAATTGGCAAAATGAGATGGATTGGGTGATCGGAAGATTCGAGAGACAATAAGATTATTTAAATTTGCTTAGAAATTAACTTTGTGATATAAATACTGGGTATGAAAAAAGATATTCATCCAAAATACAATTCACAAGCTCAGGTGGTTTGTGCTTGTGGAAACAAATTTACAATAGGATCTACCCAAGACAAGATTGAGGTGGAAATTTGTAGTGCTTGTCATCCGTTTTACACAGGAAATGAAAAGGTTATGGACACAGCCGGAAGAGTGGATAAATTTAAGAAAAGAGTGGCAGCAGCTAAAAAATCAAAATAAAAAAACTTGGACATCTGTCCAAGTTTTTTTATTTTGATTTTTTAGCGAGTAACAAGGTTTAAGTAATAAGTTAAAAAAATTACTTTGCAAAATTTTTTACGTTTTTGTACTTGATACTTACTACTTACTATTCTATACCCCTACACCAATGGTTTTATTGTTTTTGAAACTATTCTTATAACAACAAATTATTTGAGTATTTTTACAATCTATTATTATCTTTCCATCAAATGACCTATTGATAAAACCATTGGTGTGGGGGTATACTAATTCCTATGGAAATAAAGAAGTTTAAAGAAAACCAAAAGACAAGTTTTCTGGCAGGAGAATACGAGAGACTTGAAAGAGAAGAAAAGAACATCGATGAGATGCTTTCTTTGGATTTGTCTATGAAAGATCTTGTTGAAGAAGAAAAAAATAATTTGAAAATACAAAAAGAAGCAATATTTAGACAAATGGAAGAAATTGTTTCTCAAGAAGAAAAAGAAGAAAAATTCCCCAATGAAATTATTATGGAGATTAGAGCGGGAGCAGGAGGGGACGAAGCGTCGCTGTTTGCTCAAAATTTGGCTGAGATGTATGAAAAATATGCAATGAAAAGAGGGTGGCAATTCAAGAAAACAGAAGAATCTTTGGGAACGATGGGTGGTTATAAAGAAGTTGTTTTTGAGATTAGAGGGTTGGATGTATACAAAGATTTAAGATTTGAAAACGGAGTTCATCGAGTACAGAGAATTCCAGTGACTGAAAAACAAGGGAGGATTCACACGTCAACTGCTTCGGTTGTTATTCTTCCAATGAGAAAAAAAACCAAGTTTGTTATTGATCCGTCTGACATAGAAATGGAACTTTCTCGCTCAGGTGGTGCTGGTGGTCAAAATGTTAACAAAGTTGAAACCGCTGTCCGTTTGATTCATAAACCAACAGGGATTGATGTCAGGTGTACATCAGAGAGAAGTCAGTTAAAAAATAGAGAAAAGGCGATGGCTGTTTTGATCGCAAAATTGGAACAAAAGAAAGATGAAGAAGACATGGCAAAAATTTTAGAAGAAAGGAGTCAATTGGTTGGGACAGGAGACAGATCTGAAAAAATCAGAACATACAATTACCCACAAGATCGGATCACAGACCATAGACTGAAAGAATCTTGGTCAAATATAGAAAATATATTGAATGGTGATTTACAACCAATAGTGGATGAATTTAAAGATTTAAAATAAAAATAATTATATATTTCAATAATTTATTTATTATGTTATCATTGTTTATATGGTAAATAATGTTCAATTTGAAGAAGATAATTATAAATCAAATTATTTTTCTGAAGATGAAAAATCTTCCAATATGATTATTTTTGTTAGAAAAATTTCAGGAGGCTTAATAAAAAGTGAAAAGCAGGCAAATTATTTTTTGTTTTTAGTTGCTTTGATATTTTTATTTATAACTTTATTTATTTTTTTTGATCTTTTTAATGGTGTTGATAAGCCTCCCAAGGGCTTAGAAGGCGAAAACGTTGAAATTTATGATGAACAGTTTTAAACGATTTAAAAAAAGTAAGGGATTTACTTTAATAGAGTTGTTGGTTGTTATTTCAATTATTGGAATGTTGTCTAGTGTTGTTTTGACGAGCTTGAATTCTGCTAGAGTAAAAGCAATGTATTCAAAAACTAAGATGGAGCAAAATGATCTTATAAAGACAATTATTATTGTTCGAGATGAAAGTGACAAGACCCTCCAACAAATAACAGGATCGGGTTGTAGTCTTTGTACTGTTTGTGTGGGAGATTTAAGAAATATACCTGATACTCACGCTTGTTACACAAGATGGATAAATGTTTTAACAAAATTGGAACAATCATCAAATGGTTTGATTAGTGGTATTGGTAATATGAAAAGAGATCCCTGGGGAAGTCCATATCTTGTAGACGAAAATGAAGGGGAATTCCCTGCAGATTGTCCTAGAAAAGACACTATTCGTACAGCAGGCCCTGATGGTGTAAGAAGCACCTCTGACGATCAATCTTATACTATTCCTCTGAGTGGCTATTGCCAATGATAAGTATATTTGTTTTTTAAATTTTTGTTGCAAAACAGCCTTTAATTTGGTAGTATCTTTGGGTATGCGGGTTCTGTCAAAGAAGTGCTTTGATGGGCGAGAGCCGTAAGAATCCAAGTTTATTAAAATAAGTATAATTCGAATACTACAAATTGTATCCGAACCTGCCTGCCGGCAGGCAGGTACTACAAATTACGAATACAATCCGAATCAAATTTGGACAATTCGTAATTCTAGGTATTAGGATATAATTCGGGGCATTCGGATTTTGTAAAAATAATGGAAAATATAATTGATAAAATGTTTAGTGTGGGTGCTCACTTTGGGTACTCAAAAACAAAAAGACATCCTTCTGTAAAGAAGTTTATTTTTGGTGCAAAAAATAGAGTAGAAATTTTTGATTTGGAGAAAACAGTTAAATCTTTGGAAGATACAAAAACTTTTGTAAGAGATTTGGCTTCTTCGGGAAAACAAATTCTTTTTGTTTCAAGTAAAAGCGAAGCAAAAGAAGCTGTTGAAACAGGAGCTTTATCAATAAACGCTCCTTTTGTTGCAGGAAGATGGATCGGAGGAACTTTGACCAACGCGACAGAAATAAGAAAAAGAGTAAGTAAATATCAAAAATTATTGAATGATAGAGATAAGGGGCTTTTGGCGAAATACACTAAAAAAGAAAGATTGCTTATTGATAGAGAAATTGAAAAATTGGCAAAGAAATTTTCAGGATTGACTAGCTTGGAAGGGATGCCAGCAGCTTTGTTTGTGGTTGACCCTAAAAAAGAAGAGATTGTTGTAAAAGAAGCTTTTGAAAAAAATATCCCTGTAATTGCTCTTGCAAATTCAGATTGTAATATCAAAGGTATCAAATATCCTATCGTTGCAAATGACTCATCAAGATCAAGTATTCAATTTTTCATGGATGAAATAGTTTCGGCTTTTAATGAAGGAAAGAAAAATGCTCCTAAGAAAGTTGCAGAGGATAAGAAAGTAAAATAAAACTTATTTATTAAATCCTAAATACTAAACTCTAAATTCTAAACAAATTTGAATTATCAAAATTCAAAAACACAAAACGTTTTGAATTTAAGAAATTAAAAAATTTTAATTTGTTTAGTGTTTAGATATTAGAATTTAGAAATTGTTTTTAATTTAAATTAAAAATTATGGTTACAATAGATCAAATTAAAGAATTAAGAGAAAAGACCGGAATCTCAATCGGTCAATGTAAGAAGGCTTTAGAAGAAGCAGGGGGTGATATAGAAAAAGCCACTATTATTTTGAGTAAAAAAGGAGGCGACTTTGCTGCGAAAAAATCAGACAGAATGTTAAAATCAGGAACTATCGCGACTTATGTTCATAGTAATGGAAAAGTTGGTTCTATGGTGGAGCTTTTGTGTGAAACAGATTTCGTTGCCAAGAACGAAGAATTCACTAAATTGGCTTATGATATTGCTATGCAAATAGCTGCAACAAATCCAACTTTTGTAAAAAAAGAAGATATCACAGAAGATGATAGACAAAAAGCAATCGCTGTTTTTGAAGAAGAAGTAAAAGACAAGCCAACTGAGATGAGAGAAAAGATTCTAGAAGGGAAATTAAATTCATATTTCAAGGATAAGGTTTTGACAGAACAAGATTTTATCAAAAATCCAGAAAGCACAATCAGCAAGCTTGTTGAAGGAGCTGTTCACAAATTTGGTGAAAGAATGGAAATTGGTAAGTTTGTTAGATTCCAAGTCTAAGCTATAATTATAAATTATGACAATTATATCATTTATAGTTTCCTTGAGTTTGATAGCTTTGTTGTTCGGTCTAAAAATTTTTGAAACCAAAACAAACAAAGTAGTCATTTCTAGGGAAACTTTAAATAAGAGTGACGATAAATTAAAGCAATTCTTTATTTTTATTTTTCGTTATTATAGAAAATTCTTGTTTGAAATTTATAAACTGCCTAGATTTTTTGAAGAGATAAAAAAAGATTTGAAGAAATTTTTTGCAAGAAAGAGAGACAGAATTGCAACAAAAGTAATCCGAGCTTTGAATATTCACAATATCAAAGACATCGATAGAAATAGGGGATCAGTTTCTCTTTTTTTAAAGACAATTTCTGAAGAAAAAGAAAGAAACAAAAAGTTGTAATTTTTTTATAATAATATATAATTTTGCAGTTGGTAGTTGGTAGTTGGTAGTTGGTAGTTGGTAGTCGCCATCTTAGCTCAGTCGGTAGAGCAACGGTTTTGTAAACCGTAGGTCCTCGGTTCGAATCCGAGAGATGGCTCATGAAGACAGCTGGTAGCCAATAGCTGATAGCTGATAGTAACAAAAAATCCCTGCGGGGATTTTTCGTTTGTTGTTCTAACGACTGAGCGTTTGCTCAGTTGGATAAAAAGCAAACTGCTTTGCTTTTTATCCGGTTTTTGCTTTAGCAAAAAATTTCCGTTATGAGTCTTGAGCTTGTCGAAAGACGAATAGGAAATAGGTGGGAGAGCAACGGTTTTGTAAACCGTAGGTCCTCGGTTCGAATCCGAGAGATGGCTCATGAAGACAGCTGGTAGCCAATAGCTTATAGCTGATAGTAACAAAAAATCCCTGCGGGGATTTTTTTGTTGACATTTTTTCGTCCTTGGTTAAGAATAGTGAGGAAACCGGCTTTGTTGACCAAAGCCACCGTACCTTTAAAATCCGCTTTGTTGATCAAAGTGGAAAAAAATGGAGGAAATTGTATGTTGCTGATCAAAGAGAAAGATCCGTCAAAAGTGGTTTCAGAGGAAGATCGGGAAGACCAAGAGTTGGTTTTGCAAGAATTAATTGTCAATTATGGTTGGGTATTACATAACCCTATTTTGCTTTCCATTGTAGAAGAGTCAGCATCAATTAGGTCGGCAGAAAAATATATCCTGAGTCAATTTGAGTATTTAGATAACAAACACCATTTGGCAAGAGCGGTAAAAAATGCCGTCCGTATCAAGATGAATGCAAAAAAAGAAATTTGGCCAGACTTGTTAAAAAAGCCGAAAGGTAGTCGTTTGTCAGATTTGTTTGTCTTTGGTTATATACCAGAATCAGATATATTAAAGGGTGTAAAAAAACTTATCTTCTCCAAGGGACTGAATTTATTGCCTTCTAAAATTGCAACTCATGATAATTGGCCCCTTTTTCTTAGGGAATTTGCGATTCCTGAAGAAGGTTTGTTTGATACAAGCGTTGACGCACAAAATTCCGATGCTGTATTTTTGGAAATTGATAAATTAGACGAATCGTTTTGGGGAGATCGTTATTTTGACAGAACTCAGCGATCTATCGAGGGCTATGAAATAAGTTTTTCAAAAATGGACAACGATTCTTTGTATGGATTTGATCCAATTCGGTTTTTCTACAGAATCTTCATTAAAGACAGGTTTGTCGTCAGGAGTCAGATAGTAAAGGTTAAACCTCAAGCGGGTGAAACCTATTCTCGCTTTTATAAAGTTTTTTCAATTTACAGCTGGAATTATTATGGAGGATGTTGTGAATCCATTGATGTTTTCTGGCCGATAGATTCTCTTAATAAACGAAAAGAGGGGACTCTGATTTTTAGCAAAGAACTTAATCCGAGGGATGGTCGTAATGACGGCAATCTTTATGCTTTGCTAAGACTGGAGTTTTTGTTTGATAACAGTTTTAACTTGTTTTCCAAAGAAGACCGAGAAGAAAATAAAAACTATATAAGTATCAGAAAGGGTCGTTGTGTGCAGGAGAGTTTTTTGTTTCAAAAACATAAGCCCGCTCCAAGTAACGAAGTTGTGTGTGAAGCGGTTTCTAGATTATACAGGGATTTTGCTGATGCGTGGATTTTTTATACAAAAAATACTATCAACCTGCATGATATTTTGAACGAACGGTTGCTAACTAGTCCGCCAGAAAAATTGCTCCATTTTTTCACTGAAAAAGTTTGATAAACTTAATCCCAGTAGCAAGGCTACTGGGATTATTTTTGTTTCTAAACCCGCACACCATTTCTTAATAAATTTTTTTCAATTATTTATAATAAGTATTTTAATTTATTTGGTTGTTTAAATAATAATGTAATCAAAGAAATGGTAAGGGGTTAAGAAAATTATAGTCGCTTCGCTTCTTAATTTTCTAAACTTGCGGATTTTTAAAACCCTGTTATTATTATTTCTAGCAGTAATCTAGTCAATTACCTGCACGATTAGAAGTTTTATTGAAATAAAGATGGAAAGAGATCAAGAATTTTTGGAGTTTGTAGTAAAGTCTCTAGTTGACGAACCTTCAGCTGTTAAGGTTGAAAGAAAAGTTGACGAAATGGGAGTTTTGATGACTCTAGATGTTGCATCAGGAGATATGGGTAAAATTATTGGCAGAAGCGGTAATACTGCTAAAGCTATAAGAACATTGTTAAGAGTAGTTGGGATGAAAAACAATGCTCGTGTTAACTTGAAAATCAACGAACCAGAAGGTGGAATGAGATCAGCTTCAAATATGGTTCAGGCTGCTGATAGCGCAAGCGTTGACGAAGCGCTAGAAGATCTAAAGATGTAATCTTTGATTATATAAACAAAAAGTCGTATCATTTGTATACGGCTTTTGTTTATATAATAGAAATTCTAAACACTAAACTCTAAATACTAAACAAATTAAAAATTCAAATGACCAAAATACAAAAAGTTTAGGATTTAGATATTAGAAATTAGAGTTTCAAATTTTAATTTTTATTAAAATTTTTTATGAATCCCGTTAGAAATTTTTATTTAAACGGGGTTATAATTTGAAAAACAGTATTTCAATTTTCAAAAAGTTAAAGCATTACAAGTATTAAAATTTCTAACGGGATGAATTTTCACATAATCACATTATTCCCAAATTCTTTTGATTCGTATATAAACGAGTCTATTTTGGCACGTGCAATAAAATCCAAGAAAATAAAAATTAAATTTTATAATCCACGCGATTTTGCTGATAATAAAAGACAAGTAGACGACAAGCCATATGGTGGTGGCCCGGGAATGGTTATCAAGGCAGAGCCGGTAATAAAAGCGATCAAAAAAGCAAAGGGCAAAGACACAAAGTCAAAAATAATTTTTCTCTCACCATCAGGCAAGCAGTTTGATAATTTGTATGCAAAAAAAATAGCAAAAGGTTATAAAAATATAATCATTATTGCAGGCCATTATGAGGGAATAGATGCCAGAGTCAAAAAAATATTTAAAACAGAGGATATTACTGTCGGGCCGTATGTCTTAACGGGTGGTGAATTACCAGCGATGTTGATGGTGGATGTTATTACAAGACAAATAGAGGGTGTTTTGGGCGATATTCAATCTCTTGAAGAAAACAGAAACGCGTCACCCGAAGTTTATACCAGACCAGAAAGTTTTAAATATAAAAATAAAAATTATAAAGTGCCAAAAGTTTTACTTTCGGGAAACCACAAAGAAATAGAAGAATGGAGAAAATCTAAAAATAAATAAATATTTATTTTTAAAAACACAAAACACAAGAACCCAAAAAACCAAACAAAACACAAAAAATAAAAACACAAAAGTCGATGTTTGTGCTTTAGAATTTGTTTGGTAATCTTTGGTATCCTGTGTTTTGTATTTTTAAATTATATCAGATTTTTTTTAAAAAAATCTGATATAATTTGTCTATGATATACAAATTAAAAGTAGCTGTTTTGAGAGGAGGCCCTGGTCTTGAATATGAATCCTCAATGAATGCAGGCTCTTATGTTTTAAAAAATTTATCTTCCGAAAAATATGTTGTCTACGATGTTTCTATCTCTAGAAATGGCGATTGGTTTTTAAATGGTATTTCAATAACTCCTGAAAAATTACTAGGGAGGATTGATTTGGTTTTTAATGCTTTGAAGGGAGAGTATTCAAGGGGAAAAATTCAAAGAATGTTGGATGACTTTGGTGTTCCTTATACAGGACCAAAAACTTTAGCTTCTGCATTGGCAACAAATAAATTTTTGACTAAAAAAATATACCAAGACAGTGGTATTAAAACACCTTATCATGCTTTGTTTAAAAAAGAAGATTACGATAGAAAAAAAGCTCATCAGGTTTTTAGAGAAATGCCAGCACCTTTTATAGTAAAGCCTGTAAATACAGATGTCTCTTTTGGTGTTGATTTGGCATATACCTTGGAAGAACTAATAAATTTGATTGAAGGAAATTTGGAATTGTCCGATATGGTGCTTGTTGAAGAATATATTAGAGGAAAAGAGATTGTGTGTGGAGTAATAGACAATTTTAGAGGAACGAAGAATTATACTTTTTTACCAGCTGAAATAAAAAAGAACAAGCCGTTTCTTTGCAATCTGTCAAAATTGAACAAAGATTTTGATCTGATAATTCCGACTGATTTAAGCCATCTTCAAAAAGAAAAAATAAAACAAATTACTATTGATGCTCATAATGCTTTGGATCTAGGTCATTATTCTCACTCTGATTTTATTATCACAAATAAAGGCGAGGTATATTTGCTTGAGACAAATTTTACCCCTGATATTCAAGAAGGCTCCGTATTAGATAGAATATTGGAAGCATCGGGATCAAACCTCTCAGAATTTATTGATCATTTGGTTCAGTCGGCGAGAAAATACTAAAAATTTGATAAGTTTTTTCCAATAGGTTATCATAGTATTAATGGATCCCGTTAGAGATAGCGGACACGAAACAATATATTTAACCAAAGCAATTTATCAAAATTAATTTAAATAGATAGTATGTGAGATTTAACAAAGTCCGCGTCCTATCTCTAACGGGATGGATATAGAAAAACTAACAAAAGCACAAACTGTTCTTTTGACTTTGCTAGTCAGCTTTGTTACTTCTATTGCTACAGGTATTGTTACTGTTACTTTGATGGATCAAGCTCCTCCTGCTATAACTCAAACAATTCAGAGGGTTGTTACAAAAACAATTGAAACAGTCGCACCAGAAAACACACAAACCGCTTCCGCGAAAAACGATATAGTTGTTGTTAAAGAACAAAATTCAGTTGCTGATGTAGTTGATAAAATGAAAGAAATTTTTGTCAGAATCGTAAACAAAACGGAGAGTGGAGAAATATTTGTCGGATTTGGTTTTTTTGTTGATAAAAGCGGAATACTTGTTACTGATAGTTCAAATCTCGTTGAGGGAGGAAATTATGCCGTTTATATAGAAGATAAAAAAATCGATTTACAAAAAATAAGTATAAATGAAAGTAAACATGTTGCTTACTTGAAAGTTGTCCAAAATGATTCTCAGATATTTAAAACTTTTTTTAAAGAGGCAAATATAGCAAGCTCTGATTCTTTAAAACTCGGACAATCAATTGTTGTTTTGGGTGGAATTGAATCTACAGAAGTATTTACTGGTATCGTTTCAGGATTTGTCAGAGATAGCGTGTCTGACAACACAGCGTCAACAACATCAGAAATAAAAGATTTGGTAACTTTAGCAATAAAGACAAACATTTCTCCAACAAGTGTTTTTGGAGGAGCTCCTATGTTAAATTTGAAGGGGGAAGTAGTTGGAATAAATGTTGAGACTGGAACAAACTCATTTATTCCGATAGATTTTGTATCTTTTGATATAAAAAATATCTTGAGTCAGGATCCTCCGAAAAAGGTTGACTAACCACTGAAATATATTATATTGTAAGACTATCTGAAATTATCAAAATTTTGAATTTTTAGATTTTAATTTTAAATTTTTATGATGCCGCCATTAAATCAACTAACAACAAAAGCAAAAGAAGCGATTAAGAAAGCGCATGAACTTGCTATAGAAAGAGGGCAAAATCATGTCGGTCCTGTGCATCTTTTTACTGCTTTGATGTTACAAGAAGAAAGTATTGTTATCTCTGTCTTGGAAAGACTGGGTGTTGATACAATGCTTTTGACCGAATCACTTTTTGAATTACTTGAAGAGCCAGAAAGAACATCCACACTTAATCCTTCATATCAAATTTATTTAACTCCAGAATTGGCGACTGTTTTGGAAAATTCCACAAAAATTGCGTCAGAAATGGGAGACGAATTTATTTCAACAGAGCATTTCTTGCTTTCATTGTTGGATTCTTCGGGAAGTACAAAAGAACTTATTTCAAGATTTAAAATTGAAAAGGATGTAGTGGAAGAAGTGATTAAAGAAGTGAGAGAAGGAAAAGTTTCTGAAATGAAACAGCCAAAAAAATTTAAAGCCCTTATTAAATATACGAGAAATTTGACTCAGCTGGCCTTGGACAACAAACTTGATCCAGTGATCGGAAGAGACTCTGAGATAAGAAGAATAATTCAGATTTTATCCAGAAGAACAAAAAATAATCCAATATTGATTGGAGAAGCAGGAGTTGGAAAGACAGCAATTGTAGAAGGATTGGCTTTGCGAATTGTTCAGGGTGATGCGCCAGAGTCGTTAAAGGGAAAAGAATTGCTTTCTCATGTTTTGGGGTTGTTGGTTGCTGGAACAAAATATAGAGGAGAGTTTGAAGATAGATTAAAGGCAATAATGAAAGAGGTTGAGAAATCAAACGGAAAGGTGATTTTGTTTATTGATGAAATACATACAATTGTTGGAGCAGGAGCGTCTGAGGGATCAATGGATGCATCAAATATGATAAAACCCGCTTTGGCTCGTGGTGAATTGCGTGCAATCGGAGCAACCACCTTAAAGGAATATCAAAAATATATTGAAAAAGATCCAGCTTTAACCAGAAGATTTCAGCCAGTTATGGTAAACGAACCATCTCTCGAAGATGCGAGAGCTATTTTGCGTGGACTAAAAGAAAAATATGAATTGTTTCATGGTGTAAAAATAACCGACGATGCTATTGTTGCGGCGGTGGATTTGTCTAGCCGTTATATTACAGACAGATTTTTGCCGGACAAGGCTGTTGATTTGATTGACGAAGCAGCTTCTTCGTTAAAAATTTCTCTTGAAAACAAACCGCCTATTTTGGAAGATGCTCATAGAAAGATAATGCAATTAGAGATAGAGAAACAGGCTTTGACTAAAGAAAAAGATGGAAAGAAAAATAATGCTAGATTGAAAGTGATTGATTCTGAAATCGGAGAATTAAAAGAAAAAACATCTGAATTGGAATTGAAGTGGAAAAATGAAAGAGACGCTCTCTCTGGTATTAAATCAATAAAAAGTGAATTGGAAAAAGTAAGATCAGAAGCTGATCAGGCCGAAGCAGTAGCAGATTTGTCAAAAGCGGCCGAGATTCGTTATGTAAAAATTCCTCAATTAGAAAAAGAATTGGAAGTAAATACAAACAAGTTAAAAAAACTTCAAAAATCAAGAAGAATCTTGAACGAAGAAATAAATGAAAATGAAATTGCCGACATTGTCAGTCGTTGGTCTGGTGTGCCAGTAACAAGAATGCTGGAAGAAGAAGTACAAAAATTAAACAGGATAGAAGACGAATTGAAAAAAGGTGTAATCGGACAAGAAGACGCTATTAGAAAAGTTTCTGATGCGATCAAGAGATCAAGAGTAGGAATTGCTGATCCTAACAGACCAATCGGATCATTTATGTTTTTAGGGCCAACTGGTGTTGGTAAAACAGAATTAACGAAAAAACTTGCTGGATTTTTGTTTGACGATGAAAAAGCCTTGATACGGGTAGATATGTCCGAATTGATGGAGAAACATTCTGTCTCAAAATTGATTGGTTCTCCTCCGGGATATATCGGACATGATGAAGGAGGAAAGCTTACTGAACAAGTTCGTCATAGACCATATTCTATTGTTTTGTTTGATGAAATAGAAAAAGCTCACCCCGAGGTTTTCAATGTCCTTTTGCAAGTTCTTGATAACGGAAATTTGACTGACGGAAAAGGAAGAACGGTCAATTTTAAAAATACAGTTATTATCATGACTTCAAACGTTGGTTCAGAATTTATAGACAAAATGGAAGCAATTGGTTTCGGACAAAATAAAAGCGATGTAGAAAATTATCGTGATGCAAAAACAAATGTAATGAAAGCATTGAAAGATAATTTCCGCCCAGAATTTATAAACAGATTAGACGAAATCGTTATCTTTGATGTTTTGTCTCCAGAGGTAATTAGAAAAATTGTTGATATTCAAGTTGGATTGATAGGAGAAAGATTGAAAGAAAAAGATGTTAAATTTGAAATTTCTCCAAAAGCGATAGAACATTTAGCAAAAGAGGGATACAATCCTCAGTATGGAGCAAGGCCGTTGAAGAGATTAATTCAAAATAAAATTTTGACTCCAATTGCAAACAGAATGATTGAAAATAATATGATGTCGGGAGGCGGTGTTTATGTAGATGAAAAGAACGGAGAATTTGTCTTTGATATTAAAAAGAAATCAAACGGAAATTCCGTTAGAAAAAAAGTAAAAACAAAAGCATAAAAAACAAATAGCCCTTTGGGGCTATTTGTTTTTTATGCGGTATCTGGTATTATTCTTTTTAGGAAATTTTACTACAAACAATCAAAGAAGAGAGAGGAAAAATGCACCCACTTGGTATTGAGTATGAAGAATATATGACGGCTTTGGCGGTGAACAAGATACAAGATCCTCATCAAAAAGCGATGGGGATTAAGAAATGGGAAAAGGAAACAGGGCATAAATTTCCTTGGGGTTTTCCTAATGTTGAATCACTTTTGTTTGAATCAGGAGATTGGGAAGACACGATAAACAGCATGTCTTCTCTTTTTAAAAAACAATAGAATTGAAAAAACGGGGGAAACCCCGTTTTTTATTTTTGTGCGCCGGGCAAGATTCGGCGTCAGCTCACAAAACTCACACTTCGCCCTTCGGGACTCGTGTTCGTTAAGTGGCTCCTACCCGGGCTCGTCTGTTTTTCTTCGCTTTGCTACGAAAAACATGACTTCTCCTTTCTCATCTTGACGAAAAGTACGCAGGCACTTTTCTTTCGACTTACAAAATAAAAATACAGAGCAAAAAACTCTGTATTTTATTTTGTGCGCCGGGCAAGATTCGAACTTGCGAAGGCTAAGCCAGCAGATTTACAGTCTGCCCTCGTTGACCACTTGAGTACCGACGCGTGCATTTATTCTATATTCTATTGTAAATTTATGCGAGCGATTTTTCACTCGGGCAGATTGGTCTGCCCCATTGTCCACCTATTGCCTGTTTCGCTTCGCTCAACTTCGGCAATTTCCTCGCTTTGCTCGGAACCGGATAAAAAGCTTAAACGCTTTTTATCCACTTGAGTACCGACGCGTGCATTTATTCTATATTCTACTATATTCTATTGTAAATATTATCCAATATGGACGTATTTATTATCTGTTGATTATAAACTAAAAAAACAATTTTGCAAAACAAAAACTTCCGCCGATTGGCGGAAGGTTTTTTATTCTTGATGCCGTTCTTTTCTATGGGGCAATCCATTTATGAGAATCGTCCACCAAGGAGGATTTTTCTCAATTTGTTTGAGGTGGTTTAAAATGCAATTACCCTTGAACATATTTTTGTCTCTTTGTGGGGTTTCTTTTTTTGTCATGATTTCTCCTCAAAAAGTTTTTACTATCTTTTATTAGATTAACAAATAAAAATCTAAAAAACAAACCATCTTAAAATTCTGACGACCGTCAAAATTTTAAGATGGTTTGTTTAGTGGGATTTTAAATTTAAAATATTTAAAAATAGATTTTTATTTTTCAAATATTTATAAAAATTTTCTTTTCACAAAAATATTTTTTAAAAATAAAAAATAAATTTTTTGTAAAAAAATTTTTGTAAAAAAATTATCCACACTTTTTGTAAAAAAAAGTTTTTTACTTTGAAAAAAGTTGTATAATTATAGTAAAGAAAAAACATTTTTTGTTTAGACTTATTTTCAAAAATTTTTTAGAAAAAGATTTTTTGAAAATAAGTCTAACGGAAAGGTCGAATCTTTTTATTAAAAAATTTAATTTTTTAAATAACATGCCTACAAAGAAAAAAGCTGCTAAAAAAACAACAAAGAAGAAAGTTGCTAAAAAAGTAACAAAGAAGAAAGTTGTTAAAAAAGTAGCAAAGAGAAAAGCTGCTCCAAAGAAGAAAGCAGTTAAGAAAGTAGCAAAGAAGAAGGCAGCAGCAAAGAAGAGAAAATAAATAATTCTCAAAAAGAAAAATCTCGAGTAATATCGGGATTTTTCTTTTTTCAAGAAATAAATATAACTTTAAGAAACGATCGTTTCTTAAAGTTATATGTGTTTTTATTTTCTTTACTTATCTAATTTAAATATATAATATAACCGTATGGAAAATAAAGGTAAATCCTTCTTTGCCAAAACTTCGAAAGGAAAAAAAGTATTTGTTGGCTTGTCGGGCGGGGTAGACTCGTCTGTTTCTGCTGTTTTATTAAAGAATCAGGGATATGATGTCACGGGCGTTTTTATCAAGGTTTGGCAACCAGAATTTGTAAAATGCGACTGGAGAGAAGATAGATTGGACGCTATGCGTATTTGTGCAAAATTGGACATACCATTTAAAGATTTGGATTTAGAAGAAGAATATAAAAAACAAGTTTTTGATTATATGATTGAAGAATACAAAAACGGAAGAACCCCTAACCCAGATGTAATGTGCAATAAAGCGATCAAGTTTGGCGGATTTTTGAAATTTGCTTTGGATAACGGTGCAGATTATGTTGCGACGGGACATTATGCACGGTCTGTGGAGCGTGAATTTCCAATTTCTAATTTTCAATTTTCAAAGAAGGAATTCTCTAATTCTCAAGAATTAGAGAATAGATTTGAGTTGTTGGCAGGGAAGGATGAAAATAAGGATCAGTCCTATTTTCTTTGGACACTAACTCAAGATCAATTGAAACATATTTTATTTCCTGTGGGTCATTTAGAAAAACTAGAGGTGAGGAAATTAGCAAAAAAATATGATTTATTAACGGCTGAAAAAAAAGATAGCCAAGGTCTTTGTTTCGTTGGTATGGTAGAGATGAAAGATTTTCTTAAAAGATTTTTGCCAGAAAAGAAAGGAGATGTGTTAAATGAAAAAGGAGAGATAATTGGATATCATGATGGGGCTTTTTATTATACCTTTGGACAGAGACATGGATTTATAATTACAGAAAAAACCCCCGATGAAAAACCATATTTTGTTATTGATAAAAATATAGAAAAAAATACAATTACTGTCTCAGAAAAACTTCGCGAAAAAAATATTTTTGATAAAAAAGAAATCGAAATTGAAAATGTAAATTGGATTTCTGGAAAAGAACCAGATTTAGATAAAAAATATCAAGCAAGAATAAGATATCGACAACCACTACAATCTTGTAAAATCAAAAGAAACTCGGTTTTGGGATGTTTTAATATTATTTTTGATGAACCTCAAAAATCGGTTTCATTTGGACAATCGGTTGTTTTTTATGATAACGAGGTTTGTTTGGGAGGAGGAATAATAAGTTAGTTGATAGCTAATAGCCGATAGCCAATAGTTTTTGTTAAAAAGTCAATTTTTAAAACATTTTATTTTTTTATGTTATAATTTTTGATATATGCAAGATATATACATAGTAAAATTAAATGGGGAAAGAGAACTGTTTGATATAACGAAATTAAAAAACTCTTTAAGGAGAGCTGGTGCTGATGAAAAATCAATTCAGGAAATCTCTTTAAAGATAGTCGGGGAACTAAAGGACGGAACGACTACAACAAAAATATATAAAAAAGCTTTTTCTTTTCTTAGAAAAAAAGATAAAGTAATTGCGAGTAAATATTCTGTACGTAGAGCAATAGAAGGTCTTGGTCCTCACGGTTTTCCTTTTGAGGATTTCATAGGAGAAATATTTAGGGCAAAAGGTTATAATGTCGAGGTGGGGCAAACTGTTAATGGCAAGTGTGTTATGCACGAGATGGATGTTATCGCACACAATGAAAAGGAAATTATTGTTGGGGAAATAAAATTTCACAACGATACTGGTTTGAAATCGGACTTAAAAGTTGCTCTTTATGTAAAGGCACGACTTGATGATATAAAAGAGGGTGATTTTTATCAGCGTTTCGGAGAAGGGAAAGAAATAAAACATTATCTGATAACAAATACAAAATTCAGTGGAAGAGCAATTCAGTATGGTAATTGTGCCGGTTTAAATCTGATAGGATGGAACTATCCTTCTCAGGGAAATCTTCAAGATTTAGTAGAGGAGACAAAGGTACATCCTCTGACTTGTCTAGTATCTTTAACAAAAAAAGAAAAACAAGAATTTCTTAATCAAGGAATTGTTTTGTGTAAAGATATTATAGGGGGCGGAGAAAATATTCTTGGTACAGTAGGAATATCTGGGCAAAGAGCAGAAAAAGTTTTGGTAGAAGCAAAAAATATTTGTAAATAAGATTAAACACTAAGCACTAAATTCTAAATTCTAAATAAATTCAAATTTCAAAATTATAAAATATAAAAATGTTTTTAGGATTTAGATATTAGGGTTTAGGATTTAAAATTTTTAGAATAAAAATTTATGTACGATTTTTCAAAATTTAAAAAAGAACTTTCTGAAATAGAAAGTTGGTTAACAAAAGAATATACAACAATTAGAACAGGGATGGCATCTCCTGCACTTTTGGATAGTGTAAAAGTTGAAAGCTACGGTTCTTTTATGCCAATTAATCAATTAGCAACTGTTGGCACAGAAGATGCCCGCACGATCAGAGTTTCTCCTTGGGACAAATCTCAGGTCCAGGTCAGAGCGATAGAAAAGGCAATAAATGACGCAAATCTAGGTGTTTCTGTTGTTTCGGATAGTGCTGGGGTGAGAGTGATATTTCCAGAATTGACTTCTGAAAGAAGAGTTTTGTTAATTAAATCTGCAAAAGAAAAGCAAGAAAAGGCGAGAGTTTCTTTGAGAGGGGAAAGAGAAAAAGTTTGGGAAGATATTCAAAAGAAAGAAAAAAACGGCGAGATAGGAGAAGACGAAAAATTTAGATTGAAAGAAGAAATGCAAAAATATGTTGATGAAACAAATCGAAAATTTGAAGAAATTTTTAGTAAAAAAGAAAAAGAGATTTCGAGTTAGACATATCAATATACGAATTTTACGAATGATACGAATGGCTACGAACATGAGTTTATAACATTTGTATTTATTCGTATTATTAGTATCATTTGTATATTAGTATGTTTATCTCAAAAGAATTACATAGAATTGCTTTGACCGCTATTATTCACAAAAATGGAAAATTTTTAATTACCAAAAGAAGTTCAGACAAAAAAGCTTTTCCTGGAAAATGGACTGTTCCAGGTGGAGGTTTGGAAACCGATGATTACACCAACACAAAACCAACAACCGAAGCTGGTCAGTGGTATTATGCAGTTGAAAATGCTTTGAGAAGAGAAATAAAAGAAGAAGTAAATCTTGAAGTTGATAAACCTCAATATTTATTAGATTTGACTTTTATTAGATCAGATGGTATTCCTGTTGTGGTGTTGAGTTTTTACTGTAATTATGTTTCAGGAGGTGTTAAACTGGATGATGACAGTGTTGATTACGCTTGGGTCGAGGTGAGTGATTTGGACAAATATGATCTGATTGATGGTATCGCTGATGAAATAAGGGAGGTAGCAGAAAAAATTAAAAATTAACAATTATGGTGCTGTCAGCCCTGCCTGCCGGCGAGGCAGGTGTGGGCTGTCAGCTGTAAGCTTATAAAACATGACAATTATTTTATTTATTATAGTTCTTGCGGTTTTGATTTTGGTTCACGAATTTGGACACTTTATTACTGCAAAAAAATTGGGAATGAGAGTAGATGAATTTGGAGTGGGATTTCCTCCAAGAATTTTTGCTGTTAAAAAAGGCGAAACAGAATATTCTATAAATTCAGTTCCTTTAGGAGGTTTTGTTAAAATTTTTGGAGAAGATCCTGACGATGCCTCTATAAATGGTCCAGATAAAGGAAGAAGTTTGGTAAATAAACCAAAGTGGGCACAAGCGATTGTAATCTCTGCTGGTGTTATATCCAACGTAATTTTTGCTTGGTTTTTAATAGCTATCGGTTTTATGATTGGTTTGCCGGTTTCTGTTGACCAGCCTGGTTTTGAAAATGCTTTGGATCAAAAAGTGGTGATTGTTGATGTTAAGAAAGATTCGCCTGCAATGAATGCAGATCTGCACATAGGTGATAAATTGGTTTCTTTGGGTACTGAATCGGAGACGATAAAAGACTTTGGTGAAGAAGAAATGAAAAGATTTATTTCTTTGCATGGAGGAGAGGAAATAGAAATAGTTATTGAAAGAGGAAAAAAGAACATGATAACAACCTCGGCTATACCAATTGCTGGAATACTCGAGGGAGGATATGCTATAGGGATTGCAACAGATGTTGTTGGAATTGCAAAACTTTCATTCTTTGATGCGTTGTGGGAAAGTGCTAAATTGACAAAAGATTTACTTGTCGCAATTGTAGAAAGTTTTGCGGGGTTTATTACGAGTTTGTTTGATGGAACGGGTAACTTTTCAAATCTAGCTGGTCCCATCGGTATTGTTGGAATGGTGGGGGATGCTTCTCAATTTGGTTGGGTTTATCTATTAAACTTTGTCGCATTTATTTCTATTAACTTGGCAATTATCAATTCTATTCCTTTTCCTGCACTGGATGGAGGGAGATTGCTGTTTATCGTGATTGAGTCTATCGTAAGAAAAAATATAAAACCAATTGTAACTAATACTCTTAATACAATAGGATTTGTTCTACTAATTATTTTAATGATCGCAGTAACCTATAATGACATTTTGAAATTGTTTTAAGGTTTAACAAATGTATAGTTAAGTGAAATTTTTATTTGGGATCGCATTAGACACAATTTTAGAAACAAAACGATCTTTTTAGGTTATGAGTATACCAATTTATCAAGTTAAGGTCCCTGAATATCAAACTGATGTTCAACCAGACTTCAAGACTATTGGTGCTAAAATAGATAGATGCATTATCAAGCATTTTTTAGACCAGAAATTAGCTATTCGTGGCATTGGCTCGCAAGATCACCCAGGAAAATCGACTGATGATTTAATTAAGATTATAAAAAAAATAGGCACGGACAGGTACGACCCGAATCGCAAAGGCGATAGATACGAAAATGTTGAGAATAAACAAATTGATATCTTTGCTCTCGATTTTAAAATTACTGAAAAAGGAAAATATCTCGAGCAATTTATTGAACCGTTTTATTTTTGGCCTAAAAAATTTGGAGAAAAACCGATTAAGCTTGATGTTATCATTCTCTATGATCGTGCCAAAATGAAAAAGGTTGCCCATAAATACGAAGGTAGGAACGACATAAAAAAAGATGGTTTTGTTTTCAAAGAGCCTGAAAACAAGGCCGGTGCAATTAAAGGAATTATTAAAATAACATAGTGTCAAAAAAACCACATTACTTGGCATAATATCAATAGTAAGATTGCAGCAAAAAAATCAAAAATTTTTTTAGCAAAGGGCTTTTAAATCAATAATCATTTATTCTGTTTGTTGTGGAGGATTGTGTGTTCTGTGCTGTGTGTTGTATGTTGTGTGTTATAATTTACGTAAAATTAGTCCGACCGGACTAATTTTACGTAAATTATATTGTTGATTAATTTTAATTATCGAGATCAGTCCTTTCTAAATTGTTTAGTAAGATTCTTTGTTTGTAGAGTGAAAAATAAAAACATAAATGTACAGAAAATAATTTTGGCAACTGTCGCAACAGTTGGGTTGGTTGGTGTTGCTGTTTTGGCACCTAATGTTTTGCAAGTTTTCGGACAGTTTTCTGGTAAGAAAAAATATAGAAAAGGTGATCAAAAATATTATTTAAACAAATCAATAAAAAACCTTGTTCAAAAAGGTAATCTGGTTTGGGAAGAAAAAAATGGGAAAAAGTTTCTTCGTATAACAGAAAAAGGAAAAGAACAATTAGCTAAATATGAAGTAGGGGATTTGGAAATAAAAAAACCTAAAAAATGGGATAAAAAATGGAGGGTAGTGATGTTTGATATAAAAGAGACCAGAAAAAGTACTAGAAAATTATTAAGAACCACTTTAATTAATTTTGGTTTTGTTAAATTACAAAATAGTGTTTGGATATTTCCTTATGATTGTGAGGAACTTGTCATACTGATGAAGTCTAACTTGTTTCTAGGTAAAGATGTTTTATATATGACAGTTGATTGTTTGGAAAACGATAAATGGCTGAAAGAAGAATTTGGTCTATACTAATTAGCACACTTTTTCGTATTATGAATATATAAATTGTAAATATAGTGCTAAATAACATTAAAAATAATTAAAAAAGCTGAAAATTTTTTACGTAAAATTAGTCCGGTCGGACTAATTTTACGTAAATTTTTTGAAATAAAATTATTCAAAATTATTCAAAATTATTTCAAATTATTCAAAATTATTTAAACTAAAATTGTCAAAAATTATCTAAAAATCTAAAAATTGTTCCGAATAAAAGTAAGATAAAAATAACTCAAATTATAAAAATTTGAGTTATTTTTATCTTACTTGACTTGGTAGGAAATTTGTAATAATTTCTATTTTAAAAATTAATTTTTTATTCAATTATTTTAATATTCTTCATAGGAGAAAAAATTGGATAGAGATTGCATTGTTGTGGGCATAGATTCAATAGAGGCAAGAATTTTATCTTTGTGTTTCGAAGAAAAAGATTGTTTTGAAATTATTTTAGTATACGGATCTTCTTCTGAAGGGGAGATGCCGAGCCCGTCAGATGTTCCGGCTTGTGATTTAGAAAAGAATCTCCGACTCAATTATTGTTTGAAAATAATTCGTAATGCCCCATTTATTTTCAGTTTACAGAGACGAATCGTTTGCATCTATATCGGAGAAGGCTCTTGTTGCTTAAACCTTTTGCCGTGTGGAGATCTGCAAATAAAACAATTTCCCGAATTCATGTCAGGAGTACCCCCGTAGCGTTACGGGGGTATTTTTTATTTTTTTGTTTTTGATGTATTATTAAGAATATAATATATAAAGAATAGAGTTTAGTGACTTATTAAAGTTACCCAAGCCGTACTTTTACGAAAAAATTTATTGTCTTGTGATTGATTGTCACAAAGTAATAAATAAAGATTATTTTTGAGTTTAATAAACTCAAAAATGAGATAGTTTTTTGCTAAAAGTACAGCTGGGTTTCATTTTTCTAATTCGCTTTGCTCATAAGAAAAATGAAACAATCACAATTATTTACAAAAACAAGAAAAGAGGCGCCAAAAGATGAAGTGTCAAAAAACGCACAACTTTTAACACAAGCAGGTTTCGTGGTAAAAGAAATTGCAGGAGCTTACAATTATTTGCCATTGGGACTTCGTGTTTTGAACAAAATCTCAAATATTATTCGTGACGAAATGAATAAAGCAGGTAGTCAGGAAATTTTTATGACGGCGTTGCAGGACAAAGAAACTTGGGAAAAGACAGGTAGGTGGAGTGATGATGTCGTGGACAATTGGTTCAAGACACAATTAAAAAACGGAACAGAGCTTGGGCTTGGATTTACTCACGAAGAAGTAATCGCAAAAATTATGTCCAATTTTGTTTCGTCTTACAAAGACCTTCCTTTTTCTGCTTATCAAATTCAAACAAAATTTAGAAACGAATCTCGTGCAAAATCTGGTTTGATGAGAGGGCGAGAGTTTTTTATGAAAGATCTGTATTCTTTCTGCAAAGACGAAAATGAACACAATGATTTTTATGAAAAAATGAAAGATGTTTACATGAATGTTTTCAATCGTTTAGGAATGGGAGAAAAAACATACATAACAATTTCTTCGGGAGGAAGTTTTTCAAAATATTCTTACGAATTTCAAACACTTTCAGAAGCAGGAGAAGACATTGTTTATATTGTCGATGAAGACAAAAAAATCGCTATAAATAAAGAGGATTTTAATGATGAGATTTTGAAAGATTTTAATTTGAGTTTGGACAAAAATAAATTGGAAGGACATAGATCAATAGAAGTCGGGGATATTTATACTCTTGGTTATAGATTCTCTGAGGCTTTTAATCTAACTTTTAAAGATGAAGAGGGAAAAGAAAAACCTGTTTTTATGGGCTCTTATGGCATGAGTCCATCTCGTTTGATGGGAGCTGTCGTTGAATTGAATAGTGATGAAAAAGGAATTATTTGGCCAGAGACAGTTGCTCCTTTCAAAGTCCATCTATTAAGTTTGGGTGCAGAGAAGCAAGCAGAAGAAATTTATAATCAGTTACAAGAAAATGGCATAGAGGTTCTCTTTGATGATCGAGATAAAAAAGCAGGAGAAAAATTTGCAGATAGTGATTTAATAGGCATCCCTTATCGTGTAGTTGTCTCAGAAAAATCTTTGTCTCAAGGTGGAGTAGAATTAAAAAAGAGAGCAGAAAATGATGGAAAGATTGTTTCAATAAATGACCTCGTTGGATTATTAAAATAAGACAAAATATGTTGAAAAATAAAGGCTCGGGCGTCGTAGGCGTCTGAGTCTTTAAAATTTGTCTTTTGTCTTTCTTTTGTGTAATATTAAGCTAGCGAGTCCCGTCAGAAATTTTTTCTAACGAGGAGTTGTCTTTGTGTGAAAATTGCAAATTTTTACATTAAAAACAAAGTTTACTTGAATTAAAATTTTTATCGGGATGGTTTTTCTAAATATAAATGAACAAATAAAGAAAAAGTTTGATGGCTGGTTTGCCAATGATGTTGGGATTGATCTTGGTACTGCTAATACATTGGTTTACAGAAGAGGCAAAGGGATTGTTTTGGATGAACCATCTGTTGTCGCTGTAAACCAAAAAACAGGAAGAGTTGTTGCAATTGGAGAACAGGCAAAAAAAATGCTAGGAAGAACCCCTGGTCATATTATTGCTATAAAGCCTTTGGTTGATGGAGTGATCTCGGATTTTGAAGTAACAGAAGAAATGATTGCTTATCTTATCAATAAGGCACAAAAAGATTCTAAAAAAATGATCGGACCGAGAGTCCTTGTCGGAGTTCCATCGGGAATTACAAATGTTGAAACAAGAGCAGTTAGAGACGCTGCTAGAAATGCGGGAGCTCGCGAAGTACATATCATTGAAGAACCAGTAGCTGCCGCTATTGGACATCGTCTG
This sequence comes from Minisyncoccota bacterium, assembly GCA_028689435.1. Classification (GTDB taxonomy): domain Bacteria; phylum Patescibacteriota; class Minisyncoccia; order Phycocordibacterales; family UBA12079; genus UBA12079. Next base: position 3,854 of record JAQTWD010000003.1, on the reverse strand, counting down.
CCTGTAAAAGAACCCGTGGGAAGTGTGATTATAGATATCGGGGGCGGAACAACTGATATTGCTGTTATCTCACTTGGTGGTATTGTAAACGCTAAAAATTTGAGAATTGCAGGAGATAAATTTAACCAAGATATTATTTCTTATATGCGAGATGAATATAAGATGCTAATTGGTGAAAAAACGGCGGAAAACTTGTAGGTAGCAATTGGATCGTTAATTGCCCAGAAACAAAAAGAAAAATATCTGGCGAGAGGAAGGGATCTCGTTACAGGGCTTCCGCGAGAAATTAGTGTAACGGATGAAGATATAAGAAGAGCAATCGGTCCTTCTATTGATATAATATTGGATGCAGTGAAAGAGGTTTTGGAAACAACCCCTCCCGAAATTGTTTCGGACATAATTCACAGAGGAGTATATTTGGCAGGAGGAGGTGCTTTGATAAAAGGGCTGGACCAATTATTGAGTGCATATATTGAAGTTCCTGTTTATATTGTTGACGAGCCTTTGACTGTTGTTGCTAGAGGAACAGGGATTGTTTTGGAAGATTTGGATAATTATAGAGAAATGTTGATTCAAAATGACGATGAATTACCACTTAAAAACTAATAATAGAAAGAAGAGCAGAAAATTTTTTTGGTTTGTCTTGGTAGTTCTCATAATCTTTGCTTATCCAAAGATTGCCAATTTATTCAGCGGTGTTTTCAAATCAGCTCTTACTCCTTTTTGGAATAGCGAAAACAAATTAGAAGAAAAATCTCTAAATCTTTTTGGATTTTTTTCAACGAAAGAAAAATTACTTTCTGCTAATGAACAATTAAAAAAAGATTTGCTAGAGGCAGAAATGATGCTCGCAGACAGAAATTTGCTTTTAAAAGAAAACTTGGAGTTGAAAGAATTTATGGGTCGCTTGATTACAGATGATATGATTTTGGCGTCTGTTTTGGCAAAACCAAATGCATCTCTTTATGACACAGCAATAATTGATGTTGGAAATAATTTGGGTATAAAAGTTGGAGACAAGATTTTCGTGCAGGGAAATATTTTGATAGGAGAAATTGCTGAGGTTTCAAAAAATATTTCTAAGGTAAAATTTTACTCATCTTTCAAAGAGCAGGTTTCTGTTATGGTTGGTTTGTATAATATAGAGGCTACAGCAGTTGGTCGTGGGGCGGGTAATTTTGAAATTAAATTACCGAGAGACATAGATATAAAAGTAGATGACCCTGTTTTTATCGCTGGAACAGAGGCTCGTGTTTTGGGCAATGTCGCTGAGATAATTTTTGACCCAAAAGATCCTTTTCAATTAGTTTTGATTAAAAGTCCTGTTAATTTGTTTGAGTTAAAATGGGTTCAAATATTAAAATCAGAATAATAATAGACTTCTTGATAATTATTTTTATTGCAATGGCTTTTCCTTGGTGGCTGTCATTCGGTTTAGTGTTTTTGGGTATTTTTTTATATCGTAATTTTTACGAAGCGTTTTTATTTGCTTTTATGATGGATTCTATCTATTCAACTACTAGAAATTTATTTTTCGGCAAAATGTTTGTTTATGTATTAATTGTTTTTGTGTTGTTTATTTTTGTGCGTTGGTTTAAAGAAAGATTGAGAGTTTGATTATAATCCGAATAGTTATAATCCGAATACCACGAATTAAAATCCGAATACTACAAATTACGAATTATCCGAATAATAAGCAAAATTTTTAATTTTTTAATTTTTAATTTTTAAACAATGATTAAATTTTATAATATTTAAATTTTTAAACACGAAATTTACTAAAGCAAATTCCGTCATGTTTACAAAATTATTTCATTAAAAATTGTTTAAAAATTAAAAATTCTTCTAGATTCGCATCGTTTATAGTATTTGTATCGCATTAGTATAATTTGTATCATTCGTATATTAGTATATTCATTTTCTTATGAGATTTTTTAAAAGAAAAAATAGATTTAACGGAGAAATAAATCCAGACGAAATTTTTTTGGATTCTTCAAATTTGCCAAAGTTTGATAAACAACAATTTGAAGGAACAATAGAGAAACCAATCGGGAAAAGAACTTTTTTGTTTTTTGGTTTTTTCTTTTTCCTCGTTCTGGCTATTTTTACTTCAAAGATTTTTGCCTTGCAGATTATTGATGGAGAAAAAAATTTTTCAAAATCAGACAGTAATCGTTTAGACCATTTTGTTGTTTTTTCAGAGAGAGGTATTGTTTATGATAGAAATGGAAAAGAGTTAATCACCAACGAGCTAGACACTAACGGAGAATCTCATAATAAAAGAGCTTATATAAAAAAAAGTGGTTTATCTCATGTGTTGGGTTACGTAACTTATCCTCAAAAAGATAGTTCTGGAAATTATTATGAAACAAAGACTATCGGAAAAGATGGTGTTGAAAAAATTTTTGATGAAAAATTGAATGGTAGAAATGGAACAAAACTTATCGAAGTAGATGCTTTAGGAGAGGTTATCTCTGAGGCAATTTTTGAACCATCAATTGAAGGTGAAAATATAACGCTATCTATAGATTCTGAATTGCAAGCTTATATGCATGAAACAATCCAAACACTTGCAAACAGGGTTCATTTTACTGGTGGTGCCGGTGTGATTATGGACGTAACAAACGGAGAAATTTTGGCATTGACTAGTTACCCCGAATATAGCTCGGATGTTCTTTCAAATAGCGAAGACAACAATTTAGTTGCGAGTTATATTTTTGATGAAGGCAATCCTTTTTTGAACAGAGTAACCTCTGGTTTGTATATTCCAGGATCTATTGTAAAGCCTTTTATGTCTTTGGGTGTTTTAAATGAAGGATTGATTGATCCGCAAAAACAAATTTTGAGTACGGGTTCTATTTCTATTAAAAACCCTTATAACCCAGATCAAAAAACAGTTTTTAAAGACTGGAAGGCTCATGGTTGGGTGGATATGAGACAAGCAATTGCGGTTTCTTCCGATGTTTACTTTTATGCTGTTGGAGGAGGGTATGAAGATCAAAAAGGATTGGGAATTACAAAAATAAATAAATATATGAAAATGTTTGGATTTGGTCAACCGACTGGGGCAGAGGTTTCTAAAGAAGAAATTGGAAATGTTCCAAATCCAGAATGGAAAAAAGAAAATTTTGAAGGAGAGGATTGGACACTGGGAAATACTTATCACACATCTATTGGACAATATGGTTTCCAAGTAACGCCTTTGCAAGCGGTTCGTGCAACTGCCTCTGTTGCTAATAATGGATATTTATTAAAACCGACTTTTATTAAAGATAGTGAATTAAATAAAAAATATCCTGAGAGAATTCCAATTGATTTAAACAATTTTAAAATCGTAAAAGAGGGAATGCGACAGGCGGTTACCGAAGGAACGGCACAAGGTTTAAGTGTCCCTTATACAAAAGTTGCTGGCAAAACAGGTACAGCCGAATTGGGTGTAAGTAAAAAATATGTTAATGCTTGGATAATAGGATTTTTCCCTTATGAAAATCCAAAGTATGCTTTTACCGTGATCATGGAACACGGTCCAAAAGAAAATACTGTCGGAGGTTTGTATGTAATGCGTCAAGTTTTGGACTGGATGAGTATTAATAGACCGGAGTATTTTAAAAACTAAATATAATCCGAATCTACAAATTTATCCGAACCTGCCTGCCGTGTCGTTGCTTTTCTTTCAGAAAAGAGGCAGGTACTACAAATTACGAATTATCCGAATACTAAGTAAAATTTTTAATACTTAATTCCCCACAGCTCTGCTGTGGGGTTTCCTTATAGGAAAGTCTGAAAACCTTTGGTTTTCAGGTATAATAAGAGTATATGGCGACAAAAGGTAACCACTGTGCATACGATATGCA
>JAQTWD010000032.1 GCA_028689435.1 Minisyncoccota bacterium | reverse complement strand
CAAAGGCTAACCGAGTGGTTGGTTGAGTACAACTTTGTTCGTCCTCACCAAACTCTCGGTTACGAAACGCCTTGGTCGTTTTATGAAAAATCCGCCAAAGTTTTACCGATGTACTCATCTAGTACAATCAATTTTAAATTATTTCAAATTTGGTATAATTATCTTTATGTTTGAAGATAAAAATTATAGCAAGTTGGAGAGGTTAAAAAAGGGTCTCTACTCCACAAAGAATGTTTTTGTAAAAAAAGATGTTTCAGGATTGCATTCTAAAAATTATGATGTAAAAACAGATTGGGAATTGGAAGCCCCTGTTAGTGATAATAGTGATAATAGTGATAATCAGATGCCAATAAAAAATAAATCAAAAAAAGAAAAAAGCTTTGTTGAAAAGTTTTTGATATTTTCTTCTGCTTTGTTTTTTATTGCGACAGTTCTTGTTTTGTTCACAATTTTTGGAGGGGTAAATAGTGTCTCAACATCTAATGTGGATATTTCTGTTACTGGCCCAGCGACTGTAGAAAGCGGAGGGGAATTGTCTTTGCAAATAGGTGTAGATAATAAAAATTCTACTGATCTGGAGTTGGTGGATCTGGTTGTTAAATATCCGAAAGGCACCCGTTCTGTCTCTGGAGAAAGTATGGAAAAATTTACCGAACCACTGGGAACAATTCGTTCGGGAAAGGAAATCAAAAAAGAAGTAAAAGCAGTTTTGTATGGTGAAGAAAATAGCGAACAGCAAATTGTGGTAAGTTTGGAATACAGAATTGCAGATTCAAATGCCATCTTTTTTAAAGAAAGAAGTTTTGATTTAAAGATCAGTTCTTCGCCTGTCAATTTGGTTATCAGTCCAATAGAAGAATCTATCTCAGGGCAAGAAGTAAATTTTTCAGTTAGTGTTATCTCAAATACGAAAGAAGATGTGAAAGATTTGTTGCTGACAGCAGAATATCCTTTTGGATTTGAGTTTATCAGTTCCGATCCGAAACCAGATTTTAGTGACAATGTTTGGAAGATAGATAGTGAAAAACAGGTTATAAATATAAAAGGTGTTATAACAGGACAAGAAGGCGATGAAAGAGTATTTAAATTTACTTGTGGGACGCCTGACGAGAACAACGAGAAAAAAATTAGCGCAATTTTTGCTATTGCCGAAAAATCTTTGGAGGTAAAAAGGCCTTTCTTGGGTATTGATTTGGCAATAAATGGAGATAGTCGAGCTGAATATATTTTGGCTCCAAACAAACCTATCAGAGTGGATGTAACTTGGAAAAACAATTCTCCTGCAAAAATTCTTGATGCCGAAATATCGGTTAAATTGAAAGGAAGTATTATAAACAAATCTAGTATCAATGTTGAAAAAGGATTTTATCGTTCAACCGACAATACGATTGTGTGGGACAAAAGAACAAACGGCGATTTAGCAGAAGTAGTTTTGGGCGATAGTGGAAGATTTAGTTTCTATTTTGAACCAGTTGGAATCGGTACGAGAGGGTCTTTTGTTAATCCAGAAATTTCTATGGAAGTAAGCGCGAAAGGAAATCGGGTTTTTGAAAATGCTACTCCCGAAGAAGTAGTATCTACAATCATTAGAACAATAAAAATATCTTCCGATCTTGCGGTTACTCCAAGAGCAACATATTATTCAGGCCCGTTTACAAACTCTGGTCCGTTACCTCCTCAGGTAGAAAAAGAAACAAGCTATACAATCACATGGACAGTTACAAATACAATGAATGATATTTCAGGAGTAAGAGTGACATCGTCACTGCCTCCTTATGTAAGATGGTTAGGAGTAGTTTCTCCTTCATCAGAAAAAATTTCTTACAATCCAGTTGGAGGAGAGATATCTTGGAATATTGGAGACGTTGATTCGGGAACAGGGGTAAAAACCCCGTCAAAAGAAGTTTCTTTCCAAGTAATGTTACTTCCAAGCGTTAGTCAGATTGGACAAACTCCAGATTTAACGACCGAAGTTGTTATAAGTGGAAAAGATATGTTTACTGGGGCTTCTTTGGTAGAGACATTTAGAAGCGTAAACACAAGGTTGAGCACAGACCCAGGATTTAATGCTTCAAAGGCGAATGTGGTAGAATAAGTTGATTTTTTAGAAAGCTTAATAAAATGATTGCTATAAAATAAAAAAATGGAAAAAGAAACAGAACAAAATAAAATGGATAAAATAATTTCTCTCGCAAAGAGGAGAGGTTTTGTTTATCCGTCATCAGAAATTTATGGTGGGTTTGCCGGTGTTTATGATTTTGGTCCTATGGGAGTTGAATTAGAAAATAATATTAAATCACATTGGTGGAAATGGATGGTACAAAGGCGTTCTGATATAGTCGGACTGGATTCTTCTATTTTTATGACACCAAGAATTTGGGAGGCCTCAGGGCATACAACAGGATTCTCTGATCCTATGGCGGAATGTAAAGAGTGCAACACAAGAATTCGTGTCGATAAGGCTTTGGAAGAAATAGGTATAACGGCCGATGAAAAGATGTCCGAAGAAGATATAAATAAATTGTTTGAAGATAACAAGGATAAAATAAAATGTCCAAAATGTGGCAAACAAAATTTTTCAAAGGCGAAAAAATTTAATTTGTTAGTCAAATCTAATTTGGGAGATTTTACAGAAAACAATAATGCCCCAGCTTATTTAAGAGGAGAAACTTGTCAGGGTATTTATGTAAATTTTTTAAATGTTGTTGATTCAATGCATATGAAGTTGCCTTTTGGAATTGCACAAATTGGTAAAGCTTTTAGAAACGAAATTTCTCCAAGACAATTTTTGTTTAGAGCAAGAGAATTTGAACAAATGGAAATGCAATATTTTACTCGTCCAGAAGACGAGATGGTGGAATATAAAAAATTGAAAGAATATCGTTGGAAAGCAATTCTTGATTTGGGGATAAAAGAAGAAAATTTAAGATGGAAACAGCATGAGAATTTAGTATTTTATGCAAAGGATGCATGGGATATCGAATATAGATATCCTTGGGGTTTTGATGAGTGGGAAGGAATTCATGCTCGTGGAAACTATGACTTAACACAACATTCAAAAGGATGCGGAAAAGAACAAAATTATTATGATCAAGAAAAAAATGAAAAATTTATTCCGCATATTATAGAATCTTCTGTTGGAGTTGGTCGTTCTGTTTTTGCAGTTCTGTGTGATGCTTACACCGAAGAAGAAGTTGGTGGAGAAACTCGTGTTGTTTTAAAACTAGACAAAAAAATCGCCCCTATTAAGGTAGCGATTTTGCCACTTTCTAAAAAAGAAGAACTGACAAAACCAACAATGGAATTGTTTAATAGTTTGAAAAATTCTTTTGTTTGTCAGTATGATGAAACACAATCAATCGGAAAAAGATACCGAAGACAAGACGAGATAGGAACGCCTTATTGTATTACATTTGATTTTGATTCTTTGAACGATGCGTCGGTAACTGTTCGTGATAGGGATACTATGAAACAAGAAAGGATTAAGATAAGTGAGGTTGAAAATTATTTGAAAGAAAAATTGAAGTAAATATACAAATATACGAATGACACGAATAATACGAATGCACAACGAATAAAATGAATTAAAATAAAAACAAAAAAATCTGTTGCCGATTGGCAACAGATTTTTGTTACGAGGATAATTTTCTGATAATCCCTCTAAACTGAACAAGGTCTCCTTGAAAACGAGAGATTAAAATGCTTTTCCCATCAGAGTTCACTTTAAAAGTTGTAATAAAGTGGCCTCCTTTTATTGGTTCTGATGTGTCATTTGAAATCAATATTTGCGGAATATTCGCTTTAATAAAATCTTGGCATCTTTCACAGATACAGATCATTTCTTCTTTGGTATAAAAAGCCACGCTTTCATGAATTCCATGGATAATTCGGATGTGATTTTTTGAAACACCAAAGATGAAACTATTCTTTTTCCCATTGGGAAGTTTCCCCCCAACAATTGTCTTGCAAAATGTACATTGAATTTGTTTAGGTCCAATTCCAACAGTTTTTGCCATATCTCTAAGGACGGCCTCCTTTACATCGATAAAGTCCATTTCTCACCTCTCGCTAAAAGATTATTTATCAAATTTCTTTAAATTCTGAGTTTACTATATAATAGATTGGTATAAAAAACAAATTTATTAAATTAAATTAGCAGTTACTTTTTAAGGACTTGTCCCGTTAGAGACGGAGAACACGGGGCAATATATTTAACAAAAAAAATTATAAAATATTTAAAATATAGTAAGCAGTTACTTTTTAAGGACTTGTCCCGTTAGAAGTAGCTTCGCTACTTCTAACGGGATGAAATTCAAAAAGAAAATTTTAAAAAATGGACTAAGGATAATCACGGTTCCGATGAAAGACAACAACACTGTCACAGCTTTGGTGTTGGTGGAGGCGGGTTCTAAATATGAAGAAAAGAATAATAACGGTATTTCACATTTTTTAGAACATATTTGTTTTAAGGGAACAAAAAATCGTCCTAATCCAGGAGACCTTTCCAGAGAATTGGATGGCCTAGGAGCAGAAACAAATGCTTTTACATCGCACGAGTTTACAGGATACTATGCAAAATCTCATTCAAAACATACTCATAAATTGGTTGAGATAATTTCTGATTTGTATTTGAATCCTGTTTTTAATGAAAATGAAATAAACAAGGAAAAGGGTGTGATCATTGAAGAAATGAATATGTATAAAGATTTACCAATGAGAGAGGTGTATGATGTTTTGATGAATTTGCTGTATGGAGATCAGCCTGTCGGCAGGACTATTTTGGGTAACCCTGATTTTATTAAGAATACAAAAATAAAAGACTTTGTTGATTATAGAGACAAACATTATGTGGCGTCGGCTACAACTGTTGTTGTTGCCGGAAATATAAATGAAAGTGCTGTTATAAAAGATATTGAAAAAAGATTTGAAAATATTTCGGAATCCAAAAAATATAAAAAATTAAAAGTAAAAGAATCTCAGAAAAATCCACAAATTGCCATTAAACATAAAAAACTGGATCAGACACACTTGGTTTTGGCGGTGAGAGCCTTTGATACTTTTAAAAAAGAAAGTGCCATTGTTTCTGTCATTGCTGGTTTGTTGGGAAGTGGTATGAGCTCGCGTCTTTTTACAAAATTACGAGAAGAGATGGGTGTTTGTTATTATGTTCGCTCCAACAACAACACTTTTACCGATCACGGTTATTTAAATGTTTCTGTCGGTTCGGACAATAAAAGAGTAAAAGAGGTAATCAGCGCTATTTTGGAAGAATTTAAAAAATTGAAAACAGAATTAGTTTCTGAGAGCGAGTTGAAAAAAACAAAAGAATATCTTATTGGAGAAATGACAATGTCTTTGGAATCGTCTGATTCGTTCGCAGAGTTTTATGGAATTCAGGATATTCTAAAAGAGACCATTGAAAGTCCAAAAGAAAAAGCAAAAAAAATAAAAAAAGTGACAGCAAGAGATATAAAGAAAATTGCAAACAAAATTTTTACTAATGATAATTTGAATTTGGCTATTGTCGGTGGGGTAGACGAAAAACAAAAACAAGAGCTTCTAAAACTATTGAAAATATAATTTTTTGCAAGATATTGACTTATTTTGTTTGCGTATTGTATTATTGATTGTAGGATTTCTTGATAAAAATTTTTTCGCGGGAGGTTCTTATGGAACAGGAAAGCTTGCGTAAGTTTTTTTGTGGACTTATTGCGGTTCTTTTTATCTGCGCGATGATCTTCGGAAATATTTGGAAAAATAATTATGAAGAAAATCAGAATATCGAACGACAAGTAAATAAAATCGAAAAAATGATGTAACGAAAAAGCCGAGGGTAACCCTCGGCTTTTTAAATAAAATAGTTAATCTTTTTTACAACCAAAAATCATATAAATAGCAGAAATACCCACTACTAGATATATTATCGATTCAACTGTTGGCCATGATCCAAATAGCATATATACGAGATTTAGATTTGTATCCATAAGCATTCCCAAACCAACCAAACCCCAATTTAGACCACCGACAATTGTCAGCCAAAAAGCTATTTTACCCCATATTGTTGAGCACATAGTTTTTATTTAAATTATTTTTTAATAGATCGACCTTTTGCTTAATTTTATCATTGTCACATTTTTTGAATAGGATAGTGTTGATAACAGATGAAGAGGAGTAAGGGGTAAGGGGTAAGGAGTAAGGAGAAAGGCGTAAGGGTTAAGGTGTAAGGTGTAAGGTGAAAGGAGCGAGAAGTGAGTAGATTTAAAAATTTTGCCTATTATTCGGATAATTCGTAATTCGGGGTATTAGGATTTTAATTTGTAGTATTCGGATTATCATTTTTTTTGAAAAGAAAAAATGAGCACATACTAAGTTACGGGACTTGCTCCGATTTGTTTCGACTTATATACTAGTAATATGGATTCAAATTCAAATATAAATATCACGATTACTTCTGGAACAATTGTCAGATCTATTTTGTTTGTTTTGCTTGTTTGGTTGTTGTGGTTTTTGCAAGATATTGTTTTGGTGATTTTGACCGCAGTTGTAATTGCTTCATCAACCGAACCTCTAACAAGGTGGCTTGTTAAATACAAAATTCCCAGAGTCTTGTCTGTGATTTTGATTTATGTTTCTTTTGCTGGGGCCGTTGTCGGTATATTTTTTGCTTTTATTCCTCCTTTGTTAAATGATGCTGCTGGACTTGTTTCTTCACTGCCAGCATATTTTGACTCGGTTACTTTGTGGGGTCCTGTGGCAGATTTGAGTGCAGACTTTTCTCTAAAAAATTTATTAACAGAATTTAGAGAGAGTATTACTGGCGCAACGGGAAGTCTACTTCAAACATTGAGTGTCATTTTCGGAGGTGCTCTAAATTTTGTTTTGATTATTGTGCTATCTTTTTATTTGTCTGTACAAGAAACAGGGATTCAAGATTTTTTAAAAGTAGTTACTCCTTTGAAACAAGAAAAATATATTATTGGTCTTTGGAAAAGATCACAGGAAAAAATCGGACTTTGGATGCAGGGGCAATTATTGCTGGCTGTGATTATCGGTATTTTGGTTTATTTAGGATTAACCATATTAGGTGTTAAATATGCTTTCTTTATAGCACTGCTAGCAGCAGTTGCAGAATTGATTCCGTTATTTGGTCCTGTAATTGCTTCTCTGCCTGCTATCGTAATTGGTTTTACCGATGGGGGGACTACTATGGGATTGTTTGTTATAGGTCTCTACATAATTATTCAACAATTTGAAAATCATTTGATTTATCCTCTGGTTGTTAAAAAAGTTGTTGGTGTACCTCCGCTTTTGGTTATTTTGGCTTTAATTGTTGGCGCAAAGCTGGCCGGATTTTTGGGTATAATTTTGTCTGTTCCTATTGCAGCTGCTCTTATGGAGTTTGTTCACGACATTGAAAATGATAGAAAAATTTTATCTGAGAAAGAAAATGTCCAATAAAGAAACAAAAAAATTTTATGTAACAACCGCGATTGATTATGCTAATGCTGGTCCACACATTGGACACGCATTAGAGAAAATTCAAGCCGATGTTGTCGCTCGTTATCAAAGACTCTTGGATAAAGATGTTTATTTTTTAACTGGCACGGATGAACATGGAATAAAGATTTTGCGAACTGCTGAAAGAGAACATAAAAATGTAACCGATTTCGTCAATGAAAATTCTGATAAGTTTAGAAAGTTGCTGACGTCTTTGAATATTTCCAATGATTATTTTGTGAGAACATCAGACAAAAAAGTACATTGGCCAGGGGCACAATTTTTGTGGAACAAAATTTTTGAAGCAGGTGATTTATACAAAGCAAATTATAAAGGCTTTTATTGTGTTGGTTGTGAGGCTTTTCTTACAGAAAAAGATTTGGTTGATGGAAAATGTCCTTATCATGATAAGGAACCTGAATTGATTATGGAAGAAAATTATTTTTTTAAAATCTCAAAATATATAAAAGAGATTAGAAAAAAAATAGAATCAGATGAGTTAGAAATTTATCCGAAAACAAGAAAAAATGAAATTTTGGCGATGATTGATAGGGGGGTAGAAGACATCAGTTTTTCTCGTCCCAAAGATAAATTGAGTTGGGGAATAGATATACCCAACGACGATACTCAAGTGATGTATGTTTGGTGTGACGCGCTTTCAAATTATATTTCAGCACTTGGTTTTGGAACAGATGATGACGAAGATTATAAAAAGTTTTGGCCGGCAGATTTGCATATTGTTGGAAAAGATATTTTAAGATTTCACGCGATTATTTGGCCAGCGATGCTTTTGTCTGCGAGATTATCACTACCAAAGAAAATTTTTGTTCACGGATTTTTAAATTCTGGAGGAAAAAAAATGTCAAAATCTTTGGGTAATGTTATTACTCCAGAAGAAATCATAGAAGAATACGGGTCAGAAGCTCTTCGCTATTATTTACTTCGTGAAGTAACCTCCTATGAAGATGGAGACATAACAAAAGAAAAATTCAAAACGGCTTATAATGCAAATCTTGCGAATGGTTTAGGAAATCTTGCAAGCAGAATAATGAAGATGGCGGAAAGCAATTTAGACAGGCCTGTAGATATAGAAAGAGAAGTTTTTTCTTCTGATTTTTTAGATAATTTAGAATTTCACAAATTTATGGATTATGTTTGGGAACAGATATCTGAAACTGATCTTTATATTCAAGAAACAGAACCATTTAAACTTATAAAAGTTAATCCCGCTCAGGCAAAAGATGTTATTCGTGATCTAGTTCAAAAACTAAGTTCTATTGCTGTATTGTTGGAACCGGTAATGCCAGAAACCGCACAAAAAATCCAAAATGCTATCAAAGAAAACAGAATGCCAGCTGAGCCTTTGTTTGTTAGAAAAAATTAGTAACAAATTTATTGTTGTATAGGTAATAGGTAATTATAACATTATAATTATTAACATAAAATTATACCGACCGGTATAATTTTATGTCATAATATTTTATATAATATTTTATACAATACTTGAATTCAAGTTTAATATAATCTTTTGTGGATAAAGGAAACATCAATGTTCAAAAAATTGTATTAACAACTATTGCAACAGTTGGTTTGTTGGGTGTGGCCGTTTTAGCTCCGAATGCTTTACAGGTTATAAAACAGTTTTCTGGTACCAAAAGAAGACGAAGTGATTACGACAATAATTATTTAAACAAATCAATAAAAAATCTTTTACAAAAAGATTATATTAAATTTGAAAATAAAAATGGTAGAAAATTTATTCGTCTGACTGAAAAAGGAAAAGAACAATTGGCTAAATATGAGTTGGGAGATTTGAAAATAAAAAAGCCAAAAAAATGGGATAAAAAATGGAGAATAGTAATGTTTGATATAAAGGAAACTAGGAGGGGAACAAGAATTCTACTAAGGCAGACATTGAACAGATTAGGTTTTGTTAAATTACAAAATAGTGTTTGGATATTTCCGTATGATTGTGAAGAACTTGTAGTAATGCTTAAATCAAATCTTTTTCTTGGTAAAGATGTTTTGTATATGACAGTCGATAAACTTGAAAATGATAAATGGCTTAGAGAGATTTTTGGTGAAAAGTGATAAAAACAACCCACATAAAATTATACCGACCGGTATAATTTTATGTGGGTTGTTTTGTTTTATGATATAATTTTGTTTATGCAACCAAAATATTTTGATATTCACTCACATTTAGATTTTTCAAAATTTGATGATGATAGAGGCGATGTGATTTCTCGTATGAAAGAGAATGGTATTTTTACTATTTCTGTTGGAACTGATTTGGAAAATTCTAAAAAAGCGGTTGCGATCGCTGAAAAAAATGAAAATGTTTTTGCTATTATTGGTTTGCACCCAAACGATAATCATCTTGAAGATTTTAAAGAAGAAGATTATACCGAGTTGGCAAAGAGCAAAAAGATAGTCGGAGTAGGAGAATGCGGTTTAGATTTTTTTCGTTTAAATAATGAAAACAGAGATGTGGAAAAGATAAGACAAATAAATATTTTCAAAAAACAAATTGATTTTGCTGTTAAACACAATTTGCCTTTGATGATTCATATCCGTGAAGCTCATAAAG
>JAQTWD010000031.1 GCA_028689435.1 Minisyncoccota bacterium | reverse complement strand
AGGCAGGTGCATCCAATTTGTAGGATTTAATAGGTTATCTAATTTTAAGGTCTCATCCTGGGTAAAATTCCCTCGCCTTCAGGCGAAGGCTTCAGCATGATAAAATACAAACATGGTGGCAGAATATAGAAAATCATCACATACAATCTACAAAGTAGAATTGCATATAGCTTGGATAACTAAATACAGATATAAAGTGCTGAAAGGTGATATTGGAACAAGGACAAGAGATTTGATAAGGAGAATCTGTAACGAGGAAAATGTTGATATAATCAGTGGTTCAGTCAGCCCCGATCATGTTCATATTTTAGTATCAATCGACCCTAAAATATCAATATCAAAACTACTGAAATTCCTGAAAGGTAAAACATCAAGAAAACTGCAAATAGAATTCCCCGAATTAAGAAAAAAATATTGGGGACAACATCTCTGGGCGCGCGGATATTTTGTTGTTAGCACAGGTAATGTAACAACAGAAATGATATCCGAATACATAAAACATCATTTCGAAAATAAAGAGTCACCACACGATCCATTTAGAGTAGAAAGTGCCTGATTTCCGACTTCAGTCGTAAAAGCAACCTGTGCGCTTCAGCGCACAGTGGTTGAGAAATTTAAAGACTAATCTTTGAATTATGAAATGTTGTGGATCGCTTCACTTCGTTCACGAAGACGAACAGCCAAAGGCTGTTCGTCGACGAATTTCCTTAGGAAATTCGTCTTTGCGAACACTTCAAATTTTTTGAGAAAAAATTTGAAGCAATACCATGAAACAATCCATAAAAAATATTTCGTAATCAAAAATTTTGACTTAATATCTAAAATAAAAAAAAGACCCATACCTTTTTCAAGGGGTATGGGTCCAGTAGGCAAAGAGCAAACAATCTCCTGAGATTTAGATAGCTGTTAGTTATCTGTGAAAGAGATAACCCCTGATGGTTTCGGCAAGCGGTATTGCACCGACGGCTCGATTTTTGCTGGCGCCAAAATGTCATCGCCTCCCGCCTATCCTGCATTCTCCAAAACCTCTCAACAAGACCGATAAGGGGGTCTCGAACCCCAACCGTCCTTTGTTTCTCTCGACAAGCAAGTTACTCCAAAGTACTACTGACGTGTTCCACACTATCGTTGTTTAAATGATCTTTGCCTATTGTTATATTACTTATTTTTAATATTTGTGCAAGTAAAAGCCCTTTCGATATATCGAAAGGGCTTTTTTTGTTTTGCTGTAAGCTGTGGGCTGTTAGCTGTCAGCTTTTTATCTAACTCCAAATTTTTTTCTGATTTCTTTTACCTCTTTTTCTTGTTCCTCATCCTTTTTTTCTTTTCCTGCTTCACCCAGTTTTTTTAATTCTTCTTCGGGCAATTTTAGTAATTCACCTGCTCTTTTTTCCAAATATTCTTTTGTGTTTAGTTTTGGATCGTCCAATACTTCTTCCAAAAGTGCATGCAAAACAAACCCAATTTTTGGTCCAGGTTTTTCTTTCAAATTTTTCATTATGTCATTACCATTTATTTTCAACATCCCTACAGAAACAGGGTCCTTCATCGCCTCTTCTATCATTGAATGATATTTTTTTAATCTATAAGAAGTTTCTTTTGCTACTCCCATCCCAATTCTGTCGCAGGAACGCACATCCATAAGTTCCCAAACTCTATCTGCCTCAACATTGGCAATAATTCTGCGCACAGCAGATAGCGTTATTTTATCAACATCAGAAAAGAATAAATGATTTCTTACCAACTTTGTAACTACCTCCACAATTTCATTTGAAAATTTTAATCTTCTCAAAATCTTTTCTGTCATTCTTGCTCCAACCACCTCGTGACCATAAAAAGTATTTTCTTTTTTTATTTTATCAAATCTTTTTGTTGCTGGTTTTCCCACATCATGTAACAAAGCTGCCAATCTGACATGCAAAGGCCAGTCTCTGTCCGCAGAGTGTTGTAGTGCACGTAAATTGTGCTCCCAAATTGTGTAAATATGGGCGCCTTTTTGGTCACTGCCTATCCCCTCCTCCAATTCTGGAATAATATATTTTAATATCCCCAATTCATGAGCCAGTTCAATACCTTTCATCGGATTTTTAGACATAACAATTTTTACAAATTCATCACGAATCCTTTCTTGTGAAATTTTTTCCAACTTGTTTGCCATTTTTTGAATGGCTGTCCCTGTTTCTTTTTCTATTTCAAAACCAAGTTCGGCTTTGAATCTAACCGCACGCAATATTCGCAAAGCATCTTCTCCAAATCTTTCCTCTGGCTCTCCTACTGCTTTTATTATTTTGTTTTTTATATCTTTTTGTCCTTCATACAAATCAACCAATTCGTTTTTAATTGGGTCATAAGCGATTGCATTCATTGTAAAGTCGCGTCTTTTCAAATCGTCTTCTAATTTGTCGCTAAATTGAACAGAATCTGGTCTGCGGGCATCGGAATATTCTGATTCAAGACGATAAGGAGTTACTTCTATTGTTTTTAGAGATGGATTCGTCGTTTCGTCGTTTACCACACCCACTGTTCCAAAAGTATTTTCATAAAAAGTATGTTCAAAAATTTCTTGAATTTGTTCCGGTTTGGCATTTGTTGTAACATCCCAATCTTTTGGTTCTTTGTTTAAAATAAGATCACGAACACAACCTCCTACCAAATAGGCTTCAAAATCGGCTTTATTTAATGTTTCTACAACAGCAGAAACTTCTTTCGGGATGTCGAATCGCATATTGTTTAGATTATAGCTAAATTTTTGTTTTATTGCATTGGTTGTGATAATGTTGAATTAGAAAATAAAAACAATACTTCAAAATGGGGGCTTTGTGATTACCTTGAAAAAAATGAGAAAAAACAAGTCTTTTGTTCCGATTTACTTAACAAAAGAAGACGTCCGCTGGATCATGCGATTTCACAACAAAAAATTAAGTCGTGCAATAAAAAAGCTTGATAGAGCAAAAATGAGATCGTGGCACAGTTCAAGAACAATAATCCTTGATTAGGGGGTGCTTATGGCGGGGAAAAGATTGCGTAAAAAACGCAAAAATAAAAAGAAAAAAGATGGTGTGGATATGATGGTTTATGCGTTCCCAAAATGGAATGTCCCCCAGCGTGAATATTTGCCAGAACAAATTCCGAGACCCGAACGGTTTTGGATGATAAAGTTTTTGTTTAGAACTTTATTTGGTTTGTTTTCTTTTCCTCCCAAAATACCTAAATATAAAAAAGAACGTTTTTTACCATGGGCTATGAGAGAGGAAGATTTAGACAAGAGAAAAAAGGAGGTCTTTGAATATGAGTCCAGCTAAAATAAGAAAAGTTAAAATTGGAATTCCCGGGGGACCGATGATGAAATTTGAAGCCCCTCGGTTTCAAAGATGTAATCAAAGTTTAAAAAGAAAGAGAAAATTTGAACCAAAAAGATTTAATCTTGATGTTTTGGAAATTAATATAAAAAAGATTACACCTGTAATTTATGGCGGACACTCAACATTAGGACGAGTCTTTGTTAAAGAGAGTTTGTTCATTTCTCGTTAAAAAACCAAATCCCGCGACATTTTGTCGCGGGATTTTTTGTGTTATTAGAGAGGGATTTAGTCAGAGGGACTCGACCTCCAAATCACTAAATATATTGAATATTCCCAGAGGGATTCGACCTCCAAATCACTAAGTCTTTTGTTCGTGCTTCGCACTCCAAAAGCCAAAGTGTTTGTAGGCTCGGCTCGGCTGTCGTACTCACTTCGCTTCGCTCGTTCCGTGCGACATGCCTCCGCCTGTTCTCGTCCCACAAAACAGTGCGAAGGCACTGTTTTTTCTGGGAACACACACATACAAAAAGTCCCGAAAAACGGGACTTTTTGTATGTGTGTGTTCCCAGAGGGACTCGAACCCCCAATGACGGTTCCGAAGACCGTTGTGATATCCATTTCACCATGGGAACATAACGAAAGTATATGATATTAACTGATAAGGGGCAAATTTAAAAATCCGCCCAAAGGCGGATTTTTAAATTTTGTTATTTGTTGTTCTTGAAACAATCTCTACACTTCAAATTTGAAGTATCTCTTGGTTCAAAAGGCAATTGTGTGATTGATCCTCCGCAACCAGCACATGTCCAATTTCCATTGAACATTTTTCTTTCAAAATTGTTGTTTCTCTTTGGAGCTTTCGCTTTGTGACAATCGAAACATGAAAGATTGCTAGTATCTCTTGGTTCAAAAGGTAGTTCTGTTATGGCTTTACCACAATCAGCACATGACCAATTTCCTTGGAACATTTGACGATTCTCGTTCATTTTGATTTGCTTATTTATTTTTTCTAAACTACGACCATACAAACACAAACCCCTTGAACGATTAAAAAATTACGACGCCAAACAGAGTAAATATTTGAAAATATTGTAACACATATATTGTAGAAAAGATATAATAGGGTTTAGGGTTTAGGGTTTAGGGTTTAGGGTTTAGGGTATGGGGTTAAGACCCATGACTTTGTTTTAAAAATTTTTATTTGAAAAAAAATACAAAATACCTTATACTAGAGTCTAGTTTTTGGTTGCAAATTCTATTTTCTATAGACTATAAACTAATAACTAAAAACTGAATAAATGCGGGTGTAGTTTAGTGGTAGAATATTAGACTTCCAATCTAAGGGCGAGAGTTCGATTCTCTCCACCCGCACACTAAATTTCGTTTTAAATTATGTTCTATTTATATATATTAGGTAGTCGGAAAGACAGAGATATTTATATTGGATCAACAAGTGATTTAAAAAGAAGATTGATAGAACATAATTCAGAAAAAGTTTTATCAACAAAATCAAGAACTCCTCTTGAGTTACTTTATTATGAAGCATACAAAACAGAACAAGAGGCTAGAGAAAGAGAGTCCTCTCTTAAACTAAGAGGTCAGGCTCGTGTGCAACTTTTAAAACGCATAAATTTTACACTAAAACTTTTTAGAAACGAAAATTAGTGTGCGGGTCCACCCACACATAAACTAAAAATCCACAGAAGCCTTGCTTCTGTGGATTTTTAGTTTATATTGTTTTTTTAGTGTATTGAAAAAAGAGAGTTATTCATTCTTATTCATAATTTCTTCAATTATTGACTCACACCAACTCACAATATACATAGAATTTGAAAATGACTTACATCTATTTTCGTAATTTTTGGATTCCCCTTTTGTATACCCAGAAAGACCAATTCGATAACCCTTCGTTTCATTGAAAATTTTTGCAATCATAGATGTGCATGTGTTCTTATTTGTATCATTTAATTGTAAGCACCTATCTACATATTCTAGAATTGAGTTAATATCTTTTACACATAACTCGCCCCAATTTCCAAAATTCATAATTTTATTACAATATCCAATATCAACATTTATTAGTGCCAGTTCATAGTAGCAAGTTGGACGATTCCATCCTTCGTGATCTTTGTTTCCTTCATTCATAAATCTCTCATCTGCCAACTCACAAAAAGAAGGATCATTTAAAGCAACTCCGAGTTTTCCATAACATTCGCTCTTGTCCTCATAAAAGGACAGTTCTTCACAAAATTTTCCATTTTTACTATCTATTGCCTGATTTATTGCTTTCCCAAGATCAGCCTCATATCTACACTTCAATCCGCCATAAGTCGCTTTTTCACACAAAGATTTATCACCTTTCATATAAGCAATTTCCGATAAACAATCTTCATTGTTTTTCATTTCTAAGCAGAAACTAATATCCTGATTTTTTATTGCCAACTCGGTACTCACTAAATCTATACACCAATCCCTTCCGTCTTCTGATAGTATTTTATTACAAATGTTGACAGATTCTTGATCAAGTGCTTTTTCAACATAACAAGAATCACTATCAATCCCAACACATAAACCAAATTTAGAAATAATAAAAGGACTAAAAATAATTGTTACTACAGCTAGAATTAGTCCCGTTGACCAAAGAATTTTTTTAGAGAATTTATTATTTTTTAGACTCTCGTCATTTAATATATTCATATTTATTTTTTTTAGTACATTTAATACTTCAAGTATAACATGACAAAATAACAAAAACACAAATCCACAGAAGCAAGGCTTCTGTGGATTTTTAGTTTGCCGAAGGACTAAACAAAAAAGACCCGCCTCATCGGGTCTCCTCAAACGATTCAACAAATTCAATGATCGTTGATGCTGTTGTTATATTTTTTTCAATGTCTTGAAAAACGTGAGCAATCAATTTCTCGCCTCGCATGATGGGAGGAAGCCACTCCCTGTCGCCACACATCATTTGGCTGTAAGGTAACTTGTCCTTTAGAAAAAGGGTTGGGGTTTTCATTTCTTCGGATTCTTGAATTTCCCCACCCCATTGAATAACAATAAAAACATGGACCTTGAATGTACCAATATTTTTTCCTTGTTTGGAATTGTGAAAATAAACCTCTCCTACTTTTTTTAAATGTTTGGGCATCACCCACACATCCGCTTCTTCTTGTAGTTCTCTGACACCGGTTTCTTGGGATGTTTCCCCTGCGTTGATTTTTCCCCCATAGCCGTTCCACAATCCGGCGCCAATTCCACGGGTTCTTTTTCCCAAAATGGTTTCGTCACCACAATTAAAGAAACAACAAACACCTTCTACAAGAGCCTCGTTTTTATTCATTTTTGATCCTTTTGTTTGAGTTTTAGATGTTTTCTGTTTTCAGTATAGACTTATTTTATTAAAAAACAACATTTTAATAATAATCCGAATACCCCGAATTAATATCTGCCCCAAATTACGAATTACCCCGAATGGTCTCATCTAGATTATTTGGATAATTAGTACTTCGGGGCATTCGGATAAATTTGTAGATTCGGATTACATTACATCAAAACTGTGGATAACTTTGTGTATAAGGCTCAAAAAAATGCTTATAAAAGTCATTTTTGGTCATTTTTAGGCATATTTTTGGTTAATATATGGCTTGAAATAAGGGTTTTTCGTTTAAAAAGTGTTTTAAGGACAAAAATGTTAAAAAACGTCCTTTATACACAGAAAAATGTTACGTAGTAACATTTATAGATAGCTTATAGCCAATAGCTGATAGCTAATAGCATGTTAAAACCCACAAAAGTTTTGTTTTCATTGGTTTGGAATGTTTCATGTGGAACAAAATAAAGTAATACAGAATGAAAACAACAATAAAAATACCGCCAAAAGGCGGTATTTATACTGTTTTTTCAAATCCCTATTATTGTGACTTTGGGATTATTTTTGAAAATTTCTTGTTTCTTCGCAATTCTTTTTTCTTTTGTGAAAACAAATATTTCGTCAAAACCTAATTCATACGCTTTTACGAGATCGTCACCATTTATGTGGCAAATAACTGCTCCTGCGTAAAGAATTGGCGATAAAACAAAAACATTTTTGGTATAAAATTTATCTTGAAGAATATTGCGTTCTTTTTCAAGTATGTCACGGGCAATTGTCTTTTCTTCTGGTGTTTTTGTTATTCTTCTTCCAAAATTATCAAATTGCACTGAATGTCCCGCCTCTTTCAATGCTTTATTTATCTTTGATCCTCCACCACATATTACAACGACATAATCTTTCTTTGATTTTTCGTTGATAAAGTCGAGAAATTCCTGTCTCTCTGTAACATCACCGGAACCTTTTATAAGTATAGTTTTCAATCTTTTCTCCTATTAAGTATTATTGAACATCGTTATTTTTCTTTGTTTATACTAATTAAAATATTAAACAAAGTCAATTTTAGATATTATATCGTGTGCAAATTGGCTAAATGTTACACGTGGAACAAAAGAAGTTTTTAGTTATTAGTCATTAGTTTTTAGATAGATGAATGATAAGATGTCCTTTTTATCCAATACACATGTTACACGTGAAAAGTTTTCACGTGTAACATGTGTATAGTGGTTTTAATTGGTTTGATATAATTGTTACACGTGAAAACTAAAAAAAGAGAAATAGGGGATTTGGGCGAAGGAATTGCTTGTAATTACTTAAAAAACAAGGGTTTTAAGATTGTTGAACAAAATTATTGGAAACCTTGGGGAGAAATAGATATTATTGCTGAAAAACAGGGAATTACTTACTTTGTTGAGGTAAAAAGTGTTACACGTGGAACATTAAATGATGTTTCAGTTCCCCCGTTAGAGAAAGGTCGCCAAAGACGACCGTCTTCTCTAATGGGGCATGTAACAAAACAATATAATCCGGTGGATAATCTGCATCCATGGAAGCTTAAAAGACTGGCTAGGACGATACAAAGCTATATTTTTAGGTATAAGTTAGAAAAAGAGTGGAAATTTTTAGCAGTAATCGTGTATTTGAACATAAAGGACAAAACTGCAAAAGTTGAACTGCTAGAAAACATTGTCCTTTAAAAATGTCTTTTATATAGATATCGGACAAATATAAAAATCCACAGAAGCAAGGCTTCTGTGGATTTGGTATGCTTTGGAGTAGACACTAACCTTCTATTTTTGCTAGAAGATCATTTTTCCACCCCTCTTTGCCGAGATCTTTTTTATTCCATTTGTCATCGGCTCCCGCAAGAATTCCATAATCATTTCTTTTGTCATCTGACGAAAACATGATTATTCTTGCTTTGTTTCCAGAAAGTCTGAGATCTTTCACTATATCTATCCCAGTTCTATCTGTGCAGAGATTGTCGTCCATAAGAATAACATCAATATTCTGTTCTTTGAGAATTGTAAGACCTTCTTCCTCATTTTCGGCGAAAAACATATCAGTGAAAGTGCGAAACATAATTTTCATCCGAGCAGAACAATCATCAATCATCAATGTTTTCATTTTTCTCTCCTTATATTTAACTTAAAGAACAATTCCCTTACAAAACCACGAACCTTTCATAGTTTTGATAAGAGGGACAAGAAGTTTTTAGACTTCTTGTCCTTGGTAGAATTAAGTTAGCCATTTAACTTAACTCTGTAGGTGCGAGTCCATTTCTTACTCTCATCACTCCTACTGTATTCCAGAATCTGGAATACTATTTTGTCAGGAGTTTCTCTGAGTATAGAAATGTCTTCGGCGTTGACCCATGTGTGTCTAAGTAGGGCAACTGTTTCTGTGGGGGATCCCACCTTTTCAATTTCCACTGCAAGCCAACACAAGATTCTACGTCCGAAGTCGTATTCTCTTTTGCAGTGTTTCATGGAAATTTTGAAAAAGTTTCCCTTTGAACACATTCCTTGAGCGGAATCTTTTTTAAACAAGGAGGGATCTCCACATTCTGTCACTCTTACTTGAGCTTTCGGTATATAATGACAAAAAACACCTTCTTCACCATGCTTGTGGTAATTATTTAAACTACTACCACGCAATAAATGACTATTCTTCATAACTACCTCCTTTAATTATTTTTTTGAGAACAACCAATTTTTATTCTGGTAAAAGAATACATCAAATGTTTATTTTTGTCAAGAAAGGTGACTAGTAAAATATATAAAATAAGGTTATTTTACAACAAAAATATAATTTGTTGTCAGAATTATTGACATATTATTTTATATAAAATATAATGTAAATATGGAAACAGAAAAGGTTTTAGAATTAATAGGGTTAAGTGATAAAGAAGTTAGGGTATATCTAGCTTTATTGGAATTGGGCAATGGAACGGCTCCTGGAGTATCGGTAAAATCTGGTATTAAAAGACCAACAACTTATTTAATTTTGGAAGAATTGAGAAAAAAAGGACTTGTAATATCTATACCGAGAAAGTTAAAAACTATGTATACCGCAAAATCTCCAGAAATTCTCTTAGAAGAACAAAAAGAAAAAGAAAGATTAATTTCAGAAAAAATGCCAGAACTTTTGGCTATATATAATTCAAAAAAAGAAAAACCAAAAGTTAAATTTTATCAAGGAGAAAAGCAGATTGTTGATTTATATAACAAAGAAATTTTTAAGAGTAGGATGGTTGATTTCTACGGATCAATCGGTTCTATTCCTGAAAGTGTTTATTCTCAAATAGAAAAGAATTTAAATTTAATACTTAATTCCCCACAGCTCTGCTGTGGGGTTTCCTTATAGGAAAGTCTGAAAACCTTTGGTTTTCAGGTATAATAAGAGTATATGGCGACAAAAGGTAACCACTGTGCATACGATATGCAT
>JAQTWD010000030.1 GCA_028689435.1 Minisyncoccota bacterium | reverse complement strand
CTGGACGCCAGTCTTTGATGTTCTTATGGATTTACAATTGTCTAAGTTCGACCCTCCGAAGCCTTCGAAAGGTTCGAAAACCCTTGATGATTCTAAGGTTCTAACTTGGACATCTGGCGGAGAGGGAGGGATTCGAACCCTCGAAGGATATTACTCCTTGCCACGTTAGCAGTGTGGTGGTTTCAGCCTGGCTCACCCACCTCTCCATTTATTAGAATTTAGAAATTAGAAGTTAGAATATAACAACTAACATAAAAAAGATAGCATATTTTAACTTCAAAATCTATCTTTTTAAAAAGAACATAAATTATTAAAACAAAAAAGAGCGACTTGGTCGCTCTTTTTTGATTTCTACATCTTTTTTATTAATTATTCTTGGTTCAAGATTTCTATTTCAGCATCTGCTTTCAACTCTTGTACATATGCTGCGAATAATTCTTGTTGTTTTTGTTGTATTATAAAAGCCTTAATTTGTTCAGAAACTTCTGAAAGCTCTGCAAGATTTTCGTTAACAGCAGATTCTTGATCGTACAATGCTTGAATTTCTTCTTCGCTTACTGTGATTGATTCAAGGTCAAGAACTTTTTCTAGATATTTCTGAATAACAAGATCTCTTTCTATTTCTGTGCGCAAAATATCTTCGGTTGTCCCTTGTGTAGAAAGAGCACTTTGATAAGCTTCTTCATTTTCAAAGTTTCCTTTTATTGTTTCAATCTGTTTATCAACATCACTCTTTGAAACTTTTGTTCCATCTTTTTTTACAGCTTGTTCCAATAAAGATTGAACTACTAAACCGTCAAGAGCTTGTGTTTTCAACTGACCAAGAGCTTCTTCATCAAGAGACGATTTGTCTATCTGTTGATCAGTAACCATTTTCAATTCATAAGCGTCAAGTTCGTTTTGAGTAATCTCTACACCATTTACACGAGCAACTACGGACGAAGTGTCTGCATTGATTTCTTCAGATGGAGCAGTGTCCTTAGTAAAATAATAGTAGGCTCCAGCAATGACGATGAGCGCTCCTATAACTATTGCGATTAATGTTTTTTGTTGCATATTTAAAATATAAATTAAATCATGGAAGAACCCCAACCACGAATGTCTTTTTCTCTAATAATATACTTTATAGATTAACACGGTAACGGCTTGCAGCACAAACGAAGCTAATAGCTTATAGCTTATAGCTAGTAATTATAACAAAAAAACACAAAACACAGGAACACAAAGATTCTTTTTTCTGAAAGAAAAAAGCAACGACACAAACAAAACACAAACTGAACAAAACACAGAGTTTGTGTTTTTAGATTTTGGGATTTGTTTGGTAATATTTGGAATTTGTGTTCTGTGTTTTTAAAACTTTTGCTTCGCAAAATTCGTCACTTACTACTTTATAAACTTTATGGACTTTATAAACTTTCAACTTTATACTTGTTTGTATGAACCTAAACTCAAAAATTGAAGATGTTTTTCCTCGTCTGCCAGACAGCAGAAAAAAAGCATTGAAAAAAATTGGTTTAAACACAGTAGAAGATTTGCTCTATTATTTTCCTGCGCGTTATGGCGACAATGAAGAAATAAAAAATACAAAAAATGTTCAAAAAGGCGATAAAATAATTATCTATGCCAGAGTAAAAAAAATAAAACCAACCAAAGCATATTACAAAAAAATCCCAATGACAGAGGCTGTTTTGGAGGATAGCGAAGGCTCTATTCAAGCAGTTTGGTTTCGCCAACCATATATTGCAAAAATGTTGCCTGAGGGAACTTATGCAAAATTTTCAGGAACCATTAGTGAAAGAAAGGGCAAGCCTTATTTGGCCAATCCAGAATATGAAATAACCGAAAGTATAACATCGGGTATTTTTAATAAGGAAACAGACAATCATTTTTTTATTCCCGTCTATCCAGAAAGTAAGGGTGTAACATCACAATGGATTTATCACAGTGTTCAAAAAATTTTTACATCGGGTCTCTTGGACAATCTGGAAGATACTATTCCAGAAGAAATTTTAAAAAAATATAGTTTACCAAAATTAAAAACTGCTCTTATTTGGATTCATTCTCCAAAAAAACAAACCGATGCTTTGTCAGCGAGAAAAAGATTTGCTTTTGAAGAAATTTTATTTATCCAACTACTTCGTCAAAAACAAAAAAGAGAATCTTTTGAAAAACCATCTTTCAAAATAGCAGGCAAAAAAGATTTGGTAAAAAAATTTACAGAAAAGTTTCCTTTCAAACTAACAAAATCTCAAGAAAAATCTATTGATCAAATATTGTCTGATTTTGAAAAAGGCAATGCAATGTCTAGATTGTTGGAGGGGGATGTCGGGTCAGGAAAGACCGCCGTCGCTGCAACGACTGTTTATGCGGTGACTACAACAAAACCAAATGGATCAAATGTTGGAGCTTTGCAAACAGCATATATGGCACCAACAGAAATTTTAGCAAAACAACTATATGATTCTTTTATTCAATATTTTTCTCATTTGCCGATAAATATTGGATTGATAACATCGAGTGGCTGTAAAAAATTTCCTTCAAAAACAAATCCTGAAACATGGACGGATATTTCTCGCACTCAATTATTAAAATGGGTTGCCAATGGAGAAATCCCGATTCTTATCGGAACGCATTCTCTTATTCAAAAAAGTGTTGAATTTAAAAATTTGGCGTATGTCATTATTGACGAACAGCACCGCTTTGGGACAAAGCAAAGACGCGATATAACAAAAAAGGATGAAAGAATTCCTCACTTGTTGTCTATGACTGCAACACCTATACCCCGCACGCTCGCTTTAACAATCTACGGAGATTTGGATTTAACTTTGTTAGACGAAATGCCCAAGGGCAGAAAGCCTGTGATAACAGAAATAGTTACACCAGAGAAAAGAAAAACTGCCTATGAAGAAATGAGAAAAGAACTACAAGCAGGTAGACAATTGTATGTGATCTGTCCTCGCATAGACGAACCAGATCCAGACAAAGCAAACACTCTAAATGTTAAATCCGTCAAAACAGAAGCAAAAAGACTGAAAGAAGAAATTTTCCCAGAATATGAAATTGATATTTTGCATAGCAAGATGAAACCAAAAGAAAAAGAAGAGACGATGCGACAATTTGAAAATAAGGAGATAGATATTCTCGTTTCTACTTCTGTTGTTGAAGTAGGGGTAAATGTTCCAAATGCAACAATGATAGTGATTGAAGGAGCAGAAAGATTTGGATTGGCTCAATTGCACCAACTGAGAGGAAGAGTATTGCGAAGTAACCACCAAGCCTATTGTTTTATTTTCAGTGATACAAAATCAGAACAAACATTGAACAGATTAAACGCTTTGAAAACTGCTGAGAACGGTTTTAAATTGGCGGAGGCTGATTTGGAATTGAGAGGGTCGGGGGAATTGTCGGGCAAAAAACAATGGGGTATTTCCGATATCGGAATGGAAGCAATAAAAAATATTAAAATGGTAGAATCGGCTCGTAATGAAGCACAAGAAATAATAAAGGGAGACCCGGAATTAAAAAATTATCCATTGATAAAAGAAAGGTTGAAGAAAATAGAAGTGCATTTTGAATAAAACAAAAACAGCAGGCGCCCTAGGGGGGCCTGCTGTTAATTCCACTCGATACCATCATTGGATACCGGTTGAAAATCTGTGGCTTCAATCAGACGAAGAAAACCATCCATTTCTGTCAAAGTGGTCATGTTTTCGTTTTCTAAATCCAGCTCCACCAATTTTTCAAAAAGTTTGGCGGTCTTTTCATAAATGACAATCGTAGGATCGCCAAATTGCGGAACTGTAAAGGACAAGGCATTTCCTCGCGAACCACAAACAAGGACACAAAAAGGAATTTGTTTTTTCTTTGCCTTTTTTAAAGGTCTCAAAGATTTTTCTGTTATCATGTGCGACACCTCGCTATTGTTTGTTGAGTTGCATAGCACAATCCGCCTCAATAGAATTTAAAATATTAAACAAAGCAGAGGTACTCTTTTCATCAAAACGATCCGAGTTTAAAATCGCCTGAATAATACGATGAGATATTGCGGATTGACCAGGACCAATGTGAATAAAAGTTCCTTCCATTGTATTATGAAGCACAGAAACCCTATTTTCCACTGATCCATCAGCAGGAAACTGTTTACCGATAACCTTTGAGCCATCCGCCAATGCAAACCAAACAAATCCAGATCCAGGCATACATACCTCCTCTCATATTCATGATTAAAGTATCAATTTCTAATATTAGTAAATCACAAATACATAAACAAAACAACAAAACCTCGTGTGTTTTGTTGTTTTGTTTGGCATCGATATATCTGACGATATAATGTCGTCGCTCGTATAACTGAAAATATCTGTGGGCGTACCAGGACTCGACCTCAAGTTTCTAAATAAAAATTTCGTTTCCGCTTCGCTCCAACTCATTTTTGTTAAGAACTTGTTGTCACGGCTCGTCTGTTTTTCTTCGCCCTGCCTGCCGGCAGGCAGGTTCGCTACGAAAAAAAATGACTCCGCCTTTCTCGTCCTGACGCGAGCAAAGCAGTTTGCTCGCTGCATGTGCACAAAATTAAAAAGCCTAAATCAAAGATTTAGGCTTTTTAATTTTGTGCACATGCCAGGACTCGAACCTGGGACCACCGAGGTATAAGCTCGGCGCTCTACCAACTGAGCTACATGTGCATACACAAAACTTTATCTCAAAATGTCTATTTAATCAACTCGAATATTTTTACCTTTCTTACTTTTGATTACCGACGTGGATTGCTTCGCCGAGGCTCGCAAAGACGGATTTTGAAAAAAGACAAAGCAATACCGAAGTGCAAAGAAGTGGCGACGCGATCCACATCGTTCGTTCTATCAGCTATTGGCTGTCAGCTATCAGCTTTGTTTAATCAACTCGAATTTTATTACTTTCACAGGGCTATCTTTTGTAACCTCGCGATTGTAGTAACCGGAATATGTTTCATACATTTGTTTTTCTGATTCAAATTTTTCATGACCATCCCAATCATCTTCTGTGAGATTTCCAAAAGTCGTCTCCCTAACACCTATAATTTTTGCCTTTGCAAACTCTTCATTTGTTCCAGATATTAAAAAAGAATAGGTCATACTAACATCATATTCTGAAATATCTTTGTCATCAAAAAGCCTCCAAGTTGTGTACTTTTGCCAATCCAATATCATATCCGCCAAATGTTTTCTAAATTTTAAAGTCTTCATGTTTTAAAAATTATTTCATTAAAAATTGTTTAAAAATTTATCCAGCACTCAGATATTTCTATTAGAGATTTTGTTTAAATATATATCAACATAATAAATTGATACTTATTTATAAATAAAGATGTCTGAGTGCTGGATGAAAAATTGTAAATTAAAAATTCAAATAAAAATCGTAATTTTTATTTGTTATTCCAACCGTTCCCCCACCCCCACGGAAAAGGTATCAAACTTTTTCCACCCAAACGCACGCCCAAATAAACAATATCACCCATTCCAGAAAAAACTTTGTTTATATTGTCACGCAATTCCTCATCTGCTTTTTGTCTTTCCTCGTCCGTTCCTCCCAACCAATACTTTATATCATGTTCAATACAATATCCTTCCCAAGAAACTCCAAAAAATCCCTCTGGCCACATAGAGCAACCATCACTTTGAAAGTCATTTAATGGCAAAGATCTTTCGCCCACAACATCTTTAATATAATCGTTGTATTGATCCAAATTTTCCGGAGAATATGTTCTGTCCAAAAAAATCATCAAAGCAAAAAAGATAAGAAAAGCTACTTGAAAAATTTCTTTTTTAAATTTTTTTATTTTCATCCCGTTAGAGATAGGACGCGGACTTTGTTAAATCTCGCACATTATATCTTTAAATTAAATTTAATAAATTTCTTTTGTTAAATATCTCGTTCCGTGTCCGCTATTTCTAACGGGATTCATCCCTTTTTTAAGCCAACTGACGCTTAGATTTCCAAAAGAAATATCCTACTACTCCGAAAGTAATTATAGGAGACAACCAACTTGGAATATGCATCCCAAAACTATCCAAAAGCATTATCATTCCTAAAAACAAAATAGAATACATCGCTCCATTTTTCAAATAGATATATTTTTTAATTCTATCCATATTGCTCACAGTCATCTGACGCAAAACCAAAGCACCAATCCCATTTCCCAAAACAATCAAAGGCACAGACAGCGTAAAGGCAAAAGCACCCAAAACGCCGTCAACAGAAAATGTTGTATCCAAAACTTCCAAATAAAAAATCTTGCTCAGATCAGACAAATTTCCTTTTCCTTCCACCAATCTTTTTTCTTCCAACTCTGCATTTTGTTTAAAACCGTGAGTGATAAAGAAAGCAGTTGAACCGATGACTGCACCAAATGCAAGCATCGGAGTAATCTGCAAAGCAAACCAAACAACAACCGCCAAGATAACTGACACGACAGCAAAAAACCAAACCCCCTGAGCGTGAAAAAATTTTTCTCCTTTCAAACCATATTCTTTTGGTTCCAAAAATAACCAATGGAAAAACAAAAAGATAAGAAATATTCCACCACCGATAAGCAAAATCGGTGCCGATTTTTCAACAGCTTCCAAAACAGCGGGGTCGCTACTAAATGTCGCCATCAACGCACCAATCGGTCCCAATTCTGGCATCACCGCCCAGACAATCAACCACGGCAGTAAACCTCTTACGACAACAACCGCAAACAAAAGTCCCCACAACAAAAACCATTTGCGAGCTCTTTGTGACATTGTAGAAAGAACTTCGGCGTTAACAATGGCGTTATCAACGCTACTGATGATCTCAAATAAACAAAGTCCTGCAACTGTTAAAAGTATAGAGAAAAAAACCATAAACTATTTTTTAGGAGTAATGCCGTTAGCGATTAAAAGATTTTCAAATTCTGTTCTTTCAAGAGTTTCTACTTCTATCAATTTAGCAGTGATATTGTCTAGTGCTCTTCTATGCTCGTTAATAACATTTGTGGCTCTCTCCAAACCTTGTTGAATAATTCTTGACACCTCTCCATCAACGGCAAAAGCTGTTTTTTCTGAATGTTCTTTGTTAGACAAATCTGCACCACCAATCATTACTTTTCCACCGTCATCTAGTGCAATTGGTCCAATTAAATCTGACATCCCATATTTTGTAACCATATTTCTTGCCATCGCTGTCGCTACTTGCAAATCGTTTGATGGTCCAGTTGTAATATCACCAAAAACAATTTTCTCTGCTGCATATCCTCCCAATGTCATTGCAATATCGTCCAAAAATTCTTTGCTATTGTGAAGTTTTCTTTCTATTAAAGGAAGTTTCAAAGTATACCCAGCGGCTCTTCCGCGAGAGATAATAGATATTTTATGAACAGGATCGGAATGTTCCAAAACAGAAGAAACCAAAGCGTGTCCCACTTCGTGATAAGCGGTGATCTCTTTTTCTTTTACAGAAAGAATATGACTTTTTCTCTCAGGACCCAACATCACTTTTTCAATTGCTCTGATTAAATCATATTGAGATACTTTGTTTCTCTCTTCTCTCGCTGCCAAAATTGCTCCTTCGTTCATCAAAGAATACAAATCTGCTCCTGAAAATCCAGGGGTTCTCTCGGCAATTACTGTCAAATTTACATCTTCGGCAAACGGTTTTTTACGTGAGTGAATTTTCAAAATTTCTTCCCTGTCTTTTCTGTCTGGCAAATCAACCACCACTCGTCTATCAAAACGCCCAGTTCTCAAAAGTGCAGGATCCAAAACATCTGGTCTATTTGTTGCGGCGATAACAATCACTTTTTCATTTGGTTCAAAACCATCCATCTCTACCAAAATTTGATTCAGTGTTTGTTCTCTTTCGTCATTTCCTCCACCCACACCCGACCCCCTCACTCTACCAACAGCATCTATTTCGTCTATAAAAATAATAGAGGGAGCGGCTTGTTTTGCCAATTTAAAAAGATCTCTTACACGACTAGCTCCAACACCGACAAACATCTCTACGAATTCAGAACCAGAAATTGAAAAGAACGGCACACCAGCTTCTCCTGCGACTGCTTTTGCAAGCAAAGTTTTTCCTGTTCCCGGAGCCCCCATCAAAATAAGTCCTTTTGGAATTTGTGCTCCAATGTCCAAAAACTTTTTAGGATTTTTCAAAAAATCTACTATCTCCATCAATTCTTCTTTGGCTTCTTTTACACCCGCCACATCATCAAAAGTAATTCTTTGTTTTTTGTCTTTCGGATCAGTAATCCTTGCTTTTGATTGACCAAAAGAAAATGCTTGCATCCCCGCCCCCTTTACCTGTCTTGTCATAAACCAAATAAAGAAAACAATGAAAAATATTGGAATCAAAAAAGGAGCAAGGGCAACAGCCCAGAATCCAAGTCCTGTTGGGTTGCTCACTTCTATATTTACTTTGGTTAATTGCTCTGGGGTAACGCCATAGTTATTTAATGTTTCAGTCAAAGAAGACCCTTCCTCTTTTTTAGAAATTTGTTCTTTACCATCTTTCAACTTGATACTTAACTGTTCTCCTTTTATTTCTATTGTTTCAACTTTTTCTGTCTTGATACTTTCAACCAAGTTTGAAATAGTTACTTCATCAATATTTTTATTTTTTTCTGAAAGATATGAATAAATAGATAAAATCAAAAACAAAATGATTAGACCTGTCAAAATATTGTTAAAAAAATGTAAAGAAATCATTTTTCCAGTTATCTTTTTTTCAGGTTTTTTATCCTTTGTCTTTTTATTTTTATTTGAAGTTTTTATGATTTTCATCCCGTTAGAAATAGCTTAGCTACTTCTAACGGGGCAAGTCCCCAAAAAGTAACTGCTAATTTAATTTAATAATCTATTTTCCCGATATTTCTAACGGGATTCATAGAGATAAGTATAAAGTATCAGGCAACCAGTATCAAGCAAAAAGTTTTTCTTGCTACTTAATACTTACTACTCTATACTATTTTCATGGCTACTTTTATCAGAAATAAAAAAGCTTCATTTGATTATGAAATATTGGAAAAATTCGATGCCGGCATCGAGCTTTTTGGTTTTGAAGTAAAATCTATAAAAAATAATCGAGGAAATATAGAAGGAGCACACGTAACGGTTAGAGGCGGAGAAGCATTTCTTTTAAATGCGAATATTCCACCTTATCAAACAGCCAATACCCCAAAAGACTATAATCCTGAAAGAAATCGCCGACTTCTCTTAACCCAAAAAGAGCTCTCTGAATTGTCTGGATTGGAAGAAAAGAAAGGGTTGACCATAGTGCCTATTTCGATGTATAATAGAGGGAAGAGAGTAAAGGTAGAGATTGCGGTTGTTCGTGGTAAAAAGAAATTTGATAAAAGAGAGTCAATTAAGAAAAAGGACACCCAAAGGGATATAGATAGAGAACTAAAATCAAGATTTTAATTCTCTGTCTAGTAGAAAGTAACAGGTTCATTGAAAAAACAGTTGAAACTTCGGTCATTCGCTTGCCGTATCCAATCACACTCGTATTGCTTGCAATTCGGGACAAACATTTCGTTTGAGCTTCGGTTCATCCTGAATGGAATGGATATGGCAAGGGGGTGATCGGCATAGACATTTAGTTTCACTCTTATATGTGCAAAGTCGAGGACAGAACTCGTTAAAAGCTGTATAAAGATAAGTGCAAACTTGTCACAAAAAGCAAAAGCTATGGTTTCACCATATTTCGCTTTTGCTCCAGCATTAGCTTAAGTCTAGGCTGGCGGGCGATTTATTGAAGTTTGATAAATAAATTGTTTGTTATACTTTTCAAACTAGAAAAAATAAATGCTTCGGTATTTTTTCAAAACAAAGAAGATCGAGATTTTAAGGTTTTGTTTATTTATTACTTAACTTCTCTAAAAACCAAAAAATATCCTACACTTTGTAGACTCATATAGGAACGCTATTTGCACGCGAGTTCGATTCTCGCCACTTCCACAATATAAAAACACTGTCTTTAAAAAAGACAGTGTTTTTATATTGTGGAAGTGAGCAAGGCAACTGCTTGCCTTGCGTGCGAGAATCGAAAGGCGGAGCATGTCGCGCGCAAGTTCATTTCTGCCCTAAACAGAAATGGACGAGCACGACAGCGAGCCCGGGGAGGAAGTTCTTAACGAAATTGAGTCCAAAGGACGAAAATTTTGTTTAGAAACTTGACCCCTATTCTTACAACTTTCACAATCAAAAACACCGCTCATCAGAGCGGTGTTTTTAATACTACATTCCATCTCCACTAATTAGCCACGAAACAATGTGAGATATCCAATAAACAGCATTGTAAATAAAAACTAAAATAATACTATTTGTGATTTTATCTTTACGTCCCAACTTTGAAATCAACGACCACCCAGCAGAGCTGGGTGGTATGAAATGAGTATATGGCTAGTTGAGTAATTTTAGTTGAACGGTTTCCTCCGTCTTTCCCTGACTCGCTACATAGTTCTTAACTATTTGCCAGTT
>JAQTWD010000029.1 GCA_028689435.1 Minisyncoccota bacterium | reverse complement strand
ATAATTCTTCATAACAAAGACTTCGTTATTTGTTGATAATATTGACCTTTTTAAAGTAATATTATTTTAACAGAAACGAGGTTTTTGTTTTTGCCAAATTATTCCTGGTTCAGAGTTGAATTCAAGAGCTATAAGCTCGTGTTTAAAAAAATGTGTTATAATTTAATCAATAAATTTTTATTTTCTACAATAATGTTGAATCCTTTTAGCAAATTATCTAATATCAGTTTTTTAAAGCACAAAAGTGATAGCTTTTTGGGGCTTGATATTGGTTCTTCGTCTATCAAGGTCGTTCAACTAAAAAAGAAAAATGGCGTTGTAATTCTAGAAACTTATGGCGAATTGTCACTGGGCCCTTATGCAAATATTGAGGCAGGCAGAGCGACCAATCTTTCTTCTGCTCAGTTGAGTGAGGCAATAATCAATTTGTTAAAAGAGGCAAATGTTACAACAAAAGAATGCGGTGTCTCAATACCGCTAAAATCTTCTCTTGTTTTTAATATAGAACTGCCAACAATGGATAGAAAACAGCTGGAACAAATGATTCCGATTGAAGCGAGAAAATATATTCCAGTACCTATTTCCGAAGTTGATTTGGATTGGAAAATTATTCCAAAAGAAGAAATGGCCGTTACTAGTTTTATGGGAGATGAAAATAACGGCAGAAAAGAGGAAACTCCAAAGACAGAGGTTTTGGTAGCAGCAATTCATAGAGACACTGTTTTAAAACAAAAAGAAGTTGTTAACGGAGCGGGGTTGAATTTGAATTTTCTTGAAATAGAGATTTTTAGCACTATTAGAACAGCAGTTTCTCACAATATTTTAAATTTTGCGGTGCTTGATATGGGATCGGGATCCACAAAACTATATATTATTGAAAAGGGGATGATTAGAGATTCCCACTCTATCAGCAGGGGGTCACAAGATATAACACTGAATATTGCGAGAGCAACAGGAATCAGTGCGACCGATGCGGAACAGCAGAAAATAAAAGTGGGTGTCATAGGCAATACTCCGACAGAAAAAGAAGTCTCTGATATTGTTTATTCAAGTATGGAATATATTTTTGGCGAGGTAAACAAAACTTTTTTGGCATATCAAAAGAAATACAATAAAAATGTAGATAAATTAGTTATCACAGGGGGAGGTTCTATAATCAACGGTATGACGGAATTTGCAAAATCTCACACAGAGATAGAAGTAGAGATTTCCGACCCATTTTCAAAAGTAGAAGCACCTGCCTTTTTGGCACCTTTATTGAAACAAGTGGGACCTGGGTTTGCCGTTGCACTGGGCTTGGCGTTGAGGGGATTGCAACAGATGGAATAAACGAGACGAAGCTGATAGCCGATAGCTTATAGCTGATAGGGTAAAAAGAAGAATTTAGGCGGGAAATTTGCAAAGCAAATTTCCCGCCTTTGTTATTTTTCGCTATAAGCTATCGGCTATCAGCTTTTAGCTTAATGGTATTTAGGTGTTTGAAAATTGAAAATTGAAAATTGAAAATTAACCAAATTTTGCAAAGCAAAATTTGGTTGTGTTTATCCACAACACCACATTAATATATTTGCTGTATAATATTAGTATGGTTATCGGATCAGAAAATTCATCTTTCATTCCTAAAAAAACCCCTCTCGTTGAAGAGAGGGTCCAAAAGAGAAAGACTATAGATATATTCTTTTTAATTGCAATGGTTATATTTTTGATAACCCTGACTTTTGCTGTCGGAGCATTTTTGTATAAGAATTTTTTGGAAGGAAGTATTGAAGAAAGCAAAATAATGCTTGAAAAAGAAAAAGAAAACTTTGATATTGAAACGATCAAACAATTGATCAGGCTTGACAGTAGATTGATGGTAGCAGAGATGCTTTTGGGTGAACACTCCGATTTGACAGGTTTATTTGATGCTCTGGAAGAAAACACATTGCAATCAGTTCAGTTTGTTGGTTTTGAATTTAAAATAACAAATGAAGGGATTGAGATAAAAATGGACGGTGTAACAAAAGACTATGCCACAGTTGCTTTGCAGGCAGAAAAATTTGGTAATAATCCTTTCATAAAAAATACTATTTTTTCTGACTTGGATGTAAATAATGATGGAAAAGTTGTATTTAGTTTTGTTGCCAATATAGATCCAGAATTAATTTCTTTTAAAAAAAGAGTTCAATAATTTATTATGAGTAGAATAATCTTACCAATAATATTAATACTTATCTCTGCGGGAACTTTCGTTATTTTTATTGATCCTACATACAAGACGATAGGAGAATTGAAGGCGGAAAAATTGCAATATGATGAGGCAAGAAACAAATCAAAAGAATTGAGAACTATTAGAGATGGTTTGCTAGAAAAATACAGCTCTTTTTCTGATAGTGATTTGGAAAGGGTAAAAAAGATGATTCCAGATAATGTAGACAATGTTAAATTGGTTATGGATGTAAATGCAATCGCTGCAAAATATGGTGCGATTATTCGCGATATTAAATTAAATGCACCAATAGACGATCCTAACACAAGAGCCGGAGCACAAGATTCTAAATATGGTTTTGTAACACTAAGTTTTTCAATGACATCCAGTTATGAAGATTTTGTTGCTTTTATTACAGACTTGAAAGACAGTTTGAGATTGGTAGATGTAACAGACCTTGGTTTTAAAGTTTCACCTGATGAGCTTAACAGTTATAAATTTAATTTTACAATTAAAACTTATTGGTTAAAGTAATATGAAAAAATTCATTACAAAAACAATAATTATTTTAGGGCTAATCTTAACAATCAGTGGTTTTGTGTGGGCGGAAGAAGCTTTGATTGTAGCCGAAGGAAAACTCAACTCAAAAATCGGAAGTGAATTGTTTACTCTTCTTTTGGAAATTAAATCAATTGAATTGAGAGGTGACGTTTTTAGTGATCCCGCATTTTCAAAATTAAAAGATTTTGGTGTAGAACTTCAGGATCAACCAACAGGAAGAGACAATCCTTTCCTAAAGATTTAATTTTTTAGCAAATGATTTTGTAAGGGTTAAAATAGTATAAACTATGGGATTTTTAGATGTTTTGGCAAAAAATGGAGTCTTGGACAGTAACAAGATAATAGGTATAGAGGAAGAAGCTTCTTCTAAGGGTGTTTTGATTGACACTATTTTGGCAGGAATGGGCATTACAAACGAAGATGTTTTGTCCGCAAAGTCTGAATATTTTAATTTACCTTCAAAAAATGTTCCTGAGGGTGAAATTCCTCTTAGTGTTTTGGAAAA
Source organism: Minisyncoccota bacterium (assembly GCA_028689435.1). Taxonomy (GTDB): domain Bacteria; phylum Patescibacteriota; class Minisyncoccia; order Phycocordibacterales; family UBA12079; genus UBA12079. Next base: position 7,331 of record JAQTWD010000029.1, on the reverse strand, counting down.
AATTCCTGAAAGCTCGGCAGAACATTACAAATTTGTTCCTGTTGGTCTTGACGCCGATGGCTATTTAGAGGTGGGAATGTTAGATCCAGACAATATGGAAGCGAGAGATGCTTTGCAATTTATTTCTTCAAAAAACGGTCTTCCGTTTAAAATTTTTGTTATTACATTGGATGATTATGAAAATGTGTTAAAGAGTTATAGCGGTCTGCACGGTGAAGTAACAAAAGCTTTGACAGAACTAGAATCAGAAATTTCATCAGAAATCGCAAAGGATACAGAACCAGAAGACATTTCTAGCAAAAAAACAAAATTGGAAACAAAGATAATAGAAGATGCTCCTGTCACAAAGATTGTGGCGACAATTTTACGATACGCTGCCGAAGGAAATGCTTCGGATATCCACATTGAACATATGGGAGCAAAGATAAGAGTGCGTTTCAGAGTAGATGGAATATTGCATACCTCTTTGGTTTTACCAGCAAATGTTCATAGCGCTGTTGTTGCTAGAATAAAAGTTTTGTCCAATATGAAATTGGATGAAAAGAGAAAACCACAAGATGGTAGATTTTCTGCAAGAATTGAAAACAGAAAAGTAGATTTTAGAGTTTCAACATTTCCTGCATATTTTGGAGAAAAAATCGTTATGAGAATTCTTGAACCAGAAAAAGGAGTAAAAGGTCTTGAGCAAACAGGACTTACGGAAAAAGATTTGAAAGCAATGAGAAATGCGATTGAAAGGCCTTATGGAATGATTTTAATTTCTGGTCCAACTGGTTCGGGAAAATCTACTACTCTTTATTCTTTGTTAAACGAATTAGACAGAGAAACAAAAAATGTTTTGTCTTTGGAAGATCCTGTTGAATTCAACATTGATGGTGTTAGTCAGTCTCAGGTGAGACCAGAAATCGGTTATACTTTTGCCAATGGTTTGAGAACCGCTTTGCGACAAGACCCCGATATTATAATGGTGGGGGAGATTCGTGATAAAGAAACTGCCAATCTTGCTATCCAAGCTGCTTTGACAGGTCACTTGGTGCTTTCTACTATTCACACCAACAGCGCTGTTGGTGTTGTTCCTCGTTTGATCGAGATGGGAGTAGACCCTTATTTGATTGCACCTACTTTGATATTGGCAATTGCACAGAGATTGGCAAGAACTCTGTGTGCTGATGCGGGAGAACCAGTTCCTGTTGAAGGTGGTTTAAAATTAATGATAGAAAAAGAATTTTCAACTTTGCCAGATGAATTTAAAAATAAAATAAAAATTCCCACACAGGTTTATAAAGCAGCACCGTCACCAACTTGCCCAACAGGTTTGAGAGGAAGAATAGGCGTCTTTGAGGTAATTGAAATAGACAATGAATTGCAAGAAATTATTTTGAAAGATGCTTCTTCTACTGCGATTGAAGAAAATATTAGAAAAAAAGGAGTGTTTACAATGAGACAAGACGCACTTATCAAGGCTTTTGAAAAGAAAATTCCTTTTGAAGAAGTAGCAAATCTGTAATATAATATAAAGTATGAAAACAGAGTCTGGAAAAAAATATAAAATCCTTTTGGTTGATGACGACAAATTTTTGATTGATATGTATTCCTTGAAATTTCAAGAAAATGGTTTTACTGTTGAAACGGTTTTTGGAGGAGAAGAGGCGGTTAATAAATTAAAAGAAAAAAAAGACTTTGATATTGTGTTGTTGGATTTGATAATGCCGGGAATGGATGGTTTTGAGTTGTTAGAAAATATCAAAAGCCAAAAATTGGCAGAAAATTCGGCTGTTATTGTTCTTTCAAATCAAGGACAGAAAGAAGACGTAGATAGAGCCAATCAATTTGGTGTGGATGGATATATTATCAAGGCAAGCACAATTCCTTCCGAGGTTTTGCATACTGTTGTAAAAATTGCAGATAAAAAATTTGGTGTATAAAAATAATCCGAATACTACGAATTACGAATTATCCTAATTAACACCCTAACAATTTGGGGAATTCGGATTATGATATAATAAAAATAATATGAATCATAAAAATAATCTATTAGATGAATTAATTGCACACGTTGTAAAAGAAAGCGGTTCAGATCTGCATTTGTCAGAAGGAAGAAAGCCTTTTATTAGAGTAACAGGCAGTTTGATTCCTCTTGTTAAATACGAAGATTTGACAAGAGAAAATATGATGAGTTTTCTTGATTCATTTTTAACTCCTGAAAACAAAGAAAAGTTTTTGGTGACAAAAGAAGCAGACTTTTCTTATGGTGACCACGATATTCGTTTCAGAGGAAATTGTTTTTTCCACCAAGAAACTATTTCAATTGCTTTGAGATTGATACCAAAACAAATCAGAACATTAACAGAATTAAACCTGCCTCCGATCTTGGAACAATTTGCCCAAAAACAGCAAGGGTTTTTCTTGGTGGTTGGTCCTGTTGGACAAGGAAAATCAACTACTTTGGCTTCTATGATTGAACTTATCAACCAAACTAGAACAGAACATATTGTTACCATTGAGGATCCGATAGAATATGTTTATGAACCAAAAAAATCTATTATTGATCAAAGAGAAATTGGTGTGGACACCGAAAACTTCAAAATTGCGTTGAGGTCTATGTTTAGACAAGATATAGACGTTGCTTTGGTTGGAGAAATGCGTGGACCAGAAACGATTGCCACAGCAGTTACTGCCGCCGAAACAGGTCACTTGGTGTTTTCAACATTACACACAAACACAGCTGCTCAAACAATAGACAGAATCATAGACTCATTTCCAGCAGAGCAACAAGATCAAATACGAACACAATTGGCGGGAAGCTTGATGGGTATTTTGTCTCAGAGATTGATACCTCGTATTTCAGGTGGAATGATTCCTGCCTTTGAGTTACTAATAAATAACAGCGCTGTTTCTAATTTAATTAGAGAGAAGAGAACTTATGAAATAAATTCTGTTATTGAAACAGGTTCGCAACACGGAATGATCAGTTTGAATAAATCCTTGGCAGAATTGGTAAGAAGAGGAGAAATTACAGTAGAAAATGCGAGAAAGTTTTCGTTGAATGAGAGTGCGTTGGAGAAATTAATATAAAGAGGGTTCAGCGTGTAGCGTTTAGGGGATAGGTTTTGAACAAATTTTAGCAAAGCTAAAATTTGTTCAAAACCGCCCTATACCCTATACCCTAAACCCTAAACCCTATAAAAAATGTTATACAAATACAAAGTTTTAGATAAAGACGGTTCGGTAAAAGAGGGACAAATAGATGCTATTAATACCGATGTCGTGATTACTTCTCTGCAAAACAGAGGTTTTACTATTGTTTCTGTTGATCAGGCGGATAAAAATATTTTCGGAGGAGATATTTCTTTTTTTGAAAGAGTTTCCAACAAAGATGTGGTGATTCTTTCAAGACAGATTTCTACTTTGTTTGAAGCACAAGTCTCTGTTCTGCGTGTTTTTAGATTACTTGCTTCCGAATCGGAAAATCCTGTTTTGAGAAAAAAATTGGCTATTATCGCCGATGATTTGCAGGCGGGTAGTTCTATTTCCCAAGCTTTGTCTAAACATCCAAAAGTTTTCTCAAATTTTTATGTAAATATGGTTAGGGCAGGGGAAGAATCTGGAAAGTTGAATGAGACATTTATGTATTTAGCAAATCACTTGGACAGAAGTTACGAGCTGACATCAAAAGCAAAAAGTGCTTTGGTGTATCCGGCTTTCGTTATGGTGGTCTTTGTGGTAGTTATGATTTTGATGTTTACGATGGTTATTCCAAAACTAAGCTCTATCTTGGTTGAATCCGGTGCGGATATTCCATTTTTTACAAAAATTGTTATGGGAATCAGTGATTTTCTTGTTAATTATGGATTATTTTTGTTCGTTGGCGTTGTTATTGGAGGATATTTCTTGATTAGATATGGTCAGACAGGTTCGGGAAAAGCTTCTTTTTCAAGATTTAAAATTAGCTTGCCATACTTGGGGCAACTTTATAGAAAATTGTATTTGACCAGAATCGCAAGCAATATGAACACAATGCTTTTGTCAGGTGTGCCAATTATCAAGGTAATAGAAAACACCGCCGATGTTGTGGACAATGTGATTTATCGCGATATTTTGATGACAGCTGCTCAGGAGGTGCGAGCAGGAAAGGCGGTTTCAGAGGCGCTGACAGGATATGACGAGATTCCAAATATTATGATTCAGATGATTAAAATTGGTGAAGAAACAGGAGAAATGGGAATGATTTTGGAGACATTATCAAAATTCTATGAGAGAGAAGTAAATAACGCAGTAGATGCATTAGTTTCTTTGATCGAACCTGCGATGATTGTTATGTTGGCTTTGGGAGTAGGAGTTTTGTTGACTTCGGTTCTTATGCCAATCTACAACGTCTCCTCCACAATCTAAAAATTTGGCGAATTTCTTCGTCAGCTTCGGAAAAAATCTTTTCACCGTATCTGAAATACGGCTCAAACATTTTTTCCTCGCTTTCTCGAACTTCATCCAAATTTTTAGATTGTTTATTTGGCAAGCGGTAATAATAATTTAGAATTTAGGTGGGAAATTTGCTTCGCAAATTTCCCACCTTTGTTTGTTTTTTTGCTATCGACTATAATCTATCGACTATAGACTCCGTTTCATTTATCCACAACCCCTCTAAAAAAACGATTTTTTGTGTTATATAATATAGACACCGATATATAAGCTTTTAAAAAAGAAGCGGTCGATTATTTATCAAAATTAATTAATTACATGTAATTAAGTAAAAAATAAAAAATATATGAAAAAAGGTTTTACATTGATTGAATTGTTGGTGGTTATTGCAATCATCGGTATTCTTTCATCAGTAGTTCTTGCATCATTGAATAGCGCAAGAGAAAAAGCAAGAGACGCAAGAAGAGTTTCAGATCTAGGTCAAATCGCTTTGGCTATGGAGATGTATTATAATGACAATACAAATTATCCAGCAACTATAGCCGATCTTCAAACAGGTGGTTTCTTGCCAGCTGTTCCTGTAGATCCAACATCTGGTGCTGGTTATACATACGCACCTGTAGGAACACCTGCAACAGATTACTGTTTGTCAGCAACATTGGAAAACACAGCAGCCGTTCCAGATAATGATGCTGTTTGTGACGCTGGTGGTAACGCTACAGATGCTATCTATTCAGTAGCTCCTTAATAACATTAGTTATTAAAGTAAACAAAAAATGCCCCATGGGGGCATTTTTTGTTTTCCATCAAAAACTTTACGGACTTTCAACTTTATAAACTTTTAACTCGTCATTATAACTTCTAAATTTTTAGTTTAGAAGTTATAATGACTGTATGTATCTTAGTATTTTTATATTTTTGTTAGGGTTAGTGGTTGGAAGTTTTCTCAATGTTGTTATTTTGCGATTGGACGAAAATTATCCAATCAAAGGGATAATGGGACGTTCTCATTGCCCAAATTGCAAGAAAAAATTGAATTGGTACGAATTAATTCCAGTTTTTTCTTTTTTGATCCAAAGAGGAAAGTGTAGGGGGTGTGATACCAAGATTTCTTGGCAATACCCGATAATAGAAACAGCAACGGGGTTAATCTTTTTGCTTACAGTTTACAGTTTACAGTTTACAGTTTACAGCTTTTTAAATTTTGAAACTTTTGAATATTTAAATCTGTTATATTTGTTTACGATTTTCAGCACCCTAATTGTAATCACTGTTTATGATATAAAACACAAAATAATCCCCGATAGTATGGTATTTTTGTTTGCTGGTTTGTCGTTGTTATTTATGTTGGTTACTCAATGGGGAAATTTGATATGGTTTGAGGTTTTGGCTGGTCCAATACTTGCAACCCCGTTTGCTGTTTTGTGGCTTGTTTCGCAGGGTAGATGGATTGGTTTTGGCGATGCAAAATTGACTCTTGGTATTGGATGGTTTTTGGGACTTGTTGATGGACTCTCTGCAGTAATTCTTTCTTTTTGGATAGGATCGGTTTTTGGTATTTTTTTAATAATCTTATCCCACTTGCAGTCGTTGTCATTTATAAATAAAAATTTTACAATTAAGAGTGAAATACCTTTTGCGCCATTTCTTATCTTGGGGACAATATTGATTTTCTTTTTTCATTGGGATGTCTTGGGTATTAAATTGTTAGTTCTTAATTTATAATCCGAATACTACAAATTATATCCGAATACTACAAATCAAAATTCATTACGAATTTATTAATGTTTAATCTAAAATTTATCAAAAAGAATAATGATACGAACGAAAATTTGCGAAGCAAATTTTCGTTTCTATCGACTATCGACTATCGACTATCAGCTAAAAAAGCTTTTTCCCTGATAGAACTCATGGTTGTTTTGGCAATTATTACTTTGATAACAAGTATCGTTTTGATAAACCACTCTGTTTTTAATGGTGGTGTGGTTTTGGAAAGTCTGGCTTATGAAATTGCTCTTATTACACGACAGGCTCAGTTTTTCAGTATTAATGTGTTAGGCTCAAACAGTGGAGGAACAACTACTTTTGATACTGGTTATGGGATGTATTTTACAACAAATGATATGAATAGTCAGAATAAACAATTTATCCTTTTTGCCGATCTAGATGGTAATGGAGAATATGATCCTACTAGTGGCAATGAGTTGATAGAAGTTTATAATATAACCAGAGGAAACATAATAAAAGATATTTGTATCAACGGAAATAGTATTTGTGGAAGAGAACAAGCCCACATTACATTCAAAAGACCAGATCCCGATGCTATTATAAAAACAGATTTACCAGCAGATTGTGGCGATGGTTGTAGCTTTGTTGATATATATGTTGGATCATCAAATCCAAAGATCAAGGACAAAGTAATTAGGATAAGTATTACTGGACAGATTTCTATCAGCACTAGTCAAATGGAATAAAAATGTTTAATTTAGGATTTTTAAAAAATAAAATGTCTTTGCTAAAAACTCAAAACTCAAAACTAAAAACTGATGAAGGTTTTTTGCTGGTAGAAGTCATCGTAGCAGTAGCACTTTTCAGTGTTGTTATGACTGTTGGTATTATTGCTCTTTTAAGTTTGGTTCAGGCAAACGAAAGATCACAAAGGTTTAAAATTGTATCAAACAATTTAAATTTGGCACTGGAAAGCATATCAAAAGAGATTAGAGTAGGAACGGGGTTTAATTGTGGAGCTGATTGTTCCGGGGATACTGCGTTTTCTTTTACATCTAAAGATGATGAAGTGATAATTTATCGTCTGAGTACAGAAAACAGAATTGAAAGAAATATTAATGGTGGTTCTTATCTAGATATAACAGCAGAGGATATTGTGATAGATAAATTGGAATTTTATGTGA
>JAQTWD010000028.1 GCA_028689435.1 Minisyncoccota bacterium | reverse complement strand
CAAAAGACCGCTATTTTAAGCGGTTTTTTGTGTTTCTAAAAACTAAAAACTAGTGACTAAAAACTGAATTATAGACAGGTTAAAGACGCAATTTTATCATTTTCTCTCATTTTCATTATCCTTACTCCTTGTGTTTGTCTACCTAATGATGGAATTTCTGAAACATCTACCCTGATTACTTGTGCATTTTTTGATATAGCGACAATTTCTTGTTGTTTTTCTGTAAGAACTTTTGATGTAATCAAATTTCCAGTTTTGTCGGTGATTTTCATTGTCTTTATTCCCGATCCTCCCCTCTTTTGAATTTTGTATTCTTTTAGAGAAGTTTTCTTTCCATATCCATTTCCACTCATAACAAAGAAATCTGGATTTACGTAATCTTTTTTAATGATATTTCCTCCAACAACAAAATCTCCTTTTCCAAGTTTCATTCCTGTCACTCCTCCTGCTCCTCTGCCCATTTCTCTAACATCGCTTTCTTTGAAACGAATGGATTGACCTTTACTACTGGTCAAGATAACAGTGTCTCCTTTATCAACAAAACGAGCGGTTATCAATTCGTCTTTATCTTGCAATTTTATAGCAATCAAACCGTTTCTTCTTACATCATGGAAATTTTTAGCAGCTACTTTTTTTGTAACTCCCGCTTTTGTAACCATCAATAAAGAAAGATTACCTTGTTTTTCGTCTTTTGGCATCGGCAAAATAGAAGTAATTCTTTCTTCTGCTTCCAATTGCAAAAAGTTCATAATAGATTTTCCTCTGGTTGCTCTCTTGCCCTCTGGAATATCATACATCTTTATTTGGTAGGCTTTTCCTTTGTCGCTAAAGAATAACAAATCGCTGTGTGTGCTGGTTGTTAAAAATGTAGTAACAAAGTCTTCTTCTTTGGCTTTTAGATCTACTACTCCTATTCCACCTCTTTTTTGTTTCTTGTATTCATCGGGATTAGTTCTCTTGATGTAGCCTCCGGATGTATAAACCAAAACACTTTCTTCGTCAGGAATAAGGTCTTCAACAGAAATAGATTTAACACCGGTATTAACTACTTTTGTTCTTCTGTCATCTCCGTATTTTTCAGAAATTTCAACAAGTTCTTTTTTGATAACTTCCAAGATTTTTTTAGGACTTTTCAAAAGTTCGCGCAATTCTTTTATCAAAGATTGTACTTCTTTCAACTCGTCTTCAATTTTCTTTCTTTCCAATCCTGCCAATTTTTGCAATTTCATTTCCAAAATAGCGTGAGCTTGTCTATCGCTAAATTTGAATTCTTTCATCAAATTTAGATGAGCGGTCGCAGTGTCTTTGGATGCTTTAATCGTTTTGATTATTTTATCAATGTGATCAAGGGCTTTCTTTAACCCTAACAAAATATGCTCTCTGTCCTCTGCTTTTCTTAAATCAAATTGAGTTCTTCTAACAACAACATCTTGTCTATGTTTGATAAATTCCTCCAAAACGCTTTTCAGCGCCATTGTTTGAGGCACGCCATCAACCAATACGACAAGGTTCATGTGGAAGGTGTCTTCCAATTGGGTGTGTTTGTAAATATAATTTAATATTTTTTGAGGGTGAGTACCCGATTTTAGGTCAATAACAACACGAATATCTCTTGTTGATTCGTCTCTTAGTCCCTTTATGCCCTCTATTTTTTTATCTCTGTGAAGCTCGGCTATCTTAACAATTAAATCTGCCTTGTTTACTCTGAAAGGAAGCGAGGTAATGATAATCTGAAAATTATCGGCTTTGTTTTCTACGATTTCTGCATTTCCACGACAAATAATACCGCCTCTTCCAGTAGCATAAGCGTGAGCGATTGCCTTTTCATCAAAAATCATTCCTCCCAAAGGAAAGTCTGGTCCTTTTACAAAACCTAGCAAATCTTCTGTTGTAGCATCAGTGTTGTCTATTAAATGAACTGTTGCATCAACTACCTCTCTCAAATTGTGAGGAGGAATATTGGTTGCCATACCAACAGCGATACCAAGTGTTCCATTTAAAAGAATGTTTGGAACAGCAGACGGCAAAACAGATGGTTCTTTGGTTGTTCCATCATAGTTTGGTCTAAAATCAACGGTATCTTTTTCTATATCTCTCAATAATTCGTTTGAAAGTTTGGACATTTTTGCCTCGGTATACCTCATCGCTGCGGGAGAGTCTCCGTCTATTGAACCAAAGTTTCCTTGTCCTAATACCAAAGGATATCTCATCGTAAAGTCTTGAGTCATCTTTACCATAGAATCGTAAACAGCCACATCACCATGAGGGTGATACTTTCCCAAAACATCTCCGACTACGGCAGCAGATTTTCTAAATTTTGCAGATGATGTTAGTCCCATGCCACTCATCGTGTAGAGGATTCTTCTGTGAACTGGTTTCAATCCGTCTCTTACATCTGGCAAAGCACGGTCGGTAATAACAGACATCGCATAATCCAAAAAACTACTCTCCATTTGAGAGCTGATGTTTTCTGTGATGATACCCTTTTCTGTAATAATATCTTTTGGGGTTTCTTTTTCTTCGTTATTTGAATTGTTCTTTTCTTCTTTTTTTGCCATGTTCCAAATTAAAAATTAAAATCTCAAAATTCAAAATTAATTAAAAATGAGATAATCTAAAATCATTATTACTTTTACGATTTTTATAGGATAATTATAACACAAAACAAAATTAATTTCCTTATAAAAAAGCCGTTATTTTGACAATATCTGTTGATAAATGCCCTCAAAATCAGCCAACATTTTTGAAACAAAAATCTTTAATTCTTGGGTTGAATTATTGTTATTTTGGGCTTTTTTATTGTCCCCAAAAAAATAGTTTAAAATCAGGGCAACCAAAATTATCCCTATCATAGTGAAAATTGTATAGGTATAAAGAAGAGATCTTTTTTCTTCTTCTGGTTTATTTCTTATTTTTGTTAAGAAATCACCGGACATATTAAAAAATATTACATTTCAGAGCTTAAAACAATTATTTCACCATCTTTACCTTCCAAATCTTTTTTCTTAAGAGTTAGTTTTTCTACTGGTTTTATATTTTCTTCACCTCCTTCTTTCAAAAACTTTTTTAGAGCATCTTTTTCTCCGACATCGCCATAGTGCATCGGGATGATTATTTTTGCTCCCAACTTGGTTGCTAGTTTGTGAGCATCACTTGCGTTTAATACTCCGTCACCTCCGATAGGAGTAAACAATACTTCTACATCGCCCAAAACAGATTTTGCGTTCTCTCCCAATTCTATTGAATCTAGTGCGCCAAGAAAACCGATTTTTATTCCGTCCAGTGTCAAAGAATAAACAGTATTGATTCTGCTCTTGCCTTTGTATTGGGTATTATAAAAAACTCCTCTTATAAAAACTCCTTTTACTTCGTATTCTCCTGGGCCAGAGATAACGAAAGGTTCTTTGTTTTTTGAAGAAACACTTTCTATTCCGTTTAGGTCAACACTGTTTGCGGTGATAATAGCAATATCGGCACCGAATCGAGGACCTTTAAATTTTGAATCTTTGGAAATTGGATTAAAAGCGATAACTATATCGCCAAATTGAACTTTAAAAAATTCTATGTTGTGGTATGTGATTATCATAGATTGGATTATATCATAAATTAGAAAGTAGTTGGTAGTGAATAATGAGTAGAATTTATAATTTTAAATTTATAATTTTTAATTTTGAGATTTGATTTTTGAATTTAAATGTATATACTTAACTACAGCCAGAGACGGCTTTATTTTTATTAACCGAATTACAAAAGTTAACCCTATTTAAAAAGGCGATAAGGCGCGAAAAGATTATAGATTAAGCCTTATTTTGCTGGTAAATAGTACTTTTAATTCAAAAAATCAAAATGACAAAAAAGGATGTTAATCCAGAAGTAGAGGTATCTACTAATGAAGAAGTGAAAAAAGACGGTATAATGACCTCTTTGATCGAAAAAACCCCTACTCTACCTGCTATAGGAGAACTTATAGAGGGAAAAGTTATCGGTATTGAAAAGAATGGTGTTTTTATAGATTTGCCACCATTTGGTACAGGTATAATCTATGGGAAAGAACTTATCAGTGTTCGTGATGTAATCAAAAATTTGAACATCGGAGATACTGTTGATGCAAAAATTGTTGATGTTGAAAACGAAGACGGTTATGTTGAACTGTCTTTGAAAGAAGCTAGACAAGCTCTTGTTTGGACAGAAGCTGAAAAAGCAATGAAAGAAAAGCAAGTTCTTGAATTGTCTATCAAAGAAGCAAACAAAGGTGGTCTTCTTATCAACTGGCAAGGAATCTCAGGATTTCTTCCTGCTTCACAATTAAGTGCAGAAAATTATCCAAGAGTAACAGACGGAGACAAAGACAAGATCTTGGAAGAATTGAAAAAAATGGTTGGTTCAAAAATTGCTGTTCAAATTATCGGCGTTGAACCAAAAGAAGGAAAATTAATCTTCTCAGAAAAAAATATTAATCAAGGAGAAAGAGAAGAAGTTATACAAAAATACAATGTCGGAGATGAAATGGAAGGAGAAGTTACTGGTATTGTTGATTTCGGAATCTTTATCAAACTGGATGGAAACATCGAGGGTTTGGTACACATTTCAGAAATAAGTTGGTCGCTTGTCGAAAATCCAAGAGAATTGTTTAAGATTGGAGAAAAAGTAAAAGTGAAAATTATAGAAATAGTAGATGGAAAGATTTCACTATCTATCAAAGCTTTGAAAGAAAATCCTTGGAAGAGTGCAGAAAGAAAATTCAAGAAGGGTGATGAAGTAGAGGCTGTGGTTATCAAGTTCAATAAACACGGTGCTTTGGCAAGTATTGAAGAAGGTGTGGCAGGACTTGTTCACATTTCAGAATTTGAAAGTAGTGAAGAAAAATTGAAAGAAGCTTTGCAATTGGGCAACAAATACAAATTTAAAATCAATGTATTTGAACCAAAGGATCAAAAAATGACATTATCTTTGGTTAAATAAATTTAATTAAAGAAAAAACAAAAAACAGAGATTAAAATCTCTGTTTTTTGTTTAAATCAATTTTGCTTTACGATACAAATCTCGTTGAAGTTTATTAGATCCTGACACAGCTTCTTTTACTATTTTTTTTTGCTCTTTAGAAGAAATATCCAACCAATCGATTGTTTTTTTAGAAGTTTCTTTTCCTTTAAAGAAGATTTTTTTTATTTTTTTCATATCAATTTATCTTTTAAATCTTTAATTGAATTATAATCGTCTTTTATATAAAAATCAATATTATCAATATTAAATTCATATTTTTCAATAGAATTTTTAAAATTTTTAATTATCAAGTTTATAATTATTTCTCCTTTGTATTCTTGTTTTAACATTCTCATATTTTTTTTCGAGTTAAAGAATTGTCTAACAAAATCATCTTTTGAAATGTTTCTTCCCTCGACTCGTTCTCTCTGTTTTGTATAATCCCATGCCACTAAAGGATCTTGATATAAATAAAAAATAACAGGTTTTATATTTTTAGATAAACATCTTTTTATGTTTTTATTTATTGTATCGAAAGTTCCTCCCATAGTACCGTCTAAGATGAATAATATTTTAGATTTAAAACAATAATCTAATAAAATTTCTACACCCTTTATTGATGCTTTTTGTAGAAGATGAGCATTTCCCAAAATAGAACCGTCAATATTAGTAGGTTTATAAAAATCTTTTAGAAAATCAGTTCTGATTAAATCTGCATCTACATGCAAAGGTTTGACAACATTATCATTTTTAATTTTTATCCTGAGAGATTTAACAAACTCGGTTTTTCCTGCACCAGGAGATCCTGCCATAAAAAATACTGATTTTTGAATAGAATAGTATTTTTCTTTGTTAACAAAAAAGTCGATGAGAGATTTTTTATTTTTTCTCACAAATTCATAGGCTTTTTCTTCTACTTGTTTTTCATTTTCTAACATTATTTTAATTAAACTCATTCATTGCTTTATCTCTTCCCTCTTTTACAATCATTTCCAAAGCAATATTTATCCTTTTGCTTATCTTTTTTAAAACGTCTAATTCTGGTTTTTTAAAGTCTTTCATTATTAGATTTAAGACTTTTTCTTCTCCTTTTGGTTTTTTTAGTTTTCCCGTAGGTGTAGTTGGGCAAATTCCGACTCTAATTCTTGTAAATTCTTTTGTCTTGATCGTTTTTACGATTGATTCCAGTCCGTTGTGTCCCCCTGTTCCCCTATTAAAAGATATTTTAAAATCACCCAATCCTAGATCAAGATCGTCATAAATTACAATCAGATTTCCTGCATTGTCTTTATCAATTAAGTCTTTCACACTCAAACCAGATTTATTCATAAATGTTTCTGGTTTTAACAGAATTACTTTTTCTTTGTCTAATTTCCCCTCTGACACCAAAGATTTATATTTTTTATTTTCATTCCAATCAGAAAAATCATTACTTTTTGCAAAATAATCCAACATAATTCTGCCCGTATTATGTCTTGTCATCGCATATTCTTTTCCTGGATTTCCTAATCCAACGATTGTGTACATAAAAATAAGTATAAAGTAGCCCGCCCGCCATCGCAAGTCTGAGTTTGCTCAGGCGTTGCGGGCGGGCAAGGATTAAGTAACAAGTAGTAAAAACGAAGCTAATAGCTTATAGCCGATAGCTGATAGCAACGACGACGCGATCCACGCCGTTTATTCTGGATTGCTTCACCTTCGGTTCGCAAAGACGACGAGATGGACAAAGTTTTGCTTTAGCAAAACTTCGTCTTCGCTATCAGCTATAAGCTATCAGCTCCGTTTACGAATTAGTCCATATACAACCTCTTATTCAACAAATGATCTTTGTAGTTTGTTGCATAATAAAGATTTCCTCTTCTGTCAGAAAGATAATATAGATAATCACTTTCTATTGGCTCAATCGCCGCCAAAATAGAATTGAGTCCTGGATTAGTTATTGGCCCCGGAGGTAGACCTTTATATTTATAAGTATTATATGGTGAATCGTGTTTTAAGTCAGTTAAACTTACCTCGTATGTATTTTTACCAATTATATAAGGGAAAACGGCGTCTACTTGCAACGGCATGTCTATTTCTATTCTATTCCACAAAATACCAGAGACCATTTTTCTTGTTTTGATAGTTCTTGCTTCTTCTTCTATAAGAGATGCCATAATTATTATCTCTTCCAAACTCTTGTCAGATTTTGATATTTTTTCTTGTATCTCTGTCATCTTTGAATAAAAATTTATTTCCATCGCTCTAATAACATCTATTGCCGTTATGTTTGGTAAAAACATATATGTATCAGGAAACAAATATCCTTCCAAATTATTTTCCTCGGCCAGTCTTACAAATTCATCTGGATTAAATTCACTAAATTTTTTGGCAATAACAACAGACATTTCTTTTACGGTTAGTCCCTCATAAAGAGTTATTTTCATGGGATTCATTCCAAAATCGCCACTTACCAAAGTAATTGCTGTTCGAAAAGCGTCTTTTTTTTCTTCAAAAAAATAATCACCAGCGATTATACTTTTTTCACCGCCTAATGCTCTGACAGTTATTTCAAAAAAAGTTTTTGATTTTATGACTCTTTTATCTTTTAATTCTTTTGAAATGTCTCTCAGTGTATCTCCACTTTCAATACGTATAATTGATGCCAACGGAAAAGATTGAGGGGCGCTGATAAACAGAAAATATACCGAGTAAAGAAAAATTAAACACAAAAAAAACAACTCCCATAAAAGAGAACTATTTTCGCTTAAAAATTCCCGAGTTATTTTGGGCTTGGGAATTTTTTTATTCGCGAAAAAATTTCTTGGATTGTAATTTTTAAAATTAAGCATAAATGCTAGGTGTAAGGTGTAAGGGTTAAGGTATAAGTAAGAACTTTTAAAGTTTAAGACTTTTTATAAGACCTGATAATATTTTTGAAATCTCTACCGTTAAATTATAAAAATAATCAAACTCTTTTTGAGATATATAATTCAATTCGAGTGCAATATACAACATGGACCTGACTTCACTACAAGAGCCTTTAGATATATACAAAAATTGCTTGAATTCTTTATTCCCTCTTCTATCAAAACCCTCCGCTATATTGTTACTGACGCTTATTGACGCTCTTTGCATTTGATCTTTAAAGCTATAATCTTTGTTGTCTTTAAATTTTTTATATAATGAAATCGCTAGTTCTTGTGATTTTTTCCAAGCAATAACATCTTCAAACTTTTCCATATCTTTATTATCTGTTACTTATATCTTAAACTTTGTTCTCGGCTACTTACACCTTACTCCTTACACCTTGCTAACTTGCCTTTAAAAAGGCAAGTTAGCAGGTGGTTCTGACTTTTTGGATTCAATTCTTGCAAATGTTGGTGTTTCAACAACATTGCTTGGTAGGTGGAATATCGTCGCCAATTCTTCCGAACTCAAAACAAATTGCTTGTCGCTTGTGTAAGGGTAGTAAAAGTATGCTCTTCTTTTGTAATCATTAAATATTTCAACCTTCTTTTTGTTCAAACGCATATTTTTGTAATCTTGCCACGGATAATCAAAGCCAGTTACCCTGTTTGGCTTAAAACCATTAAGATTGCCCGAGTTGTATTGTTTGAAAGACCCTGTCATTCCTGTAATATTGATTGGGTTAAATTTGTCCTTTTCGGCAATATAAATTCCTCTGATTCCACAATCAAAACCAGGTTTAGTAATATTTCTTTCAACGGCTTCAATAACCTGTGACTCTACTTTTGTAGGTGGGCGAGTTTTTGTTTTATCTGCCTCATCTGTAACCAAAGCTTTTAATAATTTACCTTTTTCTTCTTTTCCTTTCTCTGTCCAGTCATAACTATCAGACCACTGCATTTTTTCAAACCTTTCTTTCCACGCCAATTCTTTTTTAAAATTTTTCTTGTGAGCACGAACCATTATCTGAATCCAAAGCTGTTCGCCCTTTCCGATGGCGCCAAGAAATTCAATAAGAGGTGTCATTGGATCAATTTTTTCTTCGTCTTCTATACCTTGTCTGTCCAACCCATAATCAATATAAGTTTTTATTGGATATGGATCGTCTTTTGTAAGAACAAATTCATTTCCCCACAAACTCATATTACTTAGATCAAGAGCAGTAAATTTTGTATAATCTGGTGCTTCAAAAATCTCTACCCCTGGGTATTGAGCATATAGTTGAGACTCTAACAATTTTTTAAATTTTGCTTCTGTCCAAATAAAAAATTTAATTTGTCCTTCCAAAGAAACCATTTCCAAAGAAAACCATGTTCTGCTTTTCCCCAAGATGCTTCTGTCATACCAAGTTCCTTCTCCTCCGGGTTGATGCAAAGCACCTAAAAACAATTCCATTGCTAATGGACTTTTTTTCACTTCTTTGGGCACTCTTATTTCCATCAATATTCTGTTTTGTGATGTTCTGAACAAATATCTTTTATAATTTCTCCTAAATCTCCACGCAAGAGCTAGCAAAATAAAAGGGATAACGAAAGGTGATATTGTATATAAAACAAACAGCACATCAATAACGAGTGGTTGAAGGAAGTGAGGAAATTTGGCAACAAAATTTTCTAACATTTGTTATATATTTTACGATAAAAAAGTATCTCCGGCAATTGGATTGGTGGATAGATAAAATGAAAAGGAAGTTTTTAGCTGACAAACAGAGACGAAGCTGATAGCTTATAGCCAATAGCTGATAGCACGAACGACGAAGACGAGACGTGGATCGCGTCGTCGCTTTGTTGCACTTCGCTTCTCGCGAAGACGACAACACAGCACGTCATTGCGAACGCAGTGAACTTCGGATTTTTTAGGCAAAAAATTCGGAGCAATAAATCCACGTTTCCTAACCCAAAACAAATAAAAATCATTATGAAATTATCAATAATACTATAATGGTTTTTATGTGATGTGTATGAAATTGACGACCGTCAAAGTTATACACATTTAGAAAGATTAAAAGAAACAAAAAACTCCCAGCACGCAATGTGTTGGGAGTAGAGTGTCAATTTTGTCTCGGTTGTTGACTAACCGGAGGAATCTGCTTTCCTTTGGCTCTCCATTTTTTAAAAATGGGGACAAAATTTTTTGCAACTCTTTAAACGATAATTCTCCCGAGAATAGTTTCTCTCGGAACTTCTATTAACAAATACTCACATTTTTTGTCGTTCCACGGACCTCGCTGGTGTTCAATCCATTTCACGATCAGATTGTTATTTTCGTCGATACAATAAGACGGCGACTGAATATTGACCAAAGTCGTCTGAAGAAGGTTCGGTTCATTAAAATTTAACGGATTTTTTCTTTCGAAAATTCCCGTTATTTCTTCATCTGAACAACTCTGAAAGCCCGTTGATATCATAGAGATACCGGATATTCCACAAGTGATCAATATTTCGACATCACTTGGTCTTTTGTCACTGACAACAAAAGACTTCTTTCTTTGATCAAAATATATGTACATAACAAACCCTCCTCGCCCGTCTTACGGACTTTTTGTTTTTTCAAACTTGTAGTCGCTCGAAACCAATCCGGACAACCTAATTTCCTACCCTTGATACTATCACAAATACCACACATTGTCAACAGCTTGTACTAGATGAGTACATCGGTAAAACTTTGGCGGATTTTTCATAAAACGACCAAGGCGTTTCGTAACCGAGAGTTTGGTGAGGACGAACAAAGTTGTACTCAACCAACCACTCGGTTAGCCTTTG
>JAQTWD010000002.1 GCA_028689435.1 Minisyncoccota bacterium | reverse complement strand
TTCCTTTTGTTTTTTCTAAAAAGAGATTTGTGAGGCTGGATATTTCGGTATTTTTTGATTTGAGCTTTAATTTGTTTGTAGGAATTCCTGGAGATTTGTATACAACTTTGAATTCAGCGGGAATATCTAATTTGTCATGAAAAACTACTTTAGCTGGTGACTGATTTTTTAAATTAGTTTCGTCAAAAATGTGAATTTCCACATTAGGTTGTTTTTTAAAATATTCATACAGGGCTTTTCCTTCTAATCCAAATCCTGCTATTGCGATTTTCTCTTTCAAAAATTTTTCAGGGATTAGATGTTCTTTTGTGGTGGAGGAAAGAATATTTTTGTATTTTTCTGCTTCTTTTGTATTTATTTTTTTTAATATAATTGGAAGTTTTTTGTATTTTTGCTTTGCCATGTTCAAAGCCAAAAGACTTTCCTCTACGGTTCCAACACAATCAAAAGGTTTATTGTTTTTTTGACCTACCAGTTCTTTAAATAAAGGAAGAAGATTTTTGTCATTGAAAAGATTTTTTTTAAAATTTTTTTCAACCGTTTTTGGATCTTCAAAAGCACTTAGTCCCGCAAAGACAAAGGCACATTTTGCACATTTTCCACACCATTTATTTGTTTTTAGCCCAGGGTTACAACTTAAAAATTCCGAAAAATATTGATGGTAATGAGAAAATTTTTCCATAACCTGAATATCATAAATATTTCTTAAAAATGAAAAATAGTAGATGTCTTTAGAAATATATTTCTCTATATATTTGTTTACTGATTTTTCAAATTCCAAGCTTTTTGAATATTGGTGGTTTATTTCTTTTCCTAAATATCTCAAATTTCCCGTGTTAGCACTCCTTTCGTTTGAAAGAATTATATATTTAAAATTATGAATTTGGGCAACCAAAATAGCACTGAATGCATAAACGGAAGAGATTGGAACATGTCCGTTATAAGCGCCTTGTTTATTTATTTCTATAATTTTTTTAAAATTTTTTTGAATATCCCTGCGAAGAAATATTTTTTTATTGTTCTTTGATTTTTTTATCACATTTTTTGTTGCTTGATTTGGTTCAATAGCAAACCACGTAAAATCAAAACCTTTTTCTCTTAACATTTCTGCACTTACAATGCTATCTTTTCCTCCTCCAATTGGGAGTAAGATTTTTTCTCCTGTGATTTTATCGTTATTTCTAAATTTTGGTGCTTTTGAATCAACTTTTATTTTTATTAGGTTTCTGAAATCAATTTTATTTTTGTAGAAAAATTCACCCAAACCTTTTTCATAAAGATTTTTCCAGAACTTTATTTGATCTTTATTTAGGTGTCCAGCTTTTATCGTAATTTTGGGGGGGCAATATGCTTTATAGAAACTGGGTAATTCTGCCATACCTAAATTAAATACAGTTGATGCAATTTTTGATGTATTTTTAACTTTGCTTAAATTTACTCTTATTTCTGGATTAAAATAGATTTTGTCGTCAAAAGAATAATAAAATACTATTTTATTATTATTTTTATCTATGTTAAATCCATGAAATATAAATTCTTTGTATTTTTTTGATTCAGTCATAATTTTATGTAATAATTGCTGTAATTATATATTATTCAGATTGAAAAGATAAATTATGTTTTTTAAAAAGAAAGAAAGAAGAGTTTTTTTGGATCACGCTACAACTACGCCTGTTAGAAAAGAAGTTTTAAAGGTAATGCAACCTTATTGGAATGAAAAATTTGGAAATCCAGGGACAATTCACAAATTTGGAGTAGAAGCCAAAAAAGCGCTAGATGAATCAAGAAAAAAGATTTCTCAGATTTTAAAATGTCACAGTGACGAAGTAATCTTTACTGCGAGTGGAACAGAATCAAACTCGCTGGCGATTTTTGGTTTTCTGGACAAATTGGAGGAAAACGGAGCCGACTTTAAAAAAATGCACATTATTACAACAAAGATGGAGCATCCGTCTATTCTTGCTTGGTTTGCACGTTTTGAAAGAAAAGGTATAAAAGTTTCTTATATTGATATTGATAAAGAGGGGATTGTTGATTTAAAACAATTTAGAAAATTGCTTACTCCCGAGACAGTTTTTGTTTCTGTAATGTGTGTAAACAACGAGATAGGAACAATTCAGCCGATTTCAAAAATAGCACATATTATAAAGGACTTTAATCGCGACAATAAAACAAAAATAATTTTACATAGTGACGCTAGTCAGGCACCTTTGTATTTGAAATTGGATGTGCATAGTTTGGGTGTGGATATGCTGACAATAGACGGACAAAAAATCTATGGACCAAAAGGGGTAGGGGCTTTGTTTAAAAAGAGGGGTGTTGAAATCAATCCCTTGTTGGCAGGAGGTAGTCAGGAAATGGGACTTCGTGCTGGGACAGAAAATATTCCTTTGGTTGTTGGTTTGGCAAAAGCTTTGGAGCTTGCCGATGAAGAAAGGGTAACAGAATCAGAGAGGCTAACAAAATTGAGAGATAAATTTATCGATAGAATTTTGGCAGAAATTCCTGGGTCTGTTTTAAACGGAAGTAGTGTTGAAAGAATTCCAAGTAATGTAAATATTTCTATTCCAAATATTGATAGCGAATATATGATAATAAAGTTAGATGCAAAAGGAATTGCTTGTTCTTCAAAGAGTGCGTGTATGGGGAAAATAAAAAGCGCCTCTTATGTAGTAGAAGCATTGGGTAATGGTATGGGCAATTCTTTGAGATTTAATTTGGGAAAAAGTACAACAGAAAAAGATATTGATTATGTTGTTGATATGATAAAGGAAAGTATATAAAAAATTTGCTTCCTGTATTAATAATTGTTCTCAGAAAAGCAGAAATATTAACGGCTGATAAAAATACAAACAAAAATCACAAAACACAAATTCCAAACAAATCACAAAAAACAAATTACAAAACCAAAAGATGAAAAAAGTTTTGGTGTAGTGGCTATTGAGGTAGAAGTTGTTAAATAACTTTTTGTACAAAAATCTCATACCGTCATTTTGCAAAATGATGGTATGAGATTTTTAAAATATATAATAATGCAATAAAAAAAGCACCACGTGAGTGGTGCTATATGTGTGTGGATCCTGTGTTGCTAAGCAACTGGGATCCGAAATGAGCTGAAAAGGACTGGTGAGAGCGAAAGTTTAGTTTTTATTTCTTCCTCTCTCACCCATATTGTAGCAAGCAGTCATTTTTTGTCAAGCAAAAATAGACATACAAATATACGAATTTTGCGAATTATACGAATGCGATACAAATATTAAAAAACTTAGATTTGTCTCAGATTTAATTGACATAAAAGAAAATTTTGCGTAATCTTGTTGAAGGTATTTGTTTATTTTAATAATTCTAGAAAAGGAAACAAAACATGAATAAAGGCAGTTCTGGGCATGAAGTAGCAAAATATTTAAAAAATAATAATGGGGAAGCTTATATTGAAAATATTGCCCATTCGCTAGGATGGAGTGCTGGTTTTGCAAGTGCCGTGATTCGAGATATGCAAGATCTCAAAAAGACAGTTAAAATCTCTGGTGGGGTGGTTTCTTTAACAGATGTAGGTGTCGCCGAATTGGCCAAAGTACAATAATGTTTTTTGCACAGAAAAACCCTCCTTTTTGGAGGGTTTTTATAATGCCAAATTTCCTTCTGCTCTGATCTTTGCTGTTTTGTTTGGTAGTAGAACCTTGTTATCTAAATATCTAAAATAACCTGCAATTCCTATCATCACAGCATTGTCGGTAGAATGTTTTGCATCTGGTACTAAAACATCAATACCTAATTCTTTTTCCAATTTTTTAAATTCTTTTCGTATTTTTTTATTTGCGGTTACACCACCTCCCAAAATCAATGTCTTTATATTATTTTTTGCAACAGCCTTTTTCGTTTTAAAAAGCAAAACATCAACAACCGCATTTTCAAATTCTGCACAAATTTCTTTTTTGATTTCGGGTGTCATTCCTGCCTGCCGGTAGGCATGGTTTTTAATATTTTTAACGGTATACAAAACAGCCGTTTTTAATCCGGAAAAAGAAAAATCAAAATCGTTTGTATGAAGCATTGGACGGGGTAGTGGGTAGTGAGTAGTGGGTAGTGAGTAGTTTTTAGAAAATTCTTCGGAGAGTTTTGATATTTCAGGACCACCTGGGTAGGGAAGGCCAAGCATTCTTGCTACCTTGTCATAAGCTTCTCCGACAGCATCGTCTCTGGTTTGACCGATCAATTTATAATCCATCCAATCTTTAACCATTATTAACTCTGTATGACCTCCGCTTATCAATAAACCAAGAGCAGGAAACTCAACTCCTTTATACTTGCTACTTGTTACTTTTAACTTGAGGAGCGAAGCGACGAGGTGTCCTTCCATATGATTAACAGGAATAAAAGGTTTGTCCCACGCCAACGCCAAAGCCTTTGCAAAATTTATTCCTGTCCAAAGAGCAGGCTCTAGTCCTGGCCCCTGTGTCACAGCGATTGCATCTATTTTTGGTATTTTGTTATTTTTTAAAAAATCTAACAAAGGCTCAACCATTTCAACCTCTCTTTCTAAAATTTTTTTGATTTTTGTAATTTGTGTTTTGTATTTTGTGTTTTGTTTGTAATTTGTAATTTGTGTTTTGTGATTTTTTTCAAATGATAGCATCTTCGCTTTCTTCAAAGTTTCCCCTAATATCGGAAGTAAGTTCTTTACGTGTTCTCTTTTTGCAAGAGCGGGGAAGACACCTCCATATTCTTTGTGGATATTTATTTGAGAGATAACTGTGTCAGCCAAGATTTTGAATTGAGGTTTTTTAAGTCCTCCTTTTGCTTCAATTATGCTGATTGCTGTCTCGTCGCAAGATGTCTCAATTGCCAATATTTTCATCCCGTTAGAGATAGGACGCGGACTTTGTTAAATCTCGCATACTATCTATTTAAATTAATTCTAATAAATTTCTTTTGTTAAATATTCCCCGCAAGTGTCCGCGATCTCTAACGGGAATCATGATGTTAATATCATACATTTTTTTAAATTTTAAGATAGACATACCAATATACAAATGATACGAATTATACTAATGCAATACGAATACGAAATTACAACATTTGTATAGTATTCGTATTATTAGTGTCATTCGTATATTAGTATGTTTACCTCGGTTATACACATTTCTTTTTTTAAAAAATGTTATATTCTTTTATATGGAAACAGTACGATATGTTTATATTTTTTCAGGCAGAAAAAAATAGACATTAAAATTTATTGGCTTGTTAGACACAAGCCTACACAAAAACAAAAATCCTCTCAATTGAGAGGATTTTTGTTTTTGTGTATGTATTATTTCAAAATCTACAGAAGCAAGATTTTGGTAAATTTTGAAGTCTTATATTGACGGAAGTGTTTTTTGTATGGTATTTTATATTGTAGAAAAAATGTCTTTTTAAATACAAAACATCGACAAGAAGGAGGAGAGATTTTATGGAAATTATAGATTTAACTCACCAGAATATTGAAGACATATTTTGGCAAGCAGTATGTCAGGGCTGGGGCAGTGGGGATGTTGAGAAACAGCAAATTCCTGCTTTGCCAAGATATAAAACTATCCCATTTGGATCTGGAAGATTTTCTGTGCTGGATAATTATTGCACTACACCCCTCAACGACAAGTCAGCTGGATTTATGACCATTTGGTTTGAGGACATTCCAGTTTGGACAATGAGCTACGGAGGACGGTATCCCAAGCGTGTAATTCCTTTTTTAAAATTAGCATTGCAATCTGCAATAGTCCGCCGAGATTTTGTCGGGTGTCGAGGACCTTTTCATTTTACTCACAAAGATTATCCGAACCTGAGTTACATAAACAATCTCTCAGACCACAAAAGAAAATTTTCAAATTTTTCTGGTCAAGAGATAATTTGTGAGAACGGATTAGGGGTCGGATACCACGATTATTGGGGAATGAGTTTGGTCTAAAACACCACCCGCACAAACAGAACTACTTCTGTTTGTGCGGTTTTTGTTTTTAGAAAAGCAAAAATCATTAAGTCTTTTGTTTGTTAGGGATGCTTTGCATACAAATTTTGTGTGGTCACAAGTTACTAAATATTTTTTTCGTACTTCGTACTTAAAAATATCTAAGTACTTGTCGACCTCGGCTCGGCTTTTTTATTTTGTTGTGCAAAATAAAAATATGCCTGCGCCTTCACAAATCACCGAAAAGCAAAACTGTTTGCTTTTCTAAAAACTGAAACACCAATCTTATTCAGATTGGTGTTTCAGTTTTTGCGATTTGTGACCCCACAGAGAATTGAACTCTGGTTAACAGATTGAAAACCTGCTGTCCTAACCACTAGACGATGGGGCCATTATATTATTTTCAAACATATTCTGCTTTCGAGCTTTCTGAGACAGCAGGTTTTGAAAACCTGCCTATTTCCTATTCGCTAAAGCTCATAACGGAAATTTCTTCGCTTCGCTCAGAACCGGATGAAAAACAAAGCAGTTTGTTTTTCATTCCTGTACCCACTAGACGATGGGGCCAGATTTAATTTTTAACTTACAATTTTTAATTTTTAAACAATTTTATAATATTAAGACTTGTAAATTAACGGTTAAAATTATACCAATTTTTTTAAAAAATGCAAAAAAATGTTACACTGGTTGGCGTTGGAAGTGTGGCTGAGTGGCTGAAGGCATCGCTTTCGAAAAGCGACATGCGGGAAACCGCATCGGGGGTTCGAATCCTCCCACTTCCGCAACGACAATATCCAAATACCATTTCTGGTATTTGGATATTGTCGTCTTGACTAAAGACAGGGGGAGGTTCGAACAAAAGCGAATATATTTTTTCGTAGCGTAGCGAAGAAAAAATTTGAGCGCCGAGCCTACGAGTTCTTAGTAAAAATGAGTTGGAACAAAGCGGAAACGAAATTTTTACTTAGAACTGGGAGGTCGAATCCCTCCTCTTCCGCACAACTAAAACAAAAACGATGCCTAAGCATCGTTTTTGTTTTAGTTGCTATTGTTGTAGAGGAGAGATTTGAAAGACGAAGCCAGAGAAAAGTTTTAAGAAAACTTTTCAAACTGGCGAGTCGGGATCGCGAGCACTTAGTTTTTTAGAGTTCAAAGCGTAGCGGAGAACGAATAAAAAACTTAGTGACTTGTGACCAAATCCTCCCACTTCCGCACAATCAAAACAAAAACCACCTTTCGGTGGTTTTTGTTTTTTTAACTCGTTTTGTTTTTAAATTTAGAAACGTCTTGTTTTTCAATCAGTTCCATAAATTTTAGAATTTCACCAGTGTAAGAAGGAATGACAGAACCATTGTAATGATACAATTTTTCTTCTGTTGTTGTTCCTTCATAATAATGAGCTGTATTTTCGTTGTTTCCTCCTAGGTTGTGAGCGATTGTTTCAATCGCTGTCTCCCAAGATTCAAATTTTATTCTACATGATCCCCATCCAAATGGGTTATAACCACAAGCAAATTTTCCACCGGTTGATTCTTTGATAGCGATGGCTGGAATCAATCTCCAGTCGATATCATTTTTTTCTGCTTCCTCAACCATTTTTGCCCCGTAACCTTCCAAAGGCATATCTCGTTGAGCAAAGTAAGCATCTATTTTTTCTGCACGTTCTATATTGGCCGATACAGAAGGATCGATGGCTTTATCTTGTGGTGCGCTCATTGTTTGCTGATAAAGAGCCATAAAGGGGGAAACGATTGAAAAGATAGGAATAAATGTTAACCCCTGTACATACCTAATTATTTTATTTTCCATAATGTCGCGGTTTTTGTATTTTCCAAATCTAAATCTGTCTTTTTGGAAAATTTGAAGTCCGCAAACTCCATGACAAAATATCTAAGCTTCATAATAAAAGAAAAAGTCCTATATAGGACCGCCAAGATATTGCATATATACTACTATGAACGGTATAAAAAGTCAATGATTTTTGGCATTATTTTCATGTAAAATCATCAAAAAAACCAATAATATCAAGGTTATTTTGTTCGTGGTCAATTTATTAAAGGTAGTGGCAAAGGCGAAGTTAATATCATAGACGAAGCTAATAGCTTATAGCCGATAGCTGATAGTAACGGACGATGTGGATCGCTTCGCTGTCGCTCGCGAAGACGAACAACCGAAGGTTGTTCGTCTCTTATCACCGTCTTTGCGAGCTTTAGCGAAGCAATCCACGTCGTTTCGTAATTTAAAATAATTAAATTAGGGTGAGTTTGGAAATATAAAACAATAATTATCTGTTATAATTTATTTATGAATAAAATATTTAAATTAATCTCTGCTGTTTTGATTTGTCACATGGCAGGTATTTTAGGAGCATTTTTTACAACACCACAAATAGATGGTTGGTACAGCACTCTGACAAAACCATCTTTTAACCCACCTAGTTGGATTTTTGGACCCGTATGGCTGACCCTCTATACTTTGATGGGAATTTCTTTATTTTTAATTTGGCAAAATAATGGAAACAAAAAAGCAGTAAATTGGTTTTATTTGCAACTTTTATTAAATGCTAGCTGGTCCATTATTTTCTTTGGGGCTCATGAATTATTTTTGTCTTTTATAATTATTTTGGCAATGATTCTTTCTGTCATAAAAACAATGTTGGAATTTTGGAAAATAAACAAAATGTCTGTTTATTTACTTGTTCCATATTTGCTGTGGATTTGTTTCGCTGGATTTTTGAACTACAATATTTTGATACTTAATTAATAACACAAAGCTGATAGCTGATAACAAAGACGAAGCTAATAGCCTATAGCTAATAGCTGATAGCACTAGACGACGTGGATTGCTTCGCTGTCGCTCGCGAAGACGGATTTTGCGGAGCAAAATCTGTCACGAACAGCCTTTGGCTGTTCGTCTCGTCGCCGTCTTTGCGAACGAAGTGAAGCAATCCACGTCATTTTTAAATTCTAAATTCTAGTTTCTAAATTCTATTTCACGCTTGCTCCTTAAACCTTACTCCTTTATACTAATTTCAGTGTATTGGGCGAAAGTGTGCTGTTACCATCATGGCCGAAACTCTCCAGCATGCATCTCTTTTGTTTGCCTTTTTACACAAAACCCGCCATTCGGCGGGTTTTTATTTTATTAAGGGAACAAATTTGAAACCATCAAATTTTTCTATTTCTATTTCAATTTCTGATTTCTTTGATATTTTCCAAATAGATTCTTTTATCGGAATTACAATTGTGCCACCTATTTTTAATTGGTGTATAAATTCTTTCGGCAAAGTATCAGAAGATGCTGAAACAAGTATTTTGTCAAAAGGGGCTTCGGAGGGTAACCCAATAATATTTGGTTTGGACTGAATTATTTTTGTATTTTTAAAATTAAATTTTT
Organism: Minisyncoccota bacterium; assembly: GCA_028689435.1. Lineage (GTDB taxonomy): Bacteria > Patescibacteriota > Minisyncoccia > Phycocordibacterales > UBA12079 > UBA12079. The sequence continues at coordinate 39,627 of JAQTWD010000002.1, read as the reverse complement.
TTAAATTACTTGACCCAAATTTTACCAGCTCAGGAATTATTTCTGTACCAAATACTTTACCATTCTCACCTACAATTTGAGAAAGTAAAGCGGTTGTCCATCCAGACCCTGAGCCTACGTCAAGAATATCGTCACCCAATTTTGGTTGCAAAAGTTCTAACATAAAAGCGACTGTAAACGGTTGGGATATTGTTTGTCCAAATCCTATTGATAATGCGATATCTTGATAAGCATCTTTTTTATATTCTGACGTAATAAAATCTTTTCTATCGGTTTTAATAAACGAATCAATAATAGATTTATTTTTTAAAACCCCTTCATTTATGAGTTTTTCAACTAATTTTTTCATATACAAATTATATGAAAAATAAGAAAAAATAGAAACAAAAAACACACAAATATTTTGTTTGAAAAATTGTGTGTTTTTATCCAATATAATATTGAAATTATTTTGTTTTAAGATATATATAGATGTCTTCCAGTGCTTTTATGGCATCACCCGAGGCAATATTGTTTTGATGGTATAGGCCATCGGTGCAGTCTCCGGCTGCCCAAACACCCTCGGCAGAAGTTCTCTGTGTTTGGTGATCAACGACGATTGATTTGTAGTCGTTTAATTTGACTAATTCAGAAACAAATCCTGTTGTTGGTTCTGCTCCGATTTCTACGAAAATTCCATTAGTAGAAATTTCTTTTTCTTCGCCCGTGTGGATATCTGTATATTTCAAACCAGTAACAAATTTTTCTCCCAATATTTCTTTTGTCTCGGCATTTGATATCAATTTGAAATTTGGGTGCTCCGACACTTTTTTGACAGTTATTTCATCCGCCTTAAATTTTCCGTTCTTGTGTAGCAGAGTGACGCTTTTTGCATACGCTAAAAGTTGCGAAGCTGTCTCAAATCCAGCGTTACCACCACCGATGACTATTACATCTCTTCCTGCATACAGAGGGCCGTCGCAGGTAGCACAGTAGGTGATTCCTCGGTGTTCCAAAACATCCGCGTTTTTAGCCTGCAACTTTCTTCGATGACTTCCTGTTGCTATTAAAACTGTCTTTGCTTTGTAAGAATTATTTTTTGTCTTTATTTCAAAACCGTCATTTTTATTTCCGCTTACCAATTCTACTTTTTCACCTTCTTTAATATCAACAATATCTCCAGCGTATTCTTTTAAATGATTTTCTAGATTTTTTGATAACTCTTGTCCCGAAATAGATTTTGTTCCAATCCAGTTTTGAATATCATCGGACACAATACTTTGTCCACCAAAAGAGTCTGCAATTAGAACAGTTTTTAATTTTTTTCTCGCAGCGTATATTCCTGCGCTGATTCCTGCGGGACCCCCGCCAATGATTGCCAATTCGTATGTCATAGTTTTTAGTTTATAGATAATTTCAAATTTTAACAGTTTTTGTTTAATAAGTAAAAATTTATCTCGTGTAAAGTAATTTCTCAAAATTTTATATAGTTCGAGGAAATAAAGAAAAAAGTCCTAAGGCGTACTTTATGTTACGACGAAGGACTTTTTTCTTTAAATTGACGAAGAAATATAAAAATTTTGAGGAATTACTATTTATTTTCTCCTTAAAAACGAAGGAATAGCATCCCAAGTATCTTCTTCCTCTTCTTGTGCAGGGGCTTGTTGTGTTGAAGTTGTGTTGGTTGGTTTTTGTGGAGTTTTAATCTCTTCTTTCTTTGCTCCTATTGTATTGTAAATTTTATTTTTTTTATCGTCCACAATTACTTTTCCGACAGGGGACAATCCAAATCCTGTTGCAATAACAGTAATTTTTATTTCGTTCTTTTTCAATTTGTCGTCTTTGATTGTTCCAAATTTTACTTTTGCATCTGGATCAATTGATTCTGTAATAATGTTTGCTGCTGTTTGAATTTCGTCCATTCTCAAATCATCACCTCCTGCAATCGTAAACAAAACTCCTTTTGCTCCATGAATTGAAACATCTAATAGGGGAGAGCTGATTGCTTTTTTAGCAGCTTCTTCAGCTCTTTTTTCTCCGGTTGCTTTTCCTACTCCCATAAGAGCAGAGCCAGAGTTTTCCATAATGGCACTGATGTCTGCAAAGTCTACGTTGATTCTTCCAGGGGATGTAATAAGGTCTGAAATGCCCTCTACGGCCTCTCTTAACACCTCATCGCTCATAGCAAAGGCACTGTCTACGGTCATTCCTTTTGGAGCAATGCTCAAAATACGATCATTGGGAATAATAATCACAGCATCTACTGCTCTCTGTAAATCGTTTAGTCCAGCCTCTGCCAATTTCATCCTTTGGTTTCCTTCAAAAGAAAATGGTTTTGTTACGACAGCAACTGTTAGGATACCAAGTTCTTTTGCCATTTTTGCAATTATGGGGCTGGCACCTGTTCCTGTTCCTCCGCCAAGTCCTCCGGTGATAAACACCATGTCGGATCCCTTCAAAGTCTCTTGAATTTCTTCGCGAGTTTCTTCTGCCGCTCTTTGTCCCAAGTCTGCGTTCATTCCTGTACCAAGTCCACGAGTTAGATTTTTTCCAATGTGAATTTTTTTGACGGCAAGAGAGTGATGCAAATCTTGTGCATCTGTGTTCATAACAATAAACTCAACCCTGTCTACTTTAGACTTGATCATATAGTTGGTTGCGTTTTTTCCAGAGCCTCCTACTCCGATTACTTTTATTCTGGCGAATGCTTCAACCTCAGGATTTATTTTTGGCATGTTAAAAATTAAAAATTAAAATCTCAAAATGAAAAATTGCAATTCAAAATTTCAAGATGAAATCAGATCTTATAAAATATCAAAAACAACAATACTTTCATGGAAAGCGAGCTGTTTTAACCGTTTGTAAAAGTCCTTATTATAATACCAAAAAGAAAAGCAAAATCAAAATTGATTAAAAAAGGTCTTTTTTCAGGTTTTACCCGAGGTCCGACCTGCCTGCCGGTAGGCAGGCCTCGGGTAAATAAAAAAAATCCCCCGGGCTGAAGCTCGGGGGGTGAAAGGGTTGAGGATTATTAGATGATGACATCAATTCCTTTTCCTTCCAGCTCGCGACGAGTCTGGAGAAGATCGGAAGTCCGTCCCACAACGATCAGAGCGTTGTTGGGATGGGTGATGTTCCAGCCACGTTTGTCGTCCCTGCGGACAACGGCTACTTCTTTCAGGTCGTATTTACGACCGTTTTCTGTCTGGAAAGTCATGGTTTTCTCCTTCTTTCAATTTTTTTAGGTTGTCCTCCCATAGACAACCTTATTCTTATATTATTATATAACTATATGATGCAAGTGTCAATAGAGTAAAAACCCTGTAAAAACAAGCTAAAATAGAGGAGAGTGGAATAATAAAATCATATATTATTTATGTCAATATATGAAATGAGGTTTATTAGAAATACAATCTTAAAATTCTGACGGTCGTCAGAATTTTAAGATTGTATTTTAAATAATATAATTGCAATTATATTGAAAACATTCGAAGCCACCCAAACAATTTTTCTTTTATGTTCTTGAAACCGCGATAAATTCCTCCCTCATCTTTTGAATTTAATCCCAAGACACACAATCCATAGGCGACAGTCCAAGTAGAATCTTTTATTTTTGCATTTGTATTGGTAATTAGGTTGATAGAAGCAACTTTTGAGGGCAATTTCAAATATGCTCTTGCTATGTCTTCTATGGTGGTGATACCAGACCCTCCTCCTGTCAAAATAATACCTCCTGGTAATAACCCATTTCTACCGATTTTTTTAAGATGAGCCTCAATTAGTTGAAAAATACCTGCTAGTCTTGAAAAAATGATATCGTCCAGTTTCTTTTTTGGATAGGACGCGTTGCTGATTGCCCCAGTTTTGATTTTTTCTGCTTCTTCCAGAGAGATTTTTAAACCCAAAGCAATATCGTTTGTTATGTTGGTTGAACCAATAGGGAATATTTCTAAAGAAATAGGAGTGTTGTTTTCGTAAACTATTATTGAAACTGTTTCTGATCCCAAATTTGCTAAAACACAGCCAGGCATTTTTTGAGATTTAGTTAGGGTCACAATTCCCGCAGCGATTGGAGCAGCGACGATGTCTTCTACTTCAATGCCGATTTCTTCAACTGCATTTATCAAATCTTCTAAATGTTGTTTTAGATAAGTAATAAATAAAACCTCTGCCTCCATTTTTTTCCCCTTTATTCCTTGTGGTCTGCCAAAAACTTTTTGCCCGTCTATTTTATATGAAAGGGGAACACGATGAATGATTCTCTTGTTTAAAAGCGGGACATTATTTTCTGCTGAACGAATTGCTTTTTGTATATCTAAATCTGTTATTTCATAGTCTCCTTTTGTTGAGATAGTAGAACCAACAGTAGTGATTCCTTCTAGAGAAACTCCTCCAATAGATAGGTATGCTTTTTTGATTTTTACACCTGCCGATCTTTCTGCTTGTTTAACAGCTCTTTCTAGGCTTTTTGATACATCACCTTGGTTTATTATATAACCATGACGAAGACCTTTTGATTCAGAAGAACCTCTTCCAATAATTCTTGGGATATCTTTTGATTTTTCTTTTATCAATTCAGCAACAACCACCTTTATTTGGTGTGTTCCGATGTCTATTCCTACTGAAATTTTTTTAGCCACTTTTAAAAAACAATAATTAATAATATCAAATTAGAAAATTATTTTTTTCAAAAATTAAAGATTGAAGAATTTTCTAATTTTATCTTCTTGTTTCTCCATTCTACTACTATGTTCAAAACCTTTCAAATGCATAAGTCCGTGTATAAACAAAAATCCTATAAAATCGGAAAATTTTCTCTCGTATTTTTTAGCTTGTTTTTCGGCCAGTTTATAATTTATAAAAATTTCTCCAGAGTCTTTTGAAAGAGGAAAGCTTAAAATATTTGTTGGTTTATTTTTCCCTCGATATTGTGTATTTAATCTTTTTGACAATTTGTCTCCAATAAAGACCAAACTTAATTCATATTTTTTACCCAGTGCCTTATTTTTGATATTTTCAAAAGGCAAGCTGGGGAGCTTGCCTTTTGTTTGGTTTTTTATACTGATTGTTTCTTCTGATTTTTTCAAAGTTTTACTTCTTTGTGGGAACTTTCCCCATTTTAATCATTTGTTCAATCTCAGCCTTTCTTGCGATTGATTTGAGAGCCCTCTTTTTTCTTGTGTATTTTGATTCATCTCTTTGGTGGTATCGGATAGAACGCACTCTAGCGATGATTCCAGAACTCTTTACTTTCTTGCTGAATCTTCTAATCAAACCAAGGTTATTTTCGTTATTATTCTTTGTTAACTCGATGTTTATCATGGCTGTTAGAATAACATAATTTATTTTTTTATGCAAAGAAAAAACGCCTTCCCAGAGGGAAGGCGTCGAAAGAAGGGGTAATCGGTTGGGAGTTTTCTTGCTTGATTGGGAGGGAAGCCCATGCCCAAGCGATTACACTAATAGTATACATTTAAATTTATTACTGTCAAGATGTATTGGTAATGTCTAAACAAATTTTATTTTTTTCAAATATTGAGGAAGTTTATTTATTTTTACAATTTCATAAGAAACATTAATTGTGTTTTTGAAAATAACTTCGTCTTCCAGCGCTTCTTTTTGACCGATTATTATCATATAAGGTACCCGTGTCTTTTTTGCGCTGATAAATTGATCGCTTAGTTTGTTTTTGTATAGTTTTTGATGAACTGTAATTTTTTGTTTCCTTAAAATATCAATTACCTCAAAACTTTTTAGTCTTGCCTTGAATCCAAATTGAATCAAAAATATCTGAGGAGTGTTTATTTTGTTTGAATAAGCAGGAGTGAATCCATTTTTTTTGTAGATCATAGAGAGACCAACTGCGGGTAGATTTCTTTTTCCGATGATTTTGTTTACCACATCATCGTATCTTCCTCCTCTCGCCAGAATTAATTCTGTAGAATCATCTCCCAATGTTTTGATCTCAAAAACAGTTTTTGAATAGTGATTGTCTTCCACAACAAGATCGCTGTTGATTCTGTATGGAATACTCATATCTTCCAAATATTCCAAGACTTCTTTAAAGTGTTGACGGCTTTTTTCTGTTAAGTAGTTTATTGGTCGCGGAGCATTCTCTATCAATTCTCTGCAGTTTTCATTTTCGCAAGAAGTCGCTAGGAAATTTTTCTTATCAATCTTGTATTTACAACTACAATTAAAAGAACCAGAGTGTTTTTTGTAATAGTTGCCTACTTCTTCAATAAATTTGTTTAAAGAATCTTTATCACCTGTGCAGTTTATGTCTATAAAAAAGTTTTTATAACCTTCTTCGTTTAAAATTTTTGACGCTGTGTTTATAAGCATTGCTTCGGCAATACTGCCATGGATACCTATAATATCAAGACTTAATATTTTGTGGGTTTTTAGATTCGGAGTTTGTTTTTTGTTTATCAAAATAGGACGATCAAAATAAAGCATTAGTGGTTGTGGATTTGCACTTTTGCCACTCATCTTTCCATAAGTTTTTAACACATGATGTTTTTCTTCTGGATGAAGTAAGGCATTTTTGTTTGTATAGGTGGTTGGGATTTCTTCAAATCTAAAACCGTGGTGAAGTGCAATCTCGTCGGCTTTGTCTAATCTTTTTTTAGGGGTTTTGATGGCCATATTTTTGTTAAAAAACAATTTTAATAATGATATCTAATTTAATAATTAATAATCAAAATTTCCGGGCAATACATCTATTTTGGTAATGGGCAAAAGTCGTAAAAATGCTTTTCCAATAATCATGTCTTTTGGTAATGCTCCCCAAAACCTTGAATCAGAGCTATTTCCTCGGTTATCTCCCATAACAAAATACTCATTTTCTCCCAATTTAACCTTTATATTTTCCCGAGATGTTTTTTCAACATAATTTTCTTCTAAATGTACTCCATTAGGCGTTTCTTCGTTGTAGATTGTTACTTTTCCATTTATTATTTCAACGGTTTCGTTTGGTAATCCGATAATTCTTTTTATAAAGAAACGACTTGGATCTTTCGGATATTTGAAAATTATCACTTCGCCCCTTTGAGGATTTTCTATTCTGTACGAGATTTCATCAACAATGAGGTAGTGACCTGTTTCAAATGTCGGACTCATCGATGCACCATCAACAATAAATGGTTTTGCGATGTACATCCTGAAAGGAAGCACAACAATTAAAGTAAGTAGTGAGAACTTTAAGACTTCTACAAAAAAGTTTTCATTAGAATTATTCATCCCGTTAGAGATAGAACACGGACTTTTATATATAAGTCGTGCCTCTGATCTTTATATAATTTAATTGATAAATCACTTTCGGCTAGTGTCTCTTTTTTTCATCCGTTATCTCTAACGGGATTCATTGCAGATATCTTAGCATAAACAAAAATTCAAATGCAAAGAAAAATTTATCGGAAAATTTTTTATTTCTCTCGTCAATAGGATTTTTTGTGGTGTTTTAAAAAAAATGTGTGCTATAATTTATCGGAATTATAAATTAATTTGTATTAGCGTTTAGCGTGTAGCGTATAGTGAATAAAAATTTCCTCCAGAAATTTTTTGTGTTTCAATGTTAAATATTTTAAAATTCGATATTGAATCGAAATTCGAAATTAATAATTAGAAATTATTTTCTATACCCTATACTCTAAATGCTATACCCTAGAAATATATGAACAAAGTAACAATTTATACAACATCAACTTGTACTTATTGTTTGATGGCAAAAGATTTTTTTCAAAGCAACGATGTTGACTATGAAGAAGTTGATGTTGCCGGCAATCAAGAAAAAATACAAGAGTTGTTGGAGTTGACCGATGGTCAAATGGGAGTGCCTGTCATCGTAATTGATGGGGAAGTAGTATTTGGTTTTGACAAAAGCAGAATAGAAGAGCTTTTGGGAATATAAAAACAATAAAATTTTAAATAAAAAACCCGTAAATAAAATTTATACGGGTTTTTTTATTTATTAAACATTAAATTGAATAAAAAATATTATAATGATATCTTAGAGAAGAAATGCTCTCATAGTTAAATGGATATAACGACTCCGTCCTAAGGAGTAATTCTAGGTTCGATTCCTGGTGAGAGCACACATTAAAAAAACAAGTTTACTTTAAAGGTTTTTTTGATATACTTTTGTTTATGGAATATTTTGATCCAGAATTACAAAATTTGATGAGGGAAAACCTTAAAGTCTCTAAAGAGAATAATGAACTACTTCACAAAATATGGAGGGATGTTCAATATAAGAGGTTTATTAAATTTGTCTATTGGGGGATAATAATTGCGGTTACTTTGGGTGCGTATTATTATATACAACCAATACTTGAAACAATTTCTGGAAGTTATGGAAGTTTGCGAGGAGGTCTTGACGCAAGTATTCAAAATTTTCAAAAAATAAATGATTTGATTCCAAAGATTTAAAGATTTTAAAATTTAAAGATTTAAATTTTGAGATTTTAATTTTAAATTTGAAACATGTCGAGGTACCTGCTTGCCGGCAGGCAGGGCTCAGTTGGATGAGAAGCATTGGAGCTTCGAATCCGAGCGAAGCGAGGCCTCTGAGGTTTCTTCAGGCGAATGCAAAAATTTTCACAAAATGGTAAAGTAGTTCACAATTAAATATATAGATATGTCGAGGTAGCTCAGTTGGTAGAGCATTCGCCTGAAGAGCGAAGGGTCGGCGGTTCGAGCCCGCCCCTCGACACAAAATAAAATATTCCAGACTTTTTGTCTGGGATATTTTATTTTTGTTGAGGGAATGAGCAAACTGCTTTGCTCATGTGCGGGCGAGAACGGCGGAGCATGTTTTCATAGATTGTTTTCTTTCACAAAAAGAAAACAATCTATGAAAACAGCGAGCCGAGGTCCGAACAGTACTTAATATTTTGGAGTGCGAAGCACGAACAAAATATTTAGTAACTGTAGGACGACCCGCCCCTCGACACATATAAAAAATCAGCCTGAATAAGGCTCAAAAAACATAGAGGCAAGTCCTCTGTATTTTTTTGTTTTATTGAAAAAGTTTTTCCACCACCTCCTTCACATCTTCACTATCCGCCTTATCTTTCAATTCTTTTATTATTGCTCCCACTAACATTCCCATCTTGGATTTATCTGTTATTCCTAGTTCATCTTTTTTTACGATGGCAATTTTTAATATTTCTTCTTTGCTCATTGTTTCTGGCAGATATGTATTCAAAATCGCAAGCTCTTTTTCTTCACTTGTTGCCAAATCCTCGCGATTTCCTTTTCTAAATTGTTCAATAGAATCTTTTCTTTGCTTAACCATTTTTTTGATTACATTAAGAGCGTCTGCATCAGGCAGTTCTTCACTCGGCTTTTTTCTTTGTGCAACCAATTCATTTGTAAATCCAGCAAGGAGACCTTTTAAAACAAGAGTTCTCACCTCGTCTCTTGCTTTCATAGATTCTTTTAATTGTTCTTTGATTTGATTTTGTATAGACATATTTTAAATTGAAAAATAAAATCTCAAAATTCAAAATTACAATGTAAAATTAAAAATAAGATATTTGATGTTGTTAATTAATATTAAAAATATAACAGATTATAAATTCTTTAACAATGCAAAGAATAACCATACACCTAAGTTTTTATAAATAAAATTAAAATTACAAAATTTATGCGGTCGCATAAATTTTGTAATTTTAAAAACTTTAAAACCTAAACCCAGGGCAAAATTTAAGCAAAAAACATTTTTACTCAATTCATACGACCGTATGGATTGAGTAAAAATAGATTTTCATAATTTATAATTTATCATTTTAAATTTATAATTTACATGTTTGTTACATTTGCAATCATATAATCATACGTAACAAAAGCTACTTGAATAGAAGTTTTCAAAAAATAATATCCAATCGCAACGGTACAAACAAAAAGAAATCCGATCAGGAAATCATAATGATATTCTTTTTTAAAAGTATTTTTGCTCATATAATTATAAATACACACAAGAAGAAATTTTACACCATCTTTTCAGAAAGTAAAATGTTAATAAGTAAATAAAAGTTTTGCTATAATTGTTTTATGACAAAAAAACAAAAATGGTACTCACTTTCAATAAAAGAGATTGAAAAATATTTAAATACTGATTTGAATGCTGGTTTAAAATCTTCGGATATTCAAAAAATTCAAAAAAAATTTGGAAGAAATTTATTTGATAAGAAAAGAGATTTTGGGTTATTAGGAAAAATATTTTCTCAATTTAAAAGTCCTTTAATTTTTATCTTATTGATCGCGGGAATTATTACTTTTTTTCTCAAAGAATATTCAGATTCAATTGTTATTTTTTTGGCTTTATTTATAAATACATTTATTGGAACATTTCAAGAAAATAAAGCATCTAATGCGTTTGATAAATTAAGCAAATTACAACAAAAACAAGCGACGGTTATTAGAGACGGAAAGAAAAGCGTGATTTTGGCAGAAGATTTGGTTCCTGGTGATTTGGTTGTGTTGAATTCTGGAATGTTTATTCCTGCTGATTTAAGATTGATAGAAGAAAAAAATCTTTTGATAAATGAATCTGTTTTAACGGGAGAGTGGGCTGATGTTGTAAAAGAAACCAAGGTAACAGCGAGTTCTTTAGCGGACAAGTCTTTGAACAAACAAATTAACATGGTTTGGATGGGTACAACAGTTTCTTCTGGTAATGCATTAGGGGTTGTTGTAGAGATTGGAGATAAAACTGAAATTGGAAAAATTGCACAAAGTTTAAATTTGGTAAAGGAGGAAAAGACACCCATCAAAGAAAGTTTGGAAAAATTGGCAAAATTTTTATCAATTTTGGTATTGGTTGTTTTGGCCGTCATTTTTTTCTTGGGACTTGTTCGCGGAGAATCTGTGACAGAGATGTTGATAATCGCTATTGCAATGGCTGTTGCGGTAATGCCAGAAGGTTTGCCTATTGCTGTGACATCTGTCTTGGCGGTTGGAATGAGTAATATTTTAAAAAAGGGGGGGTTGGTCAGAAATTTGTTAGCAGCAGAAACTTTGGGTAGTACCACTTATATTTTGACAGACAAAACAGGGACGCTTACAGAAGCAAAAATGCATTTAGATAAGGTTTACACTTGGAATTTTATTAATGATGGAGGAAATCAAGATGATGAAGATTTGATAAAAATGGCGGTGTTGTCATCAGATGCTTTTATTGATGAAGGTAATCAGGCTCCAGATAATCTGATTGTGAGAGGTCGTCCTATTGAAAAAGCAATTATATTGGCGGGAATAGAACATGGGTTTACTCAAGATGATCTATTTAATGATAGGGAAAGGTTGGATTTTCATTCTTTTGAATCAAAAAATGGTTTTAGTGCTTCATTGAACAAAGATAAAAAAAGAAATAAATTGTATGTCAGCGGTATTCCGGAAATGATTTTGGAAAAATCAAAATTTATTTATCACAACGGCAAAGAGAAAAAAATGACAAGAAAAGCATTGGAACATTTTTTAAAAACACAAAAGCAAAAAAGTTTAGATGGTGTGCGTTTTATTGCTCTTGCTTATAAAAAAGTTGATTGGGAAAAGATTCCTAATTTGGACAGGGAAGAAAACCAAGATAATCTGAATGATTTGGTTTTTGTTGGTCTTTTGGCGTTTTCTGATCCAATAAGGGCAGATGTAAAAGAATCGATAAAAAAGGCTCAAATGGCAGGAACTCATGTTGTGATGGTGACAGGAGACAATCCAAACACTGCTTCAAAAATTGCAGAAGAAGTTGGTATTATAAAAAAGGGAGATAAAATTTTAACTGGCGCAGAAATTGAAGAGATGAGAGATTCTGAATTATTTGAAGAATTAAAAACCGTAAGAGTTTTTGCGAGGATGAATCCTTCACAAAAATTGAGGCTTTCAAAAATTTTACAAAAAAATGGAGAGGTGGTGGCAATGACAGGAGATGGTGTAAACGATGCCCCCGCTTTGCAGGGAGCGGATATTGGTATAGTAATGGAAAGTGGAACAGAAGTATCAAAAGAAGCCTCCGACCTGATTTTGTTAGGTGGAGATTTTTCAACAATAACTTTTGCAATAGAAGAAGGAAGAAGATTGATTGATAATTTAAAGAAAATACTCGGATATTTGCTGTCTACAAGCTTTGCTGAATTCTTGATAATCGGGGGAGCTTTACTAGTAGGACTTCCTTTACCAATTCTTCCAACTCAGATTCTTTGGTCAAATATAATTCAAGAAGGGTTGATGAATTTTACTTTTGTTTTTGAGCCAGGAGAAAAAGATTTGATGAAAAGAAATCCTAGTTCAATGAAAAAAAATAATATATTAACAAAAGAATTAAAGATGATGATTTTTACAGTTGGATTATCTGCGGGAATATTTTTGCTTTTGGTTTATTTGTTTATTATGCAAACAAATATGACAATGGAAAAAATAAGAACAATAATGTTCGCTTCTGTTTCTTTGGGTACTGTCTTTTTCAGTATTTCTTTCAAATCTTTTCATTTAAGTTTTTGGAAAATAAATATCTTTTCCAATAAGTACCTCATTTTTTCTTTGTTAATAAGTATGTTTTTCTTGTTTATCGCATTGTTTGTTCCTCCTGTGAGAGATATGCTTTCGTTGGTAAAATTGACGGGAGGAGAAATAATTCTGCTCGGAATTATAGGTATTTTCAATTTCGCCATAATTGAATTGTCTAAATATTTTGTGTTTAGAAGAGCAAGGTTGTCTAATATTCTTTGAACTACAAACAGAGATGAGAGTAAAAAACGAAGCTGATAATAAAAACGAAGCTAATAGCTGAAACGAAGCTGATAGCCGATAGCTTATAGCTGATAGCCAAGACGACGATCGCTCGTCATTGCAAGGAGCGAAATAATTCACGTCGTTCATGTTGTAAACTGTAAACTTGGTCAATACTATCAGCTATCAGCCCTGCCTCTTTTCTAAAAGAAAAGCAACGACACGGCAGGCAGGTATAGGCTATCAGCTATTTCTTAAATACACTTTTTAATTAAAAATGTTATTATTGAAACAATGGAAATTATTCTTACAGCACTCATTATTTTGTTGGTTTTGGCCGTTGCGGTGATGGCGTATTTTTTGTACAAAATTTCTCGTAAAGACGATGAAAAAAAAGATGACAACAGTTTTTTGCTGATTCAAAACCAACTAAATGAATTAACCAGAACTTTGGATTTGAAAATAGGGGAGTCGTCAAAAATGATGAACGATTCAGTTAAAACACAATTTAGTGAATCACAAAAATTGATCAAAGAAATCACACAAGAATTGTCCAGCGTAAAAGAAACCAGTCGTCAGGTGGTGGGTTTTGCTGATCAGCTTAAAAACCTGCAAGACATTTTAAAAAATCCAAAACAAAGAGGGGTGTTAGGAGAATATTATTTGGAGACAGTTTTAAAAAATGTTTTACCACCCGAGAGATTTCAAATGCAATACAAATTTGAAAATGGAGAAATAGTAGATGCTGTCGTTTTTTTGGATAAGAATAAATTTCTTCCTGTGGATTCAAAATTTTCTTTGGAAAATTACAATAAAATAGTCAGCACCAACGACCCCCAAGAAAAAGAAAGATTGGAAAAAGTATTCAAACAAGACTTGAAAAACAGAATTGACGAAACAGCAAAATATATCCGTCCAAAAGAGGGAACAATGGATTTTGCTTTTATGTTTATTCCGTCAGAAGGTATTTATTATGATTTGCTTATTAATCAGGTGGGGGCGGTAAAGACTTCTACGATTGACTTGATAGAGTATGCATTCCAACAAAAGAAGGTGATTATCGTCTCTCCTACGTCATTTTTGGCTTATTTACAGACTGTTTTACAGGGATTAAGATCTCTTCAGATTGAAGAAAAGGCTCAGGATATAATCAAGAGGGTGGGACAATTGGATAAACATATGAACAATTTTGGTCAGTTTATGGAAAAGTTGGGAAGCTCTTTATCAACGACTGTAAATCATTTCAATCGTTCACATAAAGAATTTCAACAGATAGACAAAGATGTTTTAAGGATTACTGGCGAATCATCTGGTGTTGAATCAATAATTATCGACAAGCCCGCTATTGAATAATTTATGTCTAATCATATAAGAGTATTTTTTTCAAAATTATTTTATTGTCCAGGATTTTTCTGGGGGATTTTTGTTGCAGGTAGTTACCTTATATTTACCAAATACGAATTCATCGGTTGGCAGTTACTTTTGTTGTGTGCATTGATACTTTCTTGGATAAAAGAATTGGAAAGAAAAAAGATTTACGAAGAGTGTTACGGGAGAAAGCTTTTCAAAAAATGTTTGAGAAAGAATGATAAAAAATAAGCTAATAGCCGATACCTGCCTGCCGTGTCGTTGCTTTTCTTTTAGAAAAGAGGCAGAGCTTATAGCTGATAGCGCGGACGAGGACGAAGCTCACAGCGGACAACCAACAGCTAACAGTGTTGACGAAGCTGACCTCTCTGTCTTTGCGAGGCACGAAGCAATCCATTTTAAATTTATAATAAAAAAGTCCGCCGAGTGGCGGACTTTGTTTTTTTAATCAAACATCTGTTTGTTGAATATCGTCAGATTTACTCGGGCGATTCTTCTCACACTAACACCATTTTTTATTGGAAAATATTTTATTTCTATATGAGGAAATTCTCCTTTTGGAAGATTGTCTAAAGAATCATACGTTTCCCTCCCATCACCTAAAATTCTTTCAAATGATCCTGGCATTTTTCCATTTCCTATGATACATGTTGTCTGGTCAATATAAATTTTTTCGGTAATTACCGCATGTCCAATTTTTTTGATTTTTTCAACAAGTTTTTTCTCGTCATTATTTAAAAACATTCTGAGAGCAATAAATAATAACGAAAGAATAACTGCTGTTAGTGATACAGAAAAAAGCGCATTAATCCATTGAGGTCCGATAAGTTCCGCCATTGTCATACTTCACCTCTGTGTTTAATTGAAGGTTCATAATCTTTTATCAATATACACAAAAATAACGGTAAAATCTAGCTATTATTTTAGCTACGATTTTTTAATGCATTTTTGAGAGTGTCGTCGTCTGAATATTCCAACTCACTTCCTGTAGACAATCCTTTACCCAGTGTGGATATTTTGAAAGAATATTTTTCTTGCAAAGGTTTCAATATTTGCTGAATATGATATATAGTATTTTCTCCTTCGGGGCTAAGACTTAGTGCCAAGATAATTTCTTTCAATTTTCCTTTTTCTATTTCTCTCTCAACCAGTTTAAAAAGCTCTTTTGATCTTACCCAACTGGCGTTATTTTTTAGAATAGGCAAGTATCCTCCCAGAATAAAATATCTTCCATTATAAATATTATTTTTTTCTATATTTTCCATATCAGCATCTTTTCCAACAATCATAAAAACAGAGTCGTCTCTGGTGGTGTCTCTGCAAATATCACATTGGGTTTTTGCTTGTGGATTTTTTGATTGAAAGTAACAAAAACAAATTTCACAGATATTGACTGATTTTTTTAGATTTAAAATATTTTCAGATAATTCTTTTAAATATTGATCATCTCGGGTAAGCAAAAAATACACAAATCTTTTTGATTGTCTTGGTCCTATTCCGGGGAATTTGGAAAAATATTCAGCTAATTTGTCTATATTATTCGACATAATAAAATTTTAATTTTTTAAAATTTATATTTTGAAAATTGTTTAGGATTTAGAGTTTGGTGCTTAGAATTTTGTCAGAAGGCATCATCGTCACCTACCTCTGTAAGAGCAAAATCGTCAAAGGCATTGGTATCAATTTCTTGGAAGGTTGCCTTTTTATCGTCAAAGTTCAGTGTCACTCTGCCCGTCGGCCCGTTTCTGTGCTTTTCAATTAGAATTTCTGTGACATTAGATTTTTCGCCGTCGTCATTTTTTTCTCTGTGAATAAACATAACCACATCGGCATCCTGTTCAATAGATCCAGAATCTCGGAGGTCGGAAAGTTTTGGTCTACCTCCTCGTGATTCAATGGCACGACTTAGCTGTGAAAGAGCAATAACAGGCACATCCAATTCTCTCGCTAAATGTTTTAGCGATCTGGATATTTCTGTTACTTGTTGAACCACATTGTCGGACGATTTTGTTTGTGTAGGGGCGATCAATTGAAGATAGTCTACAATAATCAAATCAAGTACGTGCTGTGTTTTCAATTTTCTCGCCATAGAACGCATTTTGAGAATATTATTTGCTGGCTGGTCATCTATAAAGATAGGAGCCTTTGAAAGATTGTTCAAAGATTCTCTGATCAAATCAAATTCTTCTTCTTTGTTCAATTTTCCTGTGCGAAGTTTCCATGCGTCTACTTTTGAATCGGCAGCGAGCATTCTATCAACCAATTGTTGAGAACTCATTTCCAAAGAAAAAATAGCCACAGGTTTTTTGTGTTCTATTGCTACTCTTCTGGCAATGTCCAGCGCAAAAGCGGTTTTACCCATAGAAGGACGAGCCGCCAAAATAATAAGATCTGATTTTTGAAATCCAGAAAGTTTGTTGTCCAAACTTTTAAATCCAGATGGAACACCTCTCATTTTGTCTGTGGATTCGTGAAGACGACTAAGTCTTTCAAATGCTTCACCTAATGCGTCTTTGATCTCAATAAATTTATTTGAAAGTAATGCGGTTGTTACCTCGTAAATACTTTTTTCCGCTTTATCCAGTGATTCGTCCAAATCATTTCCTTCGTTGTATCCCAATTCAGAAATCTTCTCAGAAGATTCAATCAATCTTCTCAGCATATATTTTTTATGGACGATTTTGGCATAATATTCAATATTTGCAGAGGAGGGAACTGTATTAACCAGCTCTGTTAGATAATCACTTCCGCCAATTTGATCAAAGACTTGTTTGTTTTTTAATTTGTTTGAAAGGGTAAGAACATCAATTGGTTCTTTTTTTGAAAACAATTCAAGCATCGCTTTGAAAACGAGTCTGTGTTTTTCGGCGTAAAAACATTCAACCGAAATAAAATCCATAACTTCAAAAAGTGCATCTGCTTTTAACATTACAGAACCCAAAAGAGCTTTTTCTGAATCAATGTCTTGAGGAGGAATTCTTAATTTTTGAGGGTTATTTTTTTCTGCCATAGGGGAATTTTAACACAGGAGTTACTTCCAAAGGAAACCTTGTTTGGTTGAGAAGATGGGGAAGTGGTGGGGATAACACAACCAAATTCTGCAAAGCAGAATTTGGTTAATTTTCAATTTTCAATTTTCAATTTCTATATGATTTACAGAGCGATTTTACTGTGTTATTTTGAAAGGAGATAAGTTAATTATGATATTGTTGTGACAAAGGAGGAATTATGAGAGAGAAGCTGTCCTTTAAAGAGATTTCAAGACGGTTTTTAATTTTTGTAATGGCTGTCGTTATTTCACTTTTTATTTTTGAGTTTTTTCTTCCTTTTCCACCCAAGTAAAAAAGTTGGCGGTCGAACCGCCAACTTTTTTATATTGACAAATAGGATTATTTCTTTTAAAGTAACATTAGAAAAAGTGACTTTCAAAAATCTATAATCTTTGAACAGGGAGGAAAAAATGCAGGAACTTTTGATCAAATTTATTTGTTGGTCTTCGTTAGTACCTTTCGGGTATATTTTGTTGGTTTGCATTTTGGCAGAGATGTCGTTAGG
Source organism: Minisyncoccota bacterium (assembly GCA_028689435.1). Classification (GTDB taxonomy): domain Bacteria; phylum Patescibacteriota; class Minisyncoccia; order Phycocordibacterales; family UBA12079; genus UBA12079. The sequence continues at coordinate 21,996 of JAQTWD010000002.1, read as the reverse complement.
CAGACCAAAGATAAAAAATGGAATTCTTCGGGTAAATAAAAAAAGTTTCGTAATAGATAGTGTATACAAATGCAATTTCTTAGAAAAAAATAGTAAAAAAGAGTATCCGTCAAATATTTGCAAACTTTTCTGGGGAATATTTTGGGGGATTCCGAGGTTTTGCTGTGGTTTTGTATTCGTCATTGTTGTATCTGTATTTACAGGAATCTTTGGTTTTATTCTTGATTTTCGTGAGGACGCAGATCGCTTTACTCACCCGTATCAAACATACGAGAAAAGAGATGAGCTTGGACAGTTTGTGGGTGAAAAAAAGTTTATCGCTCCGTGGAAATTTATACTGGGCTTTGTTATTTGGTATCAATTTGCCCAGCAACCCGACAGGACATTTGGTGTTATTGCTAAAACGCCAGAGGTGATAGCCGAGTTATTTTCAATGGCAATAACAGGATTGTTTATTCCTGTATTATATCTAGGAGCGATTTGCCTCGTAATTTATTTGATTTATTTTATTATCAAAAAAACATTCACCGCAACAGGCGAATTTTTGAAAGCAAGAAACAAGAAAATCTGCATTGATGTAGATCTGGTATAACTTAATCGGTGAGGTGGTCTTTTGGCCACTTCACCGATTTTTTGTTTAGTTTGTAGTAGTTTATATTACAAAATGGTGGTTTTTGGATCGCTTCGTCGTTCCACTGTGTTCCACTTCTCGCGAAGACGATGGTACAACTCGTCATTGCGAACGAAGTGAACTTCGGATTTTTTAGGCAAAAAATTCGGAGCAGTAAATCCAGAAGAATTTTTAATTTTAATTTTTATAAATTTTTTGTCCTTCGGGGGTGTCTTTTATTTCGTAACCTAGTTTTTTTATTTCGTCTCTCAAGCGGTCTGATTCTGCATAATCTTTATTTTTTTTCGCTTCTTTTCTTTTTTCTACTAACATAACAATATTAGAAGGAATTATTTTGTCAGAAAATATTTTTGGTGCCATAGATTTTGCTTTGTTTAAATCTAATCCCAATACTTTATCAAAATCTAAGATTGTTGCTAATTTGTCTTTGTCATTTAAATTGGATTTTAATAAATCAGATACAACAGCCAATGCTTGTGCTGTGTTAAAATCATCTTCTAATTTTTCTGTAAATTTTTTCTTGTAATCAATATTTATTTTCCCTCTAGGAGAAAAAACTTTTTGAAAAAAATTTGTATTATCAAGTTTTGCGACTTGCCCGTATAAATTAATCAGACCAGTTTGAGAAGCTCTTAGCGCGTCCCATGTAAAATTTTGTTGAGAGCGATAATGAGCTTGCAAGAAAAAATATCGCAGTGACAGAGGTCTGTATCCCCTTTTTTCTATATCAGAAACGCTAAAAGAGGTGCCTTGTGATTTTGACATTTTTCCACCGTCAACCAAAAGATGCTCGTTGTGTATCCAATAGTTTACAAATTTTGTATCGTTTGCCGATTCGCTTTGAGCAATTTCGTTGGTATGGTGCACAGGAATATGCTCTACTCCTCCCATGTGAATATCTATTGTGTCTCCAATAAATTTTTTACTCATTGCAGAACATTCTATGTGCCAACCAGGGAAACCTTGGCCCCAAGGAGATTTCCAAGTTTGCAAAGCGTTTTGGTGAACTCCTTTTTTGAAAAACCAAAGAGCAAAGTCGGAATGATTTTTCTTTTGTATGTCAGTCACATCTCCAGAACCTGCGCCTTGAATATTTTTTTCAAGAGACTGTCCAGAAAGTTTTGTATAATCTTTTGCTTTTGATATATCAAAATAAATTGCCAAATCTGTTTGGTAAGCAAATCCTTTATCAATCAATGTCTGGATCATGCTTACAATTTCTGGAATTGTTTCTGTTGCTTTTGGACGGTGGGTAGGGGAAAGGGTGTTTAGTTTTTTTAAATCCTCTTCAAATATTTTTATATATTTTTCAGAAATTTGTTGTGGGGTTAGATTTTCTCTTTTTGCACCTTTTTCCAGTTTGTCTTCGCCAAAATCCGCATCACTTGTAAGATGTCCAACGTCGGTATAATTGCGGACAAAGTTTACTTCGTAACCCAGATATTTAAATGTTCTGACAATAATATCTGACATTACCATAGCGCGAATATTACCAATGTGTTGAGTCCAATAAACAGTCGGTCCGCATTGATAAAAACCAACCTTTTTTTCTTTTAAAGGTTTAAATTCTTGTTTTTGTTTTGTTAATGTGTTGTATATTTTCAGCATATAAAATTTCTGCGTTATTCTGCGTTCGTTCTGCGACTTTCTGCGGTAAAATTAAATTGAGAATTTAATTTTACAGCCATTTTTTGTATTTAAAGAAAATAAAGAACAAGGTCGCTAATGCAAGCATAATTCCGATTACTATCCAAAAATCTTTTTCTGCCCCTATTATTGGCATATTAACAGTATTCATTCCAAAAATTGATGCTATCAAAGAAAGAGGAAATGTAACAAACGCCATAATGGTTAGTGTTTTTATCGTTTCATTTTCCTTTGTTGAAAGCAAAGAATTGTTTGTTTCGCGTAATTCATTTAATGATTCTTTGTTTATTTCAATTTTATGTCTGATTCTGCGATATTCGTTTTTTATTGAGTGTATTTGATTGTTAAAATTTTTACCAAACAAACCAGCCCCGACTTCTTCTAAGGAATCCAAAGTTTCTTTGTGAGGATTAGTAGCTTGTTTGGCGTTTAATAAGTCTCTTCCCAAGAAAGATAATTCTTTAACCATTTTTTTCTCTTCACCTTGAAAAATTCTCTTTTCTACATCTTCTAGGGCGTCTTGAATGTATTCTAGTTCGTGATTAATAGAACCATAAAGTTTTTTAACTAACAAAAAGAAAACATGTTCTGTGTCAGCGTTTTTTTCTTTTTTATCTAGTATTGAATTGACCTCAAATTCTTTTGAAAATTTGTGAATTGGGTCTATCGTGTCGTATCTTGATGTAATCAGAAAATCTTTTCCGATAACAAAATCTACTTCTTGATTTTCTTCGTATGAATGAGTATGTCTAAAAGCAGGGAAGTGGAGAATGAGATAGACAAAGTTTTTGTGCAATTCTACCATTGGTTTGAATGTTGGTGTAATAAGGTCGTTCGCAACACTTGGATGAATATCAAACTCTTCCATTACCTCGCGAATTTCTTCGGGAGTAGGTTGGAATAGATCAATCCATGTTGTGTTGTTGGAAGTATATCTTTTTAACATTTTGAGATTCTGCTTTGGGCAGGTTTATTATAAATAATACTTAAATTTTAACCTATATTTCATTTTTTTAAACCTATTGACAAACATATCGTTTTGTGAGATATTATTAGACAGGATTTTTCACATTAATTAATTTTTTTTGGAGGTGTTTCCATGAAAAACATGTTCAATGTTTTGGTCGCGTCGGTGTGTCTCGGGATGGTTATCTTGACATTCGTCATGACCAGCGAGGGGATTCGCAAGAACAACGAGACCACGGCCGATGAGCTGGCCGGCTGTGTCTATCGTGAGTCGTCGCCCAAAGGTGTCGGCTTTACGCAGTGTGACAACAACAACCCCAGCCCCGCCTTGGTGGCGGCCGTAACAGGAGGTGTTCAATGAACCGCCATCAGCGTCGAGCCGAAGCTCGCAAAAATAATGGCAATTCTGTTGTGACCGTCCTTACTACTGCTCCGTGGTATGTTCGCGGACCAGCAAGAATGATGGTCGCCATAGGTGCACTCTGCAGTTTGGTTGGGATTTTATATGTCGTGGCCGAACTGTTCTCGTAGGGGGCGAGAGCGAAGAAGGGCGAAAGGTTTCTTTCAGAAACCTTTCGCCCTCTTTTTATTTTTCGTCATTTAATTTCTTATTTAACAATTAAAGTATAAAAAAATTATTGACTACAAATCATACGACCGTATGATTTGTAGTCAAAATTAAAATATAAAAAATATAAACAATCTTAAACTTTTCACGATCGTGAGAAGTTTAAGATTGTTGATTCATTATTTTTTTAAATATGTTTAAATATATTGTTTATAAAAATATTATCTCTATGATATAATTCTTTGCATATATGAGTCCCGTTAGAGATTTTTATTCATACGGAATTATATATATAAACAATATTTAAACTTTTAAAAAATTAAGACATTATAAATATTAAAATTTCTAACGGGATGAGTAAAAATTTATCATTGAAAAAAATTGTTCCGATTATTGTAGCTATTTTTTTAATTAGTTTGATTTTTGGAATAGGTTTTTATTTTGGAAAAAATCAAAAAAAGGGTGCAGAAGCCATAAACAATGTTATTAACAAAGAAGATACTTTGAACACAACAAAAGCCGATTTCAGTGATTTTTGGAGAGCGTGGAATATTTTGAACGAGAAATATGTTTCTCCTGACGATATAACAGATCAAGACAAAGTATGGGGTGCTATCCAAGGGTTGGCTTCTTCATATAAAGACCCTTATACAGTTTTTATGCCACCTGCTGAAAGCGAAATGTTTAACGATGATATTCAAGGGTCATTTAGTGGTGTTGGTATGGAGATAGGAATAAGAGACGGAATTATTACTGTCGTTTCTCCTTTAAAAAATACTCCTGCTGAAAAAGCCGGTATAAAACCAGGGGACAAGATTATAAAAATTGATGAACAAATAACCTCAAATTTTAGTACCGATCAAGCAGTAAAACTTATCAGAGGAGAAAAAGGAACTGCAGTTAAGCTGACAATTTCCAGAGAGGGTGTTGCTGATTTGATAGAAATTTCAGTTATCAGAGATAATATAAATATACCAACAATAGACACCGAAAAAAGGGGGGATGTTTTTATAATCAGTTTGTATAATTTTTCTGCGACTTCTCCCAATTTGTTCAGAGATGCTTTGAGAGAATTTGTAGAATCAAAAACAAATAAATTGGTTTTGGATCTAAGAGGAAACCCAGGAGGATACCTAGAGGCTGCCGTAGATATGGCAAGTTGGTTTTTGCCAGCAGGTAAAATAATCGTGACCGAGGATTACGGTGTTGATGAGGAAGACAAAGTACACAGAAGTAAGGGATATAATATATTTAATAACAATCTTAAATTTGTTATACTGGTCAATGGCGGTTCAGCTTCTGCATCTGAAATATTAGCAGGTGCATTAAAAGAACACGGAATTGCTAAAATTGTAGGAACGAAGACTTTTGGAAAAGGTTCTGTTCAAGAATTGATCAATTTGACACCTGATACATCTTTAAAGATAACAGTGGCAAAATGGCTTACTCCAAATGGAAATTCAATTTCAAATAATGGTTTAGAGCCAGATGTAAATGTCGAGATTACTCAAGAACAATTTGAAGATGGTTTGGATCCTCAAATGGATAAGGCAATAGAACTATTGAGGTAAACATACTAATATACGAATGATGCAAATTATACGAATAATTACTAATGTATATTATTTTTAATATTTGTATCGCATTCGTATTATTAGTATAATTCGTAGATTAGTATTTATTTTAGTAAATTTATGAAAGTTATATTATTACAAAATGTTGCAAAAACAGGCAGAAAATACGAAGTAAAAGATGTTTCCGACGGTTATGCTTTAAATTTTTTAATTCCAAACAAGTTGGCAAAAGTAGCAACCGTTAATGCTTTGAGAGAATTGGAGTCAGAAAGATTGCAACATGAACAAAGTCAAAAAACGAAAGAGCTGGATTTGATTGAAAGTATCGAAAAATTAAAAGATTCAAGAGTAAGTATTTCAGCAAAGATAAATGATGAAGGAAAATTGTTTGCTGGAATTGATAAAGGAGATATTATAGATGCAATAAAGGATCAAAAGGCCATTGAAATAAACCCAGATAATATTGTTTTGGATAAACCAATTAAAGAAGCATCGGAACACAAGATAACCATAAAGGTTGGGAAAAAATCAGCTGAATTCATTTTAGAAATTGTTCCTAGGAATTAAACAAATAAAAAACACTTAAGTCTCGGAGACCTAAGTGTTTTTTTATTTTGTGTTATATAACATTTACAACTTTTCTTTGGTTTTTTGATCCGTCAAAATTTTCTTTTCTCTTTGGTGTAAATTTTACTTGTCCTTCTTTAAGAGCAAACAATGTGTGATCTTTTCCTACCCCTACATTTTTTCCTGCCAATATTTTTGTTCCTCTTTGGCGAACCAAAATAGAACCTGTTTTTGCAGTTTCTCCGTCATAAAGTTTTGTTCCTAAATATTTAGGATTTGAATCTTTTAGATTTTTTGCCGATCCGCCGGCTTTCTTATGTGCCATATCAGTAAGTAGTAAGTAGTAAGTAATAAGTAGTAAGCAAAAACTTTTCCTTATCAACATTTACCTTCTTACATTAAATTATATAATTAAATGAATATGAGAGAAAGTATAAGACATTTGGTTAATAAAATCAAGTTAATAATGGACTTTGTTAATAAAGATGATGTTTTTGTGGTTTTAATAATAATTTTTGCTACATCGGCCTCCTTTGGTTTGGGCAGGATATCTTCGTTTGAAGAAAATGATATTCCTTTACAGATCGCGTCTGCCAATTTGATACCTAAAAATAATGAGATAATAGGGAATTACGTGGCGTCAAAAAATGGCACAAAATATCACCTTCCGTGGTGTTCTGGGGCTCAGACAATAAATGATGCTAATAAAATTTGGTTTGAAACAAGAGAAGAAGCGGAAAGTAGGGGATATACGCCAGCCAAAAACTGCAAGGGGTTATAGTTCTTTGTAGTCTTTGGCTGGAATTTTTAATTATTAATTTCGAATTTCGATTCAATTTCTAAAAAACAAACTTCTTGAAATAAACACCTTGACTATTGACAATATATTGTTGTGTGGTAATATTTTAGCTAGAAACTTTCTTTATTAATCTTTTTTTGGAGGTGCACAGATGGCACAAGGATTGGTTGTTATCTATCAGATTGGCCAGATTCTCAACCCGCTTTTCGACATCACCCCAAGGATGATGTCGTGTGAGGAAGAAAAGCTCGGTTTTATTGAGGAGGACTTTCCGGGGGTCGGTCGTGGTGATATGTTCGTGGTCAGCCACCCCGACCATTTTGCCTCGCGGGCGATCGAGGATTTTTCTTCGGAGAACATCCAGTGCGACCTTTTCCCGGACGGGTTCGGTGACGACGATGACGCGGAAGATTTTCTCTGCAACGACGACCATCTTTTCCCGGACGAGACGGCGATGCACGATCCGGCTTATGCCGAGGCGTGGGCACAGTTTGTCGCCGAAAAGGGTGCTGGGTTCTATACTGATCATTGGACTGACAACGACACCCTGACATTCAAGTCCCCGACGAGTCAGCGCGTCTGTCAGCCGGTTACCCCGAGGAAGACCGAGCTGAAAAAGGAAAACAGGGAATGTCACATCTACCGCGAAAATCCTTCGCTGAAGGGTCACTGGAAGTGCGATGGAAACATGGCATCTCTCAAACATCACGGCATCGATTCTCACGGCAAATATGGGAGGAAACGGCCGACACGAGCGTCGGCTGGAAAAAAAGGAGATCAGGCCAGAGCCACACACCGTCGCGTGTGCGGACTCTGAAAAAGAGGGGCTTTCGAGCCCTTCTTTTTTTATTTTCAAAATAAACAGGATAAAAATTTGATTTTGTTGTATTTCTTGCTATGAAAGCTATTTTTGTGGTAGAGTAAAAATGTTAGAAAATAACCTTAAATACTATGAACAAGATTAAAAAAATGCATTTGTCGAAAACAGACAAGAAAATAGGCGGAGTTTGTGGTGGAATAGGAGAGACTTTTGGAATTGATTCAACAATAATAAGATTAATTTTCATCTTTCTCGCTTTGGTAACAGAAATTATTCCTGCCATCATCGTCTATATATTGGCTTGGCTTATTATTCCTAGCAAAATATAAATTAAAAAAATAAGAGTAAAGAAATTTGCTCTTATTTTTTTTATCTTTATAATTGTTTATAGAATAGAGTAATTTGGTAGGTTATTAAATAAAAATCAGAAAATGGATATTTATTATGAGCATGGGAAATATTTTCTTTTTATTTGTTTCAATTCAAGATAAAAATTTACTTCCCAAAGTAATGGAAGAGGTAAATGATTGGGGAGGGATAAAAATTGTCGATACTCATCGTCTGGCAGATACAATCATTACTGACAATATCAAAAATGATTGGTTTGTGACTCACGGAGTTAGACAGGTAGTCTTGGTAAATATTCCAGAAAACGATTATAAAAAAGTTCTTAATAAATGGTCCTGCTGGACTAATATTTGTTCCTTAAATTTTGTTTGAGAAGTGCCTGAAAAGGCGCTTCTTTTTTGTTTTTATATTTTTTAAATGAAAATGATATAATAGTTTTTAATATGAAAGATTTACAAAATATTTTAAAATTTACAAAATTACTTAATGAATTTCGTAAAATTGAAAGAGTAATTCGCTCAAACGGGGGAGACAGGCTCGAAAACGATGTAGAGCATAGCTATCAGTTAACTATGTTGGCTTGGTATATTATTTCAACCCAAAAATTAGATCTGAATTTGGATCTTGTCATCAAATATTCACTTGTACATGATTTAGTTGAAATTTATGCAGGGGACACTTATGCCCACACAACTGATAGTGAATTTAAAAAAAGTAAAATAAAAAGGGAGGAAGAATCTTTAGTAAGATTGGAAAGTGAGTTCAAAGAATTTCCAGAAATTTTTGAACTTATAAAACAATACGAGTCCAAGAGTGATGCAGAAGCAAAATTTATTTACGCTTTAGACAAGATAGAGCCAATTTTAAATATTTATACAAGTAGCAGAAAAATGTGGAAAGAAAAAAATGTTTCAATTGATATGATTATTGATATTAAAAAAGATAAAGTTAAATTGGACCCAGAAGTGGAGAAACTTTTTTATAAGATAATAAAAACTCTCAAGGAAGAAGAAAAAGATTTGTTTAACTAAGTAGAGGTATATTGATACCTCTACTTGCAGGGAGAAGGCCTAAAAGGCCTTGTTTATTTATTATTGCAATGTCGCACAATATACCTTTTGCGACATTGAATAATTAAAATAAAGCCCCCTCTTATGTATTTTTTATTATTGTCGAGGGGGCTTTTTATTGCGTTGTTAAGGATTAATTAGTTAAATCAAAATGTTTCTGTCTGGTCTTCTTCTGAGTTCGGGAAAAAATAAACTTGTTTATTTTTGATTGCATTGTTTATTTTATTGTATTTTCTTGTTCCTTCGCAATATTTTAAAACTTCAACAAATCTAAAATCTCTCTCAAAATACATTTGTGCACGTGTAGATTCTTCACGATTTTCTGCTTCAAAAACGTCCACAGTTGAGTCTACTTGTACTACAAGGATATAACAGCCGTTCTTTGAGTAGCTTGCGGCGGCTTGTTTATGGTTTATGGTTAAAAATGCAACAAATACTAGACCTAAAAAGATTGCTACATTCTTCATTTTTGTTTCTCCCCTTGCAATAGATTTTTGAGTAGATACAAGATAAATTTCTGAAGTTTACATTAGCATCTTTTATTTAAAAAAGAAATAGATTTGAAAATTAAGATCCTACGGTTATAAACCAGAGAATAATAACAAAAATAGCTAATATTATAACTAAGAGATGATCCCACATATTATTTATTGAATATCTACACTAGGAGCCATTTCTTGAATTGTTGTTGGGTCCCCTGCTTTTATTCTTTCCATATTTTCAACAAAGCTACTCCAAAGTAAATCTAGAAAAATATCATTCCAAAAATATAACACGGGACCAGCTAGATAAGTGTCCCAGAAATTAGTGACCAGACCCCAAGCATACCCAAGGTTCTCTTGTGTCTGAGGAGCCTCTACAATGCCTCTCAAATTAAATCCAAAGTAACTTAATATAATAATGCCAATTATAATAATCAAAACTAGTTGCAAAAATCCAGAATTTTTATTTATCATAAATCAAATTATACTATTAAAAAATAAACTTTAAAACAAGATTGTTAACAGTAATCTTTGTTTTAATATTTTGGTAGATAAGACATCGGGTTTAGATAAGCATCACGAGAAGCCAAAGGAATATATTTGTCTTTACAGTTTATACTGTTAGTAAATTTTGTAATCTGGACCCCTTTGCTAGCATAAACTCCAAAGTGAAGATGTGGTCCAGTTGAGTATCCTGTGTTTCCGCTGTATCCGATAATTTCTCCAGCATTAACTGTTTGCCCGGCGCTTACTTTTATAAGAGATAAATGGGCGTACAAAGTAGATAAGCCGTTTGGATGTTCTATAAGAACCCACTTTCCATAAGAATAACACTTTGGAGGGATAGAGTCTGTGTTACCTGTTCCTTTGACAACACCTCCCATAGCAGAGAGTACTTTTGTTCCAGAGGACGCTCTAAAATCGATTCCGGGGTGTCCATTTCCATTATAAACCTGAGGGTTGCTGGTGGAAAAAGGAGTATTGCCAAAGAATTGGGTTATATAGATATTTTCTAATGGCCAGCTCAAGATACCATAATTTGCATCTGGGAGACTGCTTGGATCAATTTCAATTTTTAATTGTGATTCCAGTCTTTGTATTTCTTGAAGTACCTCTTCCATCAATTTCTTTTTTTCTTCCAATTGTTTTTTATAAAGAGATTCTTTGTTTGCAGTAACTGAAAGAAGCTGATCCTTTTCTTTTTTGTTGTAATCAATAATTTGTTTTTGATCGGCCAGCTGAGATTTATAATTTAATAATTCCCTTTCTTTCATTTCAGATTCCATTTTAACTGTTTCTAAACCGTTTTTTAACATAACCAGTTCGCTGGTCTTTCTCTTTATATCTATTTGTAATCTTTGAAGACTGTCAAAATCATCCCAAAATTCTGAAAGGTCTTTTTGAGAAAGCAAAATTTCTACGATGGAATTAGAATCGTTTTCATTAATTAATCTAACAATTTCTGCTAGCGCTGTGTTGTTTTGATAAATAGAATTTTCTTTTTCTTGTATATCAACTGCTAATTTTTGAACAGTTAAACTTGTTGATTGAATTTTGTTATCTGTGAGATTTATATCAGTAGATATTTTTTTTCTGTCCAAGTTTAGGCGATATATTTCGTTGTTCAGAGATTTTTTTTCTTCACTGACTTTGTTTAATTCCTCTTGATATTTTTTTATTTCTTTTTCTAAGTCTCCTATACTAGATGACTTAGATTGGATTTGGTTTTTTATGTCATCAATTATAGAGGCATTTATAAAAGACGGGTTTAACAAGCCCAACGAAAAGATAATAAAAAATAATATTAACAATTTAAAATGATCTTGAAGCATTTTATTTTAATTTTTCTAAAGCTATTTTTAATCTCTCGTTTGTTTTTTCTTTTCCTAAAATCTCTGCCAATGTAAATGGATCTGGTGATTTGTCTTTTCCGGATAAGGCAAATCTCATTGGCCAAAGGACATTGCCCCTGCCCTTTTCTGTTGCATAATCCCAAAGAGCTGTTTTTATCTCATCAGACTGAAAATTATCAATATTGTCAATAATAGATATAATTTTATTTAAGTGCTCAATAGTTTCTTGTTTTTCGGCACTTTTCCAAACCAAACTCTCTTCGCTGTATTCGGGATTTTTAAAATAATATTCCAATTCCCCGCCCTCAAACATTTCTTCCAAATCAGAAAATTTATTTATTCTTTCTTTCAAAACAGGTAATATTTTTTCCAAAATTTGATCAGAATATTCTCTCATCTTTTTCAGTTTTTCAGGTAAAAATTCTAAAACTTTTTCTTTAAAAAATTGCGCTGACATTTTTTTGATATATTCTTTGTTAAACCAATCCAGTTTCACGAGATCAAAAATAGCGCCTCCTTTTTGAATTTTTGTTAAATCAAATTCTTTGATCAATTCATCAAGAGAAAAAATTTCTTGGTCTGTTCCTGGATTCCATCCTTGAAGCATTAAATAATTTATCATTGCTTCGGGCAAGTAGCCCATTTTTCTGTATTCACGAATAGAAACTGCGCCGTGTCTTTTTGAAAGTTTTGAACGATCTGGAGCTAAACTAAGTGGCATATGAGTATAAAATGGTCTTGGTGCTCCAATGGCTTCTTGGATTAAAATTTGTCTTGGTGTATTTGAGATACCGTCGTCGCCTCTTATTATATGTGTTACGCCCATTTCGTAGTCATCAACAACAACCGCTAGATGATAGAGCGGTTCGGTTAAACTTTTTGCAATTACAAAATCTCCCAGTTCGGTTGTATCAAATTCTATGTCACCTCTGACTGTGTCATTGAAAACAACTTTTTTATTTGGATTTTTAAATCTGATTATCTCTGTTCTGTCGCCTTCTTTTTCGGCAATTTCTTTTGACACATAAGCAGTGCCGTCGGTAATCATTTTTTCCAAATATTTTTTATAAGTTTCTCCTCTCTCGGACTGCCTTACAATTTTTTCTTTATCTATTTCTATTCCCAACCATTCCAAACTTTCCAATATCTCATCTTCAAATTCTTTTTTAGATCTTTCCCTGTCGGTGTCTTCAGATCTAAAAAGCATCTCACCTCCATTTTGTTTTGCATAAATATAATTAAAAAGAGCGGTTCTGGCACTTCCAACATGCAAAAAACCCGTCGGTGATGGCGGAAATCTGGTTATTATTTTTTTTGCTTGTGCTTGATTTTCTTGACTCATTTCTATATTTCTTACTTCTAAAACTATAATATATATTACCACAAATCTCTTTTTAGGAGGAGTTTAACGAAAATAGAAATTACTTCAAATTTAAATGAAATTCGAGGAAGTGATTAAAAATTTTTTAAGTCGTATTTTGACATACGACGAGAAAAATTTTTATGAAACTGACGAAGAATTTCGTTAAATTTGGAGTAATTTAATTGCTTCATCAAAAGAATCTCCCGTTACCAATTTATTTCTTCTCTCATGCCCACACTTTTCACATTTTTGGATGACATAAAACACATCGGATTTTTTATCTAACCCTGTTGGCTTCATCATTCCTCCACAATCGGCCGATCTATCTCCTGGATTTATATCAACGTGTTTAGACCAAAGACATTTTGGGCAGTGGTTTGTGTATCCATCTCCGGTTACTTCTGTTCCGCAATTTTCACAAACAAAGTCTTCTATTGTTCTTGTAAATTTTTTCATATAGATTTGCTTTGCAATTTTTTGCTATTGGCTATAGGCTATCAGCTATTGGCTTTGTTAATTATTTCTCGTGACCTAAAGCAATATTCAGAATTCCTTGGGCGATTTTTTCTCCTGCATCCAGTTTTGCAAATTTTTTTGTTGCTTCTGCCATTTGTTTTCTTTTTTCTTCATTATTCATTAGATTTACTATCTCTGCTTCCAAAAGATGTGGTGTTAAATTGTTTTCCTCAACGACTATTGTTGATCCTGTTCTAGCATAAGAATAAGCATTTTTTCTTTGATGATCCCCTGCCGAACTATTGATCGGAATCACAATACTTGGAATTCCCCAAGCAGCGATTTCAGAAATTGAGCCACCTGCTCGTGATATGATCAAATCACTTGCTCCAACCGCCATTTTCAAAGCAAGAAAATCAAGATATTTGAAAGGTTTATATCTTTTTTTGTAAGAGCTATCTTGAATTAACATATTTGCTCGCGATATTACTTCGTCAAAATTGTTTTTTCCTGTTTGGTGGATTATTTGATATTTTTCTAACAGATTTGGCAAAATATCAACAATAATATCGTTAATTATTTGTGAACCTTGTGATCCTCCCAAAATCAAAATTGTTGGTGTTTCTTTTTCTAGTTTTAAAAATTCGTGTGCTCCTTGCTCAAGAGGTGTCGCTAGCCCTCTTCTGATTGGATTACCCGTGTAAGCGGTTTTGCTTTTATCCAAGTAATCGGCGGTTTCTGGAAAGCCGATAGAGATTTTCTTTGCAAATTTTGATGCCCAAAGAGCCACTTTTCCAGGGACAGTATCGGTTACGTGCACGACAACAGGAATTCGGAAAAATTTTGCAGCAAAAAGCATTGGGAAAGCACCATATCCCCCGTTGGTGAATACTACATCTGGATAAATTGACCACATCATAAAAAGAGCCTTTATTACAGCGTTGGTAGTTTTAAAAATATCAAAAAAATTTTGAATAGAAAAATACAACCTTAATTTTCCAGTGGATAATTTTTTAAAAGTGATTTCATTTCTAAACAAAAGATCTTCGTCGTATGGCTGATCGGAAACAAAAAATATCTCTGGTTGTAATAGTTTATTTTCTTCGGAAATTTTTCTGATATGTTGAGCAACAGCGATCATAGGATAAAAATGCCCCCCTGTTCCTCCGCCTGTTAATAAAATTTTCATAAATTATCTTTTTTGGTATCTGGAAATATTTAAAATAATTCCAACTTCTAATAATGTAATAAACAATGCTGTTCCCCCGTGGCTGACAAACAACAGAGGTATTCCTGTTAAAGGAAAAATTCCCAACATTGAAGCCATATTGATAAACGATTGGGATACTATCAGTATAACAATTCCAACCGCCAATAGTCTACCAAAATTACTGTCCGATTTTGATGCAATTTGAAATCCTCTGAAAGCAAAAGCTAGAAATAGTGATATCAGAAAAACCGAGCCAACAAATCCCCATTCTTCTGCTGTGACTGCAAAAATAGAGTCTCCAATTGGTTCTGGAAGATAATTAAATTTTTGGATACTTTTTCCAAATCCCCTGCCAAACCATTCTCCTGATCCAACAGCAATAAGAGACTGTTTTATTTGGTATCCTGCTCCCAAGCTGTCTGCGGATGGATTAAAAAAAGTGATGATTCTCTGTAATACATACTGTTTCGTCATTATCCATCCACCTGCTCCTGCTAATGATAATCCTACTAAACCAAACAAATGACTCCATTTTGCTTCGGCTACAAAAAACATACAAAATCCAGCAATAACCAAAACTAGAAATGTTCCCGTATCTGGTTGTTTCAATATCACCGCACCGCTTATGATTATCATCCCAAGTAATGGGAAAACACCATATCTTAATTTTTTTATCATACCTTTTACACTAGCTAGCCATGCTGATAAATAAATGACGAAGGCTAGTTTCAAAAGTTCTGATGGTTGGAATGTTTGTCCACCTATTTCAATCCATCTTTTTGCTCCCCCATGTTCCATTCCTAAAAAAGGGACAAAGACCATCGCGGTTAGGATAAGTGCAAAAATAAAAATATAAAAAGCATATTTTCTGTAATGCATATAATGAACTCTGGATGTAACAAACATCGCAGTTAATCCCAAAACAAGGCCCAAGGCTATTTGGTTAAACATAATAGAAGACATTCTCGCCCCCTCTCGTGTTAAGAGCCCGAGAGATGCAGATGAAAATATAAAAAAACCGGACAAAATTAATAATCCTACAATAATCAAAAATATTTTATCCACATTTTTTCTATGCATTGAGCTTATTATACAACGCAAAATTTTAAAAACTAAAAAAAAGTGTGAATACCTAGCGCTGTCGCGCAAGTATTAAGGTGTAAGGGTTAATTCATAAGAAACAAAAAAATTTTGACTACAAATTATACGACCGTATGATTTGTAGTCAAAATTTTTATATCACTGGTGTTTTTTAGAAAATAAAAAATCAAAAATCCGCGGTTTAGCGCGGATTTTTGATTTAATTATTCTTTGATATCTATAAGCCGAATTCTGTATCCGTCAATTGACGGACGATAATTATTTATCTGGGATTGTTGTTGCCAACAAACTCTAGCGACTCCCCCAGTCGCTCCTCGCTACGCTCGGACCTCAAATTTTTAATTTTTAATTTTTAATTTTCAAACAATTTTTAATGAAATAATTTTTAAACACCAGGACGACAAAATTTGCCAAAGCAAATTTTGTGTTTAAAAATTAAAACATTTTTAAATTTAATCATTGTTTAGAAATTAAAAATTAAAAATTAAAAATTTCGTTCCGAATGTAATGAGGAACGACTAGATACGGTCTTGCACTCAGGTAAGGATTTAGCCGTTTCACTTTTTATGTTTCCATAAAAACTAACCCCGAGGGGTTCTTAAAATTTTTCAATTTTAAGCGTCTCTGCTCGCACCTCTAAAATCACTTTTGACGGGTGTTACCCGCTACCCTTGTCGCTCCTCGCTACGCTCGGAGCAAGTAATAAGGAGAAAGGATTAAGGAGTAAGTAAAAAATTTGCGAAGCAAATTTTTTCGTTTCTTACTACTTACACCTTACTACTTTATACTTGCGCGCCAGCGCGACGAGGAACGACCGAGTGTTCGGACTTTCCTTACAATCGCTCCTCGCCAAGCTCGAAGCAAGTAACAAGGTGTAAGGATTAAGGAGTAAGTAAAAAATTTGCTTCGCAAATTTTTTCGTTTCTTACTACTTACACCTTACTACTTTATACTTGCGCGCCAGCGCAACGAGGAACGATTGCACAATTATCCAATATCAAAGAACAAAGACATTATATAACACCACTATTGACAAATCAAGTATTTTTGTTGTTTGCTCTTGACTAAATAGGGTTTTGTATAGTATAGTTGTAGGTAGAAATAGTGTCATTTTTGACAAAACAATATACTTTTGTGTCCGTAAAGGACCAAGGAGGAGTGGTTATGAAAAATTTTTTGAAGAATGCATGGAGTCTGATAAGTCGACCTTCGTCTACATCACCTACGCCACCAACACCTGCACCAACTGTGCCAACACCAATACCGGCACCTACACAGGAGCCGGCAAAGGTAAAAAAGCCTATTAGTAGGCTTACCACGTTTTTGGTGGGTATTGCTTTCAACGCGGGGTTGATTTTCGTGGCGACTATTATCGTCACCAATTTCACCGGTGGTTTCACCATTCGTGGCATCATTGCCTCGGTGCTCGCAGCACTGGCGATCTTGATGGTTTTCGGGTGGAATGGGATTCGCGAGATTCCCCCTGTGCATGTCGGCGTGCCGATGATACTGGGTGATTTATCGAATTTGTTTTTACTCCCGGGTGGCTATAGCTGGATCCTTCCCAAGCCTTTTATGGATTTTGTGGAGGTTTCTTTGAAGGAGCAGACGATGGATCCCGAAATTAAAGGGGTTTTGTCGTCTGACAACAAGACGGCGAGCGTTGATACGTTGATTCAATTTTTTATAAGCAATCCATACGCTTATTTAAGAATGGATAATGCTGTTAAGGCGCTCGAAGGCTTGATTGGCAGAAACATCCGCTGGCTTGCCAACATGGTTGAGGTTGTTAAACTTCCCGGAGTGAAAGGACTTTTTTCAGAACTTCTGGAGGGGACAACCCTTGATAAAATTGTTAATCACACTTCAACCGATACAGACAGGGTCGTTGCAGAAGCAATGGTCTTGGGTTTAATCAAAGACCCGACAGAAGATTTTTCAAAAATTGATGTCGGCGGTATCAAAGAAACGGCCCAAGAATGGGGCTTGACAATCAAGAAGGCAATGGTTACAGAAGTTGCCATCCCGAAGGAGATTACTGACGCTAATGCTGAAAGGGACGTTGAGATTGCCCAAACCAAATCGGAAACTATTCAGCAGGAATTGTTTTGGATACTTCTCGGGGGCGGAGATCTTGAAGAAGGGAAAAAGGTTTGGAAAGAAATGGACGGGTCTGAAAGGGCTAAAATAATCCAGGCCGAAAGAAATAAAAGGACCGTCATCACTGTTGACGGTAATGCTGGAGATTTCACCAAGGGTTCTGTCGCAGGTGCTCAAATAAGAGGAGGTAAACCGTGAAAACAATTACATGGGGATGGCCGACGACAATAGTCGTTTTATTGGTTATCGTAATTTTGACGGCATCACTTCCGATGCCGAGTTGTACAAAAGATTCTCCCGAGTCAGCAACCCCCAAGGTTGAATGGCCAAGGGCGTATCTGGAAACAATCAACCCGGATCGCGAGGAGTTCGTGTATCCGGCGAAAGACGAATGGCTAGCGGAGCCGGTGCATGTACCTAAAGGTCACTGGGGATGGTTCAATTTTGTTGATCAGAACATTAGTGACGACCGTGTTTATGTCCGGTGCGCAAATGCTCTGGAGGGGCTGGACGGTGCTGAAGTGATACTTTGGAACATAAACAGTCCCAAAGAGATCTTTAGTAACACAGGCTGTCGGTACTTCGACATGAAGTTACCGCCGGACACAAGAGTTGGTAATCCTGTTGTGTCATTCCGTATCAGCAAGATGCGGTGACACACAGGAAAAAGCGGTTGCAAGGGTTCGTCCTTACAACCGCTTTTTTTTAATTGTAATTTTGACTTTTGATTTTTAACTTTTAAATTTTTTATAGCACCCCTACCCCCAACTGATTAATCGTTCCCGCAATAACTTTTGCTAAAATAGACGCCCCTAACAAAACAGCGATACCTACGAGTGTCCATGTAAATGCTTGTGTTGCTTTTGTAATTTCAGCTGGCTTCCCCATTGCTTTTACATACAAAAATCCGGAATAAATAAGGAACAAAATTGCAATCGGTGTTCCTATTTCAATCATTGCTTTGATTATTAAATCAATCAGTCCTTGAATGGAGCTGGCATTTAAGGGATTATCTATTCCTGTTGTACTAAGGGCGTCAGCAAAATTTAAAGGAATTATTAGAAGTGCGCTTATTAATAAAATATATTTTTTCATAATTAAAACAAATTATTTTTTTAAAACTAATTTAAAAAGTCTTGATAATATTCTGGTTTTGCCAAGATACTCACAATCACTTTTACGATAAGCCACGATGCAAGAATAAAAAACATTCCTTTTATCAAAGATATTATTCTTCCCTTTGCTGCTGAAACAGCACTTGATTTGTTTCCTTCTACTATCAGTGTCCAGCCGATCCATGCAAACAAAATTGTAGCGATTGGGATAGATAGCCAGATGAAGACATCTAAAATGTTATCCATTAATGTTATTAAATCAGACCAATGGCATCCATCCGGAGAAGCACTCTGTGTTCTGGCACAATTTGGCAAAATTGATGGGTTGAGAGGACTCCACGCTTTCGCTAAAACAGGAATAGATAATATCCCCCACAAACCCAAAGAATAAATTTTTGAAAAATGTTTTTTCATATTTTTATGTATAATCCGAATCTACGAATTTATCCGAATACTACAAACAACTACAAATCGAATTATATTAGTAGGAATAAAATTCGGATAATTCGTAATTCGGGGTATTCGGATATAATTTGTAGTATTCGTATTATATTTTTTTTATCTTGTAATTAAAGAAATCATTTCATCTTCTGCTTGTTGTATTGCCTCGGAAATCTTTTTTCTTCCAGATATAATTGAATTTATCATAGCATTAAAAATTGCATCCGTCTCATCTTTGTTCAGATCCAACCACGCTTTTGAAATAAGAGCGGATTTATAAAACACATCCAAATATGGGTCTTCTACTTCGGTTGAAGAAAGGGACCGTGATACAGGAGGAAGATTTGTCAGCTCTGCTAAATGTATCAAAACCGTGTCATTTGTAAGGGCTTGAATAGTACTATATGAACCCCCTATATTTTTTGAAGCCTTCACAACTGCCAATCCATACATTTTTCCAAAAGTAATCACATTCCCACTTCCCGCTTGTGGCATCATCGCGACATCAAAATTTAGGTTTGGATTTTTTGTTCGAAGCTGTGATAGCTCACTTGCAAAACCAAAGTAAAGAGCCAAATCACCTGCTAAAAATGATTTTGTTGAATCTGGTAATGCTCTGTTCCATGTATAAACTGGCTTTACAGGATTTGAAAATTGAGTATAAAAACTTAATGCTTCTTCTGTTGGAGAAATTTCATTTCCGGCGGTTTGTGACAATGTTACATCAAAAGAATCATCGGTTCTTTTTACAATTGTGTTGCCAGTTTGCATAAGCAAGGTAGAAATAATTTCTTTTGCGTGAGAAATATTTTGATAATCACCCAGTGCAACCAAACTAGTAAAAATATTAAAGTCTTGGTCTTTGTCGGTCACTTTTTGGCTAAGAGCAAAAAACTCGTCCCAAGATTTTGGTGCTATTGCTATACCGTTTTTTGAAAGAATATCTCTGTTCCAATACATCACCATCGGGTCAATGGTAAAAGGAAAAGCCAAGATGCCTTCGTTTGTTAAATATAATTCCCCTTCTTCTATAAATCTGTCTTTAAAATCACGCATTGAATAGGTATCATAAGGCACTGCAAATATTTTACTCTCGTGCTTTACGATGCTGTCTTGAGGCAACATAAAAATATCCGGACCTTTTCCTGAAGAGATTGCCTCGGCCAGTTCTTGATTAAAATTTTTCTCGTCAATTTGTTGATACGTCACTCCGTCGTAAATATTGTCGCTTTCATTTTTTAATTTATCCAAAATCTGATTCATCAAATCTTTGTTCATTGTTCCCCAAATAGTAACAGACCCAACCGAATCAGAACTACCACCTTTTCCAAATGTGGCAAATAAAACAACCCCTACCATAATAAAGAAAACGAATATTCCTGTAAGTACAATTTGAAAATTTGTCATATTTTTCTTATGAGCGAAGCGAGTTAGAAAAATATGACCCTGTTAAATCAAATTTTGAAAAAATTTGAGTCGTTTGAATTTTTATAAAAATTCAAACGATATTTAATATAGGTATTTTCAAACTCGTCACTACACGCTTTAATATTTACTAATTAATTATTTCTCTTTCATTCTAAAAATTATCCCGTAATGATTTTCTCCTGCTTCTATTTTTTTAACAACAACAAATCCTTTGTTGATAAAAAAATCTTCTGCCTGTTGTTCATTAAAAACCATTTCTTTTGTTGGACCCATGTTGTTAAAAGAATCAGACCAATCAACTACCAAAACTCTGCCATTTGGTCGCAGGATTCTTTTTATTTCGGATGCAAGCAATTCCTTGTTTTCTATTTGAAATAAGATGTTGGATAGTATAATCGCATCAACAGAAGAGTCTGCAAGCCTTGTTCCCCCCAATTTTTCTACATCTCCCCAGATATATTCTATGTTGAATATCCTCTCGGTCTCGGCTTGTTTTTGAAGTTTTTCTAAAAGATTTTTTTGTACATCTATAGCATAAACCCTGCCATCTTCCCCCACTTTTTTTGAAGCAGAAATAGTATAAAAACCAGAACCAACACCTAAATCAGCGACCATCATTCCTTTTTCCAATCCAAATTGTTCAATATTTTTTTGTGGGTCTATAAAAGCCATTAGATATATTTTACTTGAAATTGTGCATTTTTTGAAATGAATAAAGTGGATAACGGAACGAAGTATCAAGGAGTAGGAGTAAGGGATAAGGTGAAAGGTGTAAGGAGTAAGAGAATTTGGAAAAAATGATTTAGGGTGTGAGATTTATGGGAAATTTTTCACTTCTGTTGTCATTGCGAGCGAAGCGAAGCAATCCAGAACGAAAACGACATAGATTGCTTCGCTTCGCTCGCAATGACGGCTGGTGTTGTTTGTCAGTGCAAGTTTTTAATGACGTGTATGAAATTGACGACCATCAAAGTTGTACATATTGGCAAAAAATGGAAATAAAAAACAGCCCGTTTTAATACGGGCTGTCTCGGGCGATTACTCGCTCGTCACCTTCTTCCGCCTCCTCGGTAACTCTCTCTGCCACCGACAAACCATTTTTCGGTGAACTTACAAACAGGATACATCACCAAACAAAAAATCCAGAGAGGGGTTAAACCTACCATTAAAAGTAGAAAACCTGCTAGTTTTCCGAGAGTGAACATGTCGGCACATATCGCCAACATTACCACGGGCATTGAATCTCCAGCCCTTACTGAGGCTGATGTGTCTTCAAAGCACACGTCCTTTATGTATTCTTTTATCTTCATGTTGTCTCCTCGTTTGTTTTGCGGACATTTAAGTTTTTCAAAAATTTTTAGGCGTTTTTTTAAAAACACCCTTATTTCCTATCTACAATATTAACATAATTAAGCAACATTGTCAATTTATATAATAAAAACAACAAAAAACCGCTA
>JAQTWD010000045.1 GCA_028689435.1 Minisyncoccota bacterium | reverse complement strand
ATGCAGAAAAAATTTGTTTTAATTCTTTCAAACTAGCATTAGATTTAATTGTATTTGCTTTTCTTGATATAATAGAAACATTGTTAAGCTCATAGCCTAAATTAGGCGAGAATTTATCAATAGAAATTGAATTATATTTCATTCTATGCTCAAAATTAAAATCAAAACCAAACACTGGGCATTTTTTGTTCAATGGAAATCTGGAAACAAATTCTTCAAAACTCAAATTAACTTTTAAATGTTTTTTTTTATTTGCATATAAATGTTTTAAAAATTCTTCTTTGTATATTTTTAAAACCATATTTGGATCATTATGCTCTTCTTTCCAATTTTCTATCCACATGATTAATTTTTCAAACTCAAAAAATGTTGCGTCATTTTTTAATGAATTTGCTCTAAAACTAATTATTTGCACATTATCTTTAATATACCCTTTGTTATTATCGATTCTGTCAAGAGACATAGAAAAATCCATATTTTTAATATTAGAAAATTCTGTAAATGGAACTAAAAAATAAGGACACACTTCTGGAATAATGTTTAAAATATCACTAACTGATAAATCAAATTCTATGTTTTTTCTTTTTGCTCTTCTTTTTGCTCTAGAATACATTTCAATACATAGAAATTTTATTTTATTTTTTGTTCGATTTTTTAAGATTTTTTGTTTATTCTTTAGATAATATTTGGCTCTATCATTCATTCGCCCTTTATCAAAGAAAAAATATCATCTTCAATATCTTCTTGCTTTTTCTTGATTAATTTATTTTTAGAAGAAGCAGAATATATTTCTACTTTTCCTCTTTCTTTTACATTTGGAATAGGCACAGGATTCATAAGAGCGTATATATCAGTAACGGTTAAAGATATTTCTCCTTGAAACCGACTTATTGTTCCAGAAAGTCTTACTCCAAATCCTTTTTCTATTTTAGTTTTTTCTAGAGCCAGTTCATATTTTGCTTTAAAAATTTCAAATTGTTCTGGAAACATTATTATTCCAACCTGATCTCCAAAAAGATCTTCTCCAACCATTCTACAAATTTCTTCATTATAAATTTTACTTTCTTTATTCTTCACTCTAAAAGCAAAAAGGTCTTTAATTTCAAATTCACATATGACTCTATATTTATCAGGTAAATTATTAAAATCTCTTATATGAGTTATATCTCTTTCTACAAACAAAGTGGGAAACGAATCTTTTTTAGATCCTGTTAGAGCCTCTCCTATATAATGATTTTCTAAAGCTCTAATTTCCCCTTTTGACCACTCTTGATCTGGAAGGGTATATTCTAATTTGTTTTGTATGTTTTTTCTTTTTTCAAAAGCTTTTAATTTTTTCCTAAGGTCTCCAGCATACATAAACATAGATTTTCTTGGTAAATTAAAACAATCAAGGGCTCCAGAAGCGGCTAAGGCTTCAACAACTGGCGATCTTACTTTACTAGCATCAACTTTCATTAAAAAGTCTTCAAAATCTTTAAATGGTCTTTTAGATATAATTTCAAGAGCAGCGGGTTCTTTTACTCCATGTAAAGATGAGAATCCACTAATAAGTTCAGTGTTTGATATTAATTTATATACAGAATCAGAAAGATTTACATCTGGCGGCTTTATTTTAACTCCATTCTTACGTAAACATTGTCTTCCTTTAAGAATTTTTTCCTTCGCTTTGGGAGAATTGCTTTTTGTATCTGAAATTAATTTTGCCGTCATAAAAGGAGCAAAATAATAAGCTTTTAGATATGCTGTATGAAAAGAGACCATAGAATACAAAATTGC
Organism: Minisyncoccota bacterium; assembly: GCA_028689435.1. GTDB lineage: Bacteria > Patescibacteriota > Minisyncoccia > Phycocordibacterales > UBA12079 > UBA12079. The sequence continues at coordinate 992 of JAQTWD010000045.1, read as the reverse complement.
GTGAGATTTGTTAAAAGCATATCCTGATAAAGGAACTACCCAATCTTCCCAAATTTTTTGAACAAATTCTTCTTCTACATTTGAATGCTCAACCGCTCCTTTTATAAAACTTTCCTTAAGCTCTGTTAATAAATGTTTACCTTTAGCTTTTAACTTTGAAATTTTCCTCATTTTATCGGACTTACTTAAATCCCAACCAGAAAAATAATGCGCTAAAAATAAAAAGCATTCTTCAAAAATAGGCAATCCCATAGTTGCCTTTACTGCTTTTTCAAAATTAGGATGCGGAATATCTATTTCTTCTCTTCCAAATCTTCTTTCAATATATGATTTTTTAACATCTGGAGATACACCAGGACGAGTCAAAGCATTAATTGTTGCTAAATCTTCTAAAGAATGCGGTTCAATTCTTTTACAAAGATCTATTGTTCCACCACTTTCCCCCAATTGAAATACACCAAACGTATCACCAGCAGAGATTAAATTATAAATTTTTTCATCATATATTTCACAATTTGGGGGGTCTTCTGGTTCTGGTAATCCTAAGCTTTTAATTATTGAATTTGTAGTCTCTATTATATTTAATGTTTCTAAACCCAAAAAGTCAACTTTAATCAATCCATTTTCTTCAGCTTTTACCTTTTCATATTCCAAACAAACATTTCCAAAATCATCTATTCTTAAAGGCACCAATCCGGCTAATGGGTATTTACTTATAACTACCCCGGCAGCGTGTGTTGAATAACTTCTTGGAAGACCAATGTAAACATCTGAAAACTCTTTTACTTCTGGATGCTGTTCCAAAAATTCTTTCAATAAAGGAGAGTGCTCCATTGCTGATTTTATTGTTTTAGCCTCATTAGGAATTGTTTCTGTTATGTTTTTCGCAATTCTAAATGCGTCTTTTCTAGATCCCCCAATCTCAAAACACGTAATAATATCTGTTATAGCATTCTTAGGAGTAAATGTAACGAAATTGGATACGTGAGCAA
>JAQTWD010000027.1 GCA_028689435.1 Minisyncoccota bacterium | reverse complement strand
CCGCAAAAAAATCGGGCGAAGCCCGAAAAGCAAAAGGGCAAAAAGGAAGGGGGTCTGGGGGAAGGAATTTTTGCCCTTTTGCGATTAAGAATAGAGCGTTTCCGCTTTTCTCTGAATAAGAGAAACATCCGCCAATACGGCGGACAGGCGCCACAGAAAAATTTTCTTTTCCTTTTAAAAGAAAAAATTGCGCGCGAAAAAATTAAAAAATGTAGAGAAAATTTTTCTGTTTTGGTTTGCCGTAGCGGAGCGGAGGCAAGCGGAAACGCACCTCATTCTTGTTCGGGATTTTCTTTGAAAAAAGTTCGGATTTCGTTCAGAATACGGAGCAAAATAAAAAAAGACATTCTTTCTGAATGTCTTTTTTTATTTCTGTTTCCGCGAGAGCAAGGTATCTTCATACCTTGCGTCAGGACGAGAAAGGCGCAGGCATATTGTTGCGACCCACAGGGAGCAACAAAGCCGAGCCGGGGTCGCGAGCACTTAATAGATTTCGAGTAAAACGAAGAAATATATTTAGTGACTCGTGACCGAGTCCTGCCCGCGGAGCAAAATTAAAAACATCACTTAAAAAAGTGGTGTTTTTAATTTATAAATAATATAGTTTGGCTATAACTTTTTTAATTCAATTGCTCTCTTAATAATTCTCTCTCCAACCTCACCCCAATCAAAATATTTTTTGTAGTCTTTCGGATCAATATATTTAATTTCAGTAATATCTCCATCAGGGTCTTTTGTGAATTCTCCGATAGGTTTAACTTCACAAAAAACGCGAAGTTGGTATTCTTCTGGTCCATTTGGTAGAGATGCTTTTTGATAACCAATTGGCTTAAAACTCAACATTTCAACATTAGCTTCTTCCAACAATTCTCTTTTCGCACAATCTTCTAAAGTCTCATCTTTTTCTATACTGCCACCAGCAGGCCCCCAACTTTTTTTCTTTCCGTCACGAACAAGCAAAAGTTTATTTTTATAAAAAGCAAAGCAAACAACTTGCGTACACTTTTCATAAGGCAAACAAGAAAAGTCATCCAAATCTTCATATTCAGCGGTGGCTTGTAAACCGCTTGATTTCTCAAACCAAGAATTTATTATTTTCATTTAGGTTATTATATCACAGACAAATTTCACCCCACTTCCTTCACCTTTCACTGTTTTTTCACTGTTTTTTGTGATAAATTTAAATTTATATGGAAGAAAAAATTAAGATGAAAAAAATAATGAATAAAATTTGTATAAAATGTGGAGCTGAAGATAAATTTATTCAAAGAACTGATGATACCAAGGAAGATTGTCTTAATTGTCGTAAAATTTTAAATGAAAAATGTGTTGCTTTGTTAGAATCTGGGAAAATTGAAGAAGCAAGAAAAATTATTATTGATTCAGACAATAATGATGAATGGAAAAATGAAAGACTAAATTATTTTATTCCAGATTTTATTCGCTATAGACAACCAGAACAAGAAAAAGAAAGGATAGAAAATATAAGAAAAAAATTGTATGAAGCAGAGATATTTTTAAAAGAGAATAATTTTGCTAAGGCAGATCAATTTGTTTTAGAAAAAGAATCAAAAGAGTGGCTTGAAGAATATGAGAATATTAAATTTGAATATGTTAGTAAAGATTTAGGGGAATGGTTTAAAAAATGTAGGTTTTCCTTTGATAAAAAAAAGGCTGAGGTTTTAACAAAAACGGGCAAATATATTTTAGTACAAGCTCGAGCAGGATCAGGCAAAACAACAACAATTGCACTAAAAGTTCGTCAGTTAGTAAAATATTACGGAGCTAAACCAGAAGAAATTTTAGTATTAGCATTTAACAAAAAAGCTGCGGAAGAATTTCGTGACCGTATAAATGATAAAAAATATTGTGGTGATGGAGTTGCAACAGAGTCAAACACACTCACTTTTCATGCATTAGCTAAACGAATTGCAAATACAGGAAAAAATCAATTGGTAGATAAAAAGTCACATAGTAACGAACATAATCGCCACGGGAAAGATGAGAAGCTTCAAACTAAATTTGTGCAAGAGTGTTTTGATGAAGTAGAAAATATAGATAGAAGTTTAATAGGAAAACTGTTTTATTTGTTTTTGAAAGCGGTGTCAGAAAAAATAAATGGTGCTTTTCGGAACGATAGTGAATATTATTTATATTTAAGAAATCAGGAATATACAACCATTGCGGGTGAGTTTGTAAAATCTGTAGGAGAGAAATATATAGCTGACTTTTTATTTGAGCATAAAATTTCTAAAAATGAAAAAGAGGTTGAATATATCTATGAACGTAATGTAAAGAAAGATCTTAATATAAAATATCCATACAACCCAGATTTTTCGTTGTTCTATACAGACGATAGACAGAGAGAGCAATTACAAGCCGTAATTGAATATTTTGGCTTTACAGAAAAGAACCCAGGATACCCGAGTTTCTTTGAGACAGAAAAGGAATCGCAAAAATACCTAAAAGAATCAAAAGAAAAAAGAGATTTATTTTCTTCTGATGGTGAACAAAGAAAACTGTTTTCTTTTAAGAAAACTGGTTTTGTTGAAATGTCACAAGATGATTTTGACAAGATAAAAAGTGAATTATTAGACGAGAGAAATAATAGTGATAAAGTGCGTGAAAAATTTGAGGAAATTATTAAACAACGTTTAAATGAGAAAGGGTTTTTTGTTTCAACCAGATTAAGTGAAAAAGAGATATTACAAAAAATCCCCAAAGTAGAAAGGCGGAAGGAAAAATTAGTAAAACAGATAACCCAATTTATCAATAAGGCACAAAAACTTTCTTATAAACCAGAAGATATCCGAAGTATTGCCGAAAGAGAAAAAGGTAACACTAATTTGAGCAAACGCAATGAGTTTTTTGTAAAAATAGCTTGTCGAATATACGACAAATATTTAGCCAGATTAGAAGAAAAAAATTGTATTGATTTTGATGGTCTTTTTGTTGATGCAATTAAAAAAATTAAAGAAGAAAGTGCAAACTGCAAAATTGTTTATCATGGTGAGAAAAAGATTAGTGATATCAAGTATATTTTAATTGATGAGTATCAGGATTTTTCTGAGCTTTTTTATCAATTAATTGATGAGATTAGAAAAGTAAATCCGGCTATTTCTTTCTTTTGTGTTGGGGATGATTGGCAAGCGATCAATGGATTTGCTGGTTCGGATTTAAAATTTTTCGACAATTTTAATTCTAAAGATAAAGATGGCAACGGAAATTATTTTCCTGGAGGAATTAAAAGTGAACTTTTGACTAATTATAGAAGCGATAAAAATATTGTTTTGCACTCAAATTTTCTTATGGCTGGTTTGGGTACAGGTGGAGAACCAGAAGAAAGTAAGCCAGATGGTGCTATATATCTTTCCGAACTATTACGAGTTGAATTAAGGAATGACCAAGAACACATAAACGAATATACTAAAGATAGAAGATATATGGACGCCGCCTATGTACTTTTGGGTAAGGAAGAAACAAATAAATCAATACCGCTGGAACTTGCCCGTTATTTGAAAACTGTAGAATACATTGTGCAGGATAAAGTAGAAAATCAAAAACAAGTATGTTTATTATTTAGAACTAATAAGCTACACGGTTTATCAATATCAAAGTTTGCAGGCAAAATTGGAGAATGGTGTCCGAAGCGGCCAAAAACAATAAAGAAAAAATTAAAAGGAAAAGATGTTTGGTTTAATATAGATTACTCAACCGCTCACAGTTTCAAAGGGAAAGAAAGCGATGTAGTTATTATTGTTGGTGCAAACCGTAGAAATTTTCCAAAATTTCACCCCGATAATGAACTTATGGAAATACTCGGAGTTACGATGCAGAAGGTGAAAGATGAGGAACAAAGATTATTCTATGTGGCAACAACAAGAGCAAAAGAAGAATTATATTTGATTTACGATGAAAAAGTTGGGATGTCTGATTTTATTCCAAAAAATTGGCAGTATTCAAAAATAAATGCAATAGAATGTCCTTTCGACATAAACGCATTTGATTAAATTTTAAATATCCTCTCTTCACAAGAGATTGGGTGTTAGTTTTAGGATTAAATTACTAATTAAAAATAAATAGTTTATAATAAACCCTATGAAATTCATAAAATCTGATCCCGCAAGAGATAAAAAACTTTTTAAAAGAATGGGAATAGCTATTGTTATAATAGCTTGTTTGTTGGTTATTAAAGATGAAATACTTTGGGATATTGGATACTACGAAGATGAATTTAATCTTGATGAAAACACTTCTTATTATTCAGAAGATTACGGAAACGGAAACGAAAATTGTAATGTCGCTAAAATAGACTTGAAAGGATTCATAGATATTGAAGAATATGAAGACGGAGATGTTGGATCAAGCGATATTATAAGAGAAATAGAAAATGCAGATAATTCTGGAAATATTAAAGCAATTATTTTAGATATTGATTCTAGTGGAGGTGTGGCTGTTGCAGGAGAAGAAATATCTAATGCTTTTAGTCGCGCGGAAAAACCAACCGTTTCTGTAATTAGAACAATGGGATTATCAGCCGCCTATTGGTCAGCTATTGGGACTGATATGATTTTTGCTTCGGCTAATTCAGATGTCGGAAGTATAGGAGTAACTATATCTTATGTAGATAATTCAAGAAAAAATCAAATTGAAGGATTGACTTACAATAAAATAAGCTCAGGAAAATTTAAAGATACGGGTGATTCAGATAAAATTTTAACCTATGAAGAAAAACTACTACTGCAAAGAGATGTTGATATAGTCGCTGATAATTTTATAAAAGCTGTTGCCGAAAAGAGAAATTTAGATATATCAAAAGTTAGAGCTTTGGCGGACGGTTCTACAATGGCAGGACAAATGGCTTTAGATAATGGTTTAATTGATAAAATCGGTGATATGTATTCAGCAAAAGAATATCTTTCTGGTTTGTTGGATGAAGAAGTGATTATTTGCGAGTAAGATTTTAAAAGATCATGTCATTTAATGGACGAAAACAAAAAATCTATCTTTATTTTTTAAGTGATTAGAGATATTGTTAAAATAATATGAAAAAAATAACAAAAATAATCGGAAAATATTACCCAGACATGTTGATACTTATTGGTATATATATACTTTCTTTTTTCTTATTTTTAAAGCCAAGAAGTCCACTATCAATAGATTTAAACAACTACTACACAGAAGAAAAGGTTCTTGGGGTAATGTTGATATCTTTTGGAATAAATATTTTGATAAGAAGATATTTTAAAAATTAAAATTAATGTTATGTATGTACCGATGTGGTTAATTATAGGAAATGGGGTCAGGAGCCTTTTTTAGGTCTACTTATTCTTGATATTTGATGTGAATACTTGTTTTTTACCAAGAGAATATATTATATAGGTATAATTACGAAAAAAACCCTTATATGGATTCATCCATATCGGTGGCTTTTTCTTTTTAAAAATCTAAATAAACTACCCCGATGCTCTGCATCGGGGTAGTTTATTTATCCCTCCTATCCTTTATTTTCCAATCAATTCCACCAAATCCTTTTCCCAACCAAAACAAGTTTTTTGTTTTTTAAAAATTTTAAAAGACTCCAAACAATTTTTATCAAGTTTTACAAATTCTTTTAAAATCTCAACGGTTCCATAAATAAAATCGCCGACAGCCCCATCAGAGTCGTCTACCCCACCTCTACACAATTTATTATCAAGCCTCAAAAGAAGTTTTGTAACAAGATCGGATGTTTGCTTGCTTACAGGTAAATTAGAAATAGTTGATTCTAGCATACGAGAGCCTTCTAATAATGAATAAGTATATTCAAACCATTTTTTTGAGTTACCTGTATAACATTTTATAAATTTCATTGCTGAGGATATTTCTTTTTTAACTTCGGACAATTCTTCTGTATTCAATTTCCCTAATTTTCCAGAACAAACAAATTCAACAGGTCGAACATCTTCTTCTTTTATTTCTTCTCCTCCTAAAATAGCATAAATAGCCGTAGCAACCATATGTTTGCACAATTCATTTTTATTTTGAGCAACATAACAGTCGCAAGCACCTCTATAAATATCCGTATTAGAAACAAAAACAGAATAAGTATTTTTCCCTTCAACAATCGCAGAACAACCCCGAGGACTAAATTTAAAATTTTTAATTTTCCCAGACTTGTGTAAACCAACAGCTCTTTCAAAAGTCTTTTCATCAACAGAAACTTTTATTTTTTTCAAATCATATTTTGGTTGCATAGTTTAATAATTATCAGGTTTTATAAAATTTTTATCTGTTATTTTTATATCTACAAATCTATCAAACCTAAATTTGCGAACCTCATTTCTTAAATGACAAAATCCTTCACAAAATGGAGATCTGGTCTTATAAGGGTCAACTAATCTTTTTGTTTCGCCACTTGTTGTTGAATTATATATTATTTCAACAATCTGTTTATTTCTCACAGCAGAACACCACAAATCTCTTATTTTCTCATCAAAATATATAGGTTCATGATCGTAATGATTATCTTCCTCCGTCTCAAAACACATTTCTGATTTATAATCTTCTATAAATTCAAAAAGTTTATTTTCAACAACACTTTTTTCTTTATCAGTTAAATTACTAGACAAATTTTTCAGCTTGTCATCTAAAATCTCAGAAATTTCTTTATCACAACCAGCAGTATATCCAACCTCTTCTAAAAGTTTAAGTGCCAAATATTCAACTTTTTGTTTATTCCACATTTTAATCTATCTTTTAATTTTGAATTCAACAACGTTTTCCTCAAACATCTTTTCCCCGAAATGCAGAAATTGTTTAGCGAGAAATTTTGTTTAATAAAGAATATTTTGATTCACTATTTATTTTTACATAGAACGATTTTTATTGCAAAAACCGTTAATATGTGTGAATAATTTATATAAATTAAATAAAAAGATCAAAAGAAAATGTTTCTAACCAATTTCTCATCTTTTTCCTAAAACTGGAGATCGGGTCCTGCCCTATTTTATGACAATATCTCCCCCCTTTTCACTGTTTTCCCGCTATTTTTCATGTTAAATTTAAATCAATGGACGATAAAAAATCAATTTCAATATTGTTGAAACTTCTTGAAAAAAATACACTGACCAAAGACGAAAAAGAAGCGATTAAAAAAGCCATTGGAATTCTCGGCTGGACTATGTATGCTGAAAAAAAATTAGAAAAACTGGAAAAAAGAAAAAAGAAATAAAAATTAAGTTAAATATAAAAATGTGGAAACATGGTAAAATAAATTTATGAACCACGAAGATCACAAAAAAATAAATGATGCGGAACAAATTTATATTTGCCCCATGCATCCAGAAATAAGAAAAAATAAACAAGGTGTATGTCCTGAATGTGGAATGAGTCTTGTCCCCGCCTCCGCTAAAACTACGGCGGGTAATCCCGAGAAAAAAGAAATGAAAGGCAAGCACGCAGGACACAGTACGACAATATTTTTTCGAAAGTTTTGGGTGAGTCTTATTCTCACTATTCCAGTTGTATTATATGCCGATGTTATTGAAAAAATTTTTAAATGGTCACCACCAGAATTTCCAGGATCAATATATATGCCTTTGATATTTGGTTCGATAGTATTTTTTTACGGTGGCTGGGTATTTCTTGTCGGAGCTTGGAGAGAAATTCGTGGCAAATTGCCAGGCATGATGACCCTCATCGGCATTGCCATTTCATCTGCATATTTTTGGAGTCTTTATGCTGTATTTGCTGGTGTTGAGGCTTTATTTTGGGAATTGACGACACTTATTACCATTATGCTTCTCGGACATTGGCTTGAAATGCGTGCTGTTTCAGGAGCACAAGGTGCACTCAAAGAACTTTCAAAATTACTTCCTGACACCGCAGAAATAATTCGTAATGATAAGACAGAAACCATTTCACTTTCTGAACTTCGAGAAAACGATATAGTGCTTGTTAGACCTGGAACCAAAATTCCCGCCGATGGTGTAATTACAGAAGGAGAATCTAGTGTAAATGAATCAATGATTACAGGCGAATCAAAACCTGTTTCCAAAAAAGAAAGTGACAATGTAATAGCTGGAACTATCAACGGAGATGGAGCTTTAAAGATCAGAGTTACCAACATCGGTGAAAAAACATTTTTAGCAGGAATTATGCGTTTGGTTATCGAAGCTCAAAGCTCAAAATCTCGACTTCAAATGTTGTCAGACAGAGCTGCTTTTTATTTAACGGTTATAGCCATTACGGGCGGAATTATAACACTGATTTCTTGGCTCATCGCTGGTTCCGAAGTTGGTTTTGCTGTTGCCCGACTAGTTGCTGTTTTGGTAATTGCTTGTCCACACGCTTTGGGTTTGGCTGTGCCCCTAGTTGCATCCATTTCCACAACCAAAGCGGCACAAAATGGTTTTCTGGTAAAACAACGATTAGCACTTGAAGCCGCTCGAACTATTAAAATAGTACTTTTTGATAAAACAGGAACGTTAACCAAAGGTGAATTTGGAATAGTGAATATTTGGAATACTAATGATCATACAAAAGATGAAGTATTGCAATTTGCTGCTTCTCTTGATGCTTTGTCCGAACATCCAATTGCCAAAGCGATAGTTGCCAAAGCCAAAGAACACAAACTTTCGTTCAAAAAACCCGAAAAATTTGAAGCAATAAAAGGCAAAGGCGTAAAAGCACTAATTGAAGGAAAAGAAATTATGGTCGGAGGTCCGACTCTTTTAGAAAATATTGGAATCGATATTCCAAATGAACTTTTCAAGCAAGTTGAAGATGCAGGCAAAAAAGGGCAAACTGTTATTTTTGTAATAAAAGATCAAACACTTTTGGGCGCGATAGCTCTTGCTGATATTATCAGAGAAGAATCACGTGAAGCGATCAGGTCGCTCAAAGAGCTGGGTATAAAATCGGCAATGATTACAGGTGACTCCGAAGATGTAGCAAAATGGGTAAGTGATGAACTTGGTATTGACGAACATTTTGCCAGAGTATTACCATCGGAAAAATCTGAAAAAGTTAAGGCACTGCAAAATCGAGGTTTAAAAGTTGCAATGGTTGGCGACGGTATCAATGATGCTCCTGCTTTAACACAGGCTGATCTTGGCATCGCTATTGGTGCGGGAACAAATGTTGCCATTGAATCAGCTGGAATTATTCTTGTCAGAAATGATCCTCGAGACATTGTAAAAATTGTGAGATTGTCACAAATGACCTACACGAAAATGATTCAAAATTTGTTTTGGGCAACTGGATATAATATTGTTGCATTACCGTTGGCGGCTGGTGCTTTTGCATTTAAGGGGATTATTCTTCAACCAGCAATTGCCGCAGTATTTATGTCAGCCAGCACAGTTATTGTTGCAATTAATGCTGTGCTTTTACGTCGACAAAAAATTTAAGAAGAAACGAAAAAAGTGTCATACTTTTTTCAATATAACCCACCAACAAAAAAACCCGTTTCGGCGGGGTTTTTTTATTTTCTTCCCCTCTCCTCTCTTTCATTTACTTTCAAATATATTACTTATTACCGATTTAATACAAATTTAATACAAACTAGTTACAATAGAAATATGAAAAAACTTGCAACTCCTTTACAACACATTCTTTATTCTTCTCGTTCCAAAGTTGAATCTCATTTCAACAATTTAAAAAAATTCCATAATCTTGTTAATACCTTACCAAGATCAATTGATGGATATTTGTGTAATTACATTTGCTCGTTGTTGGCTCATGTAATTTCCTGACCCAGTTTTCCAAAGTTTACAAACCATCAAAAGAAGTTTTCCGCCTGCTAAAATATAAAACTATTAAATATTTAGAATATTTAGGTTTTTGGCATTTCCCTTTTTATATTTTTCGTGATAAATTTAGTAATTAATATTATTATATATATGAAACCTTATACCCAACCTGATTTTAATAAAGATATCAAAATTTTGCGAGAACAAGTAGAACATGATTATAATCAAATGGTAAAACGGTTCAAATTGCCAAAACGGCTTGATTTTTTACATGCATGCAAAGCTGTTTTAGTAGGTGGATTAGGCATAAACGATAACTCGCCATACGAAATATTTAAAGAAGATTTATTTAATACGATAATTTTGACCGTTAAAAAAAAGGCTGAGATACAAGATATTTTTGAAATACTCACAGGGGTGTGGAATCATTTTCCTCACAGTGACCTAAACGGTCTTTCACCAATTGAAAAAATAAGAAATGAACATCTTTCACTAAACATTGGTTCAAAAAAACCATTTCCTTTAAATAAGAAAAAATATGCGACAGAAATTGACCGCGAGGTTTTATCGTTTTCAGAGAAAGTCGCCAACAATCTACTTGAATATCTTGAAGATATCGGATTAGGCAAAAAAGAACAAAAACATATTCTTGACATACTATCCGACCCAAGTAGCAATCCGAACGACGCCTTAATGTATTTGTTTACTCAAATAATAGACAAAAAATCGTTAAAACAAGAAACCCGTACTATTGATGATATACAACCTGCGGTACGCGCGTTAATGTGGTGTGAAAATTACACTGCCTCAAAAATGTCAAACGGGCACTTAAATTCACGGATGTTTCAAAATATTGTTGAGCAAACAATAAAATATAATGAATCTACTATCGCTAAAACAAAAAAGAAGAAATCCCGCACTAAAACTATTTCAATAATTGATCCCCTGCAGGTATTAAAAAGGTTATCAATGATTCATGATATGATTTCTAATCTAAGCGAAAAATTTGATATAGAAATTGGTATTGAAGAAGCAACTAAACATATAGTTGACTGGCTGGCTTTAACCGATATACAAGAATTATTGACACATAAAGACTCAGAAATAGCGACCTTTCACTTTTTAGGAGTTGCACAACTTATTGCTGTTACTGGTGATCCAAAACAATCCTACAAAAATTTAAAAGTACAATTACATGAGGAAATTTCTCGACAAATTAAACCAGAAATATTTAATAACGAAATAAAAAGAATTGCAAAAAAAGTATTAGGTGTCGTTCAAGACCCGATAATGCTTATGCCATACCCCGGTAAATTATCAAATGAGGATGATTGTATAAATCGTTTAACAAAATTAAATCCCAATATAAAATCACACCAATCTTTAGGTGACGATCTCTTACCGATACCATCTCCATTTTTTCCTTATCTCTAGTAATAGAAAAACATATAATAATTAAATAACTCTCTTACTCTTTAAAAATCCTACCAAAAGAGTATATTATAGATATGACAGTAACAAGAGAATATCACAAAAGAATAGTATATATTTTATCTGGTTTACTTATTTTTCTCCTTGT
>JAQTWD010000026.1 GCA_028689435.1 Minisyncoccota bacterium | reverse complement strand
AAAGGCTAACCGAGTGGTTGGTTGAGTACAACTTTGTTCGTCCTCACCAAACTCTCGGTTACGAAACGCCTTGGTCGTTTTATGAAAAATCCGCCAAAGTTTTACCGATGTACTCATCTAGTACAAAGGATTGATTTTAATTCTTTTTTATTGTAGTATTGTTTTTGTTATTGCATTATAGCGGGATGGAGGAGTAGTACCTCGTCAGGCTCATAACCTGAAGGCGTTTGTGCAATTCAAACTCCCGCTACAAATAAAGAAAACCGCCGATTAAAAATCGGCGGTTTTCTTTATTCTTGACTCGCAATCATTGAGTTGTTATAAATAGCAAAGGAAAAAGATCAATTTATAGATTGAGGAGGCTTTATGTTCATGTTTTGTCCCAGATGCGGTGGTTTCAAATTTGAGTTTTTGTACGGGGGGCTTTGTTGGAAAGGATGTGTTTATTGTTGTAAGGGAATTCATTGTCATGAGGATTTTTCTCACAGGGAAATTGATAAAAATAGTTTGCCAGTAAAAAATCCTTTTCGCGCACTTTGGTTGAGATTTTTGTATAATAGAATCCCAGGTAATAAAGATTTAGGAAAGAAGAGGATAAAAGGGAATAAAAAATTTCGGAGAGAACAGAAAGAAACTGCTCGTAAAATGAGATCTAAACTTTTTGAGTAAAAGTTTCAGTACAAAACTGGGTTACGCCCAGTTTTTTTAGTTCCATAATTTAGCAATAGATATTTTTGGTTGAGAAATTTCAATAAAAATGTTATTTTAATGACAATTGTCGATGTAGCTTAGTTGGTTAGAGCGGGCGTCTCATACGCGCCAGGTCGGAGGTTCGAATCCTCCCATCGACACAAAAATAATGAAGTAAATATTTATATTTACGAAATGTATTTTTTGTAGTTCGATGGAGGATTCGAAACGGGCGAAGTATATTTTTTCGAACGAAGTGAGAAAAAATACGAGCAAGCGAGACAACGAATTCTTAACAAAAATGAGTCGTAGCGAAGCGAAGACGAAATTTTTGTTTAGAATTGGAAGTCGAATCCTCCCATCGACACACTTAAATCGCCTGAGAGCGATTTTTTTGTTGATAAGTGTGGTTAGGGATATGTCCTGTCACGATGTATAATGTTATGAGTAGTGAGTAGTGAGTAGTGAGTAGTGAGTAGTGAGTAGTGAGTAGTGAGTAGTGAGTAGTGAGTAGTGAGTAGTGACGTGAACGAAAAATAAAAATTACAAAATTTATGCGGTCGCATAAATTTTGTAATTTTAAAATATTTTTTATTGTTTATTATTTTTTTATTTATTTTGTATGCCGATATATAAAAAAGTAAATAAAAAGTTTTTTAAAAAATGGTCATCCGAGATGGCTTATGTTTTGGGATTTTTTATGGCGGATGGATCCGTCGATGTTAATTCAAGGGGCTATCATTATTTCAGTATTCAAATTTGTGATAAAGATTTACTCGAAAGTATTAAGAAAATTTTAGATTCTGATCATAAAATAGCAACAAGAAAAGGTGTTGGTAAAGAAAAAGATCGATATCGAATTCAGATAGGTAGTAAAGAAATATGTGATGATTTGAGAAATTTGGGTGTGAATGAAAATAAAACATCTACCATGGGATTACCAAAAATCCCTAAAAAATATTTTGGTGATTTTGTCCGCGGTTATTTTGACGGTGATGGTCATGTTTGGGTAGGTGAAATTCATAAAAAAAGAAAAACAAAACATTTAACTTTACAAACAGGCTTTACCTCTTGTTCCTTTAACTTTTTAAATGAATTAAGACATTCTTTGAAAGATTTTGGTTTGGTGAATGGGTCTTTTTACGCACAAAAAAATTATTTTCGTTTAAACTATAGCATGAAGAATTCTTTGCTTTTATATGAAATTATGTATAATAGTAGCAATAATAATCTCTTTCTTTTTAGAAAGAAGGTTGTTTTTGAAAGTTTTAAAAAAATGCGACCGTAGCTCAATTTGGTTAGTAGCACCCGCCTGTCACGCGGGAGGTTGCCGGTTCAAGTCCGGTCGGTCGCGCAGACAAAAAACACCGAAAGGTGTTTTTTTGTTTTTGCAAATTTTCTCTGTAAACTGTAAACTGTAAACTGTGAACTTATAATTAAGCCGTTGTAGCTCAGTTGGATGAAAAGCAAATGACTTTGCTTTTCATCCGGTTCCGAGTGAAGCGAGGAAATTTCCGTTATGAGCTTTGGCGAATAGGAAATAGGTGGAAGAGCACGTCATTTGGTTAGATAAGCCTCTCTGTTGGAATCATAATAATAAGCCGTTGTAGCTCAGTTGGCAGAGCACGTCATTGGTAATGACGAGGTCAGCAGTTCAATCCTGCTCAACGGCTCAAAAGAAGTAGCAAGTAACAAGTAACAGGGTGTAAGTAATAAGAATGACAAATTTTGTTTAAATTTAAAATCAGTCTTGTTTAAAAATTAGTAACTTGCCCTCTTAGCTCATCTGGTAGAGCAACGGTATCGTAAATCGTAGGTGGTCGGTTCAAGTCCGACAGAGGGCTCAATGAAATTAGGACTAAAAAGAGGAATAGTTAAATTAAATTATTTTAATCCAGTGTGGATTAAGGAATATAAAAAAGAGGAAAAATTTCTCAAAATGGTTTTAGGTGACAATATTGTTTCTATTGAACATTTTGGCAGTACTTCCATTGAAGGTATGCCATCTAAGCCAATCATTGATATTTTAGTTGGGGTTAAATCTGTCAAAAACGAAGGGCGTGTTTGCTTAAACATTTTAAAAAAATTTCCAAAATATTTTCAGAGAGAAAAATATTTTTCACCAAAGAACAGGTTATTAATTGCGAAAGGAAATGATAAAAATAGAACGCACTATATTCATATTGTTAGATATAATGGTCGTGTATGGAAAGATAGATTATTTTTTAGAGATTATTTAAGAAAAGATAAAATAAAGTTTGATCAATATCAAAGATTAAAGGAAGTGTTGTCAGAAAATAATTTGAATGATAGAAAAAAATATACATTGGCAAAAAATAAATTTGTTAAAGAAATAATTAAAAAGCAAAAGTGAAATTTTACGTAATAGCAACACCAATAGGAAATCTGGAAGATGTCACTTTCAGAGCGATTAAAACTTTGAAAGAAGTAGATTTAATCTTGTGTGAAGATACTCGCGTGACAAAAAAACTTCTTCAAAAATATGAAATAGATACTTCGACAATGTCTTATCATCAACACAGCAAGATTTCAAAAATTGATAAAATCTTTGAGATGATTGAAGCTGGCAAAAATATTGCTTTGGTTTCCGATGCAGGTACGCCGACAATTTCTGATCCAGGTTCTTTTTTGGTTTCTCAAATAAGAGAGAAGTTTGGAAAAGAATTAGAAATAATTGTAATTCCTGGTGCGAGCGCTTTGGTTTCGGCACTCTCCATAAGTGGTTTGCCTGTGGATCAATTTTTGTTCTTGGGATTTTTGCCACACAAAAAGGGAAGAGAAACTTTGTTTAAAGAAATTGCAGAAACAAAGAGGACTATCGCTTTTTATGAATCACCTCACAGAATTTTAAAAACTTTGGAATCATTGAAAAAACATATTGGAAAAAGAAAAGTGGTGATTGCCAGAGAACTTACAAAAATTTATGAAGAAACTGTTAGCGGAAGTGCAGAAGAAATAATTGAATATTTTGAAAAAAATCCTGACAAGATAAGAGGTGAATTTGTGGTTATGATTGCTTCAAATTAGGATTCGTATAGCATTTGTATGATTAGTATCATTCGTATATTGGTATGTTAATCTCTAGGCTTTCTAATTTGTTGCTTTTCTAATATAATTATTGTTAATTATGGATTTAGTATTGTTATTAATAGGAATAGGGTTGGTGTTGATGTCATCTATTAAAATCCCGGGATCTTGGAAATCTTTTCTTTTGATAGTTGCAGGAATCTTTATTATATTAAAATCTCTTTATATTATATGAAACTAATTTCTATTTTATCAGCGATTATAGTTGTTATGCCTTTTTTGGGTTTCCCTGGATCTTGGGAAAATTTTGTTACTACTATTCTTGCTGTTTTAATTTTTTTAAAATCTTTTTATACATACAGAGTTCAAAAAGCTACGTCTGCCGAAAAAAATGGAACATTTAAACAAAATGGTACGGAGGAAACTCAGAAGAATTTGTTTTTTGAAAACAAACCTAAATTATCTGAAATAACAGAAGAACAAGATTAATCATAAAATATATCCTCTCTGTTGGTAGGCAGGTTCGGATGTTAATTAAGGTCATTTATTTGTAGTATTCGGATATAATTTGTAGATTCGGATTATATTTATATAATGGAAAAAGAAAAGAGCATCAAAAAAATTAAAACATTACCAAAGAAACCGATTTTCGTAGGTTTCTTTTTTGTTGCAGTAATTTTTTTGTCTTATACAGGTTTCCCAAAATTGGTAGCGACAAACTATCAGGTAGGTAAAAGTGATTCAAAAAAAGAAGAGGTTGCGAAAGAAGAAGTTTGGAAAGCAACTCACGTTGAAACTCCAGAAGCAGTAAAAGCAATTTATATGACTGCTTGTGCTGCCAGTACGCCAAGTTTTAGAGAAAATCTAGTAAATTTAATTGATACAACGGAGATAAATTCTTTGGTGTTGAATATTAAAGACGAGACAGGAAAAATTGCTTTTGATATGGAAAATCCAACATTACAAGGAGCAATCGCTGATATGAGTAAAGGAGAGTGTAAAATAACAGATATAAAAGAATTTATAGAGCTTTTGCACCAAAAAAATATTTACGTGATTGGAAGATTGCCTGTTTTTCAAGATTTGTATTTAACAAAGACGCGACCAGATTTGGCAGTAAAGAGAGCAAGTGATGGTGGTGTGTGGGCAGATAGAAAGGGGATTCGTTGGTTGGACGCAGGGGCAAAAGAAGTTTGGGATTATGCATATATGATCGGAGAAGAATCTTATAATTTAGGATTTGATGAAATTAATTTTGATTACATCAGATTTCCCTCAGATGGAAATATGAAAGATATTTATTATCCATTTAGCGAGGAGAAAATCGCTCTTGATCCAGAAAATGGAAAGGCAAATGTGATGAGAGATTTTTACAGATATATTGGAAGAAAATTTAAAGCATTGGGCGTTACAACATCAGCCGATTTGTTTGGAATGGTGACGACAAATACTGACGATTTAAATATTGGTCAGGTTTTGGAAAATGCAGTACCCTACTTTGACTATATTGCACCAATGGTTTATCCGTCACACTACCCACCAAATTTTAACGGTTGGAAGAATCCAAATCACTATCCGTATGAAGTAATTCATTTTACGATGGGTAGTGCTGTAACCAGACTGACAAATGCCAGTACGACACCTTTGAAACTTCGTCCGTGGTTGCAAGATTTTGATTACGGAGGAAATTATGATGTTGCAGAAGTCAAAGCGCAGATACAGGCAACCTATGATGTTGGTTTGACCAGTTGGATGTTGTGGGATCCTTCAAATAAATATACGAGAGAAGCACTACGTAGTGAGTAGTGAGTAGATGAAAAATTTGCGAAGCAAATTTTTCGTTTTATTCGTTTACTTAATTTATAATTTAAAATTTATCATTTATAATTTTTAAATTATCTTGTATAATTTAAGTCATGGAAGATCCTAATCAAATCACATATTTTGCGGAGACAGATTTTCGCAACAAAAAAACTAAATTCGGTATAAAAGCAGACGACAGAACTCGTCATATTTATGTTATTGGAAAGACCGGTATGGGAAAATCTACAATGATTGAAAATATGGCCGCTCAAGATATTCAAAACGGAAATGGTGTTTGTTTCATTGACCCACACGGATCCGCGGTAGATACTCTTTTAGATTACGTTCCAGAAAACAGGATTGACGATGTCGTCTATTTTTCTCCTGCTGACACAAAATTTCCTGTCGCTTTCAATGTTATGGAAGACATTGGTCCAGAGAGAAGATATCTTGTTGCGCAAGGTCTTTTGTCGGCGTTCAAGAAAATTTGGGGAGAAGAATCTTTTTCAGACAGAATGGAGCATATCACTAGCAATACACTTTTGGCTTTATTGGAATATCCAGGATCTACAATGCTTTCAATTCCAAGAATGTTCGTGGACAAAATTTTTCAAAAAAAAGTTGTTGCCAACATTACCGACCCAATAGTAAAAGCATTTTGGGAGCAAGAATATGCGTCTTGGGATGACAGATATAGGAAAGAAGCCTACTCCGCTGTTTTGAACAAGGTGGGACAATTTACATCAAATCCGATTATTAGAAACATTGTAGGACAACCAAAATCATCTTTTGATTTTCGTGATATTTTGGATAACAAAAAAATTCTTTTGGTAAATTTGTCTATTGGACAAATTGGGGAATCAAACGCCGACTTGCTCGGTTCTATGATGACGACAAAAATTTACCTTTCTGCGATGAGCCGTTCTGATTTAGCAAAAGAAGACATAAGAAAACTACCTCCTTTTTATTTGTATATTGACGAATTTCAAAATCTTGCCAACGATTCCTTTGCGGATATTCTTTCACAAGCGAGAAAATATAAACTGGCTTTGACGATGGCTCACCAATATGTGGAACAAATGCCAGATACAGTAAAAGCCGCGGTTTTTGGAAACGTTGGTTCCATGATTGTTTTTAGAATTGGTCCGACAGACGCGGAATTGTTGGAGAGAGAATTTTCTCCCACTTTTACAGCGGACGATATTGTGAATCTAGGGTTTACTCAGATTTATTTAAGATTGATGATAAACGGAGTTGGTTCTACTCCATTTTCTGCAACTACTCTTCCTCCTTTGCAAAAACCAAATATTTCTTTTAGAAATGAGGTGATAGAAGCATCTAGAAAAACTTTTTCAAAAGATAAAGAATCTGTTGAAAAAGCTATTTTGGAAGACTTGGAATCTAGTAATCCAAAAAAAGAGGATAAAAAATCAGAAAAAAAAATTGAGAGAAATATTAATGAAGCTCCAAAAAAGGTTGCACATAATGAAAACGAGAGAAAAGAAAATTTTCAAAGAGAAAAGCCTAGAGATATGTCAAGAAAAAATTATCAAGAAAGACCTCGGTCTCCACAACCACCAGTGCTTGAAGGGAAAAATTCTCTAAAAGAAGCATTAGAAAGTTTGAAGAGTGAAAATAAAGAAATTTCTTTTAAAAAAGAAAAAGGTTTTGATGTTAAGAAAAAAGGAGCAAGTATAAACGAAGATATTCAAACAGAAAATAAAAATAAATTGAGACAGGCTTTGTCTGGGGTAATGGAAGATGTTGAAAATGAAAAAGAAGAAATATCGGCAGAGAATAAGCCAAAAGAGGTACCAGAAAATGTTTTAAGAGGTATTTTTGAAGAAGGAGACAAGAAATGATTTATCGACTAACTCTTATTGCTATTTTTTTATTGAGCCCTGTCTTTGCAGAGGCTCAAGTTGTTATTAGCGAAATAATGTACAACTTAGAAGGGACAGATACTGGTTTTGAGTGGATTGAAATTTGTAATGATGGAGAAGATACAGATTTGGCAAATTGGAAATTGTTTGAGGCTGAAACAAATCATAAAATTTCCTCTTATCCAAAGGAAGGCAGTCTTGTTTTGCTGGGTGGTAAATGCGCTGTAATCGCGGATAATCCTGATAAATTTAAGCAATCAAATTCAAATTTTTCGGGGGTTATTTTTGATAGTGCCTTCTCTCTTTCAAATTCGGGAGAGGAAATTATTTTGAGAGATGCTGATTTAAATGATGTTGATAACGTTTCTTATAATCCCGGAATGGGTGCGAATGGTGATGGTAATTCTTTACAATTAAAAAACGGAAGTTGGATAGTGTCTTCTCCGACTATTGGGACTTCAAATAATTCTTCTTACGAAAGCTCAACTCAAAGTTCAGATAATGAAGAAACAACAAATTCTCAAAAAATATCTGTGTCTCAGGAATTGAATTTGATGGAGGAAAATATTTTGGTGGATGCAGGAAAGGACAAAAAAGTTGTTGTTGGTGCAGATACTTTGTTCAAAGCTTTTGCTGTTGGTAAACAAAATGTTCCACTAAAAAATGTTCGCTATATTTGGTCTTTGGGTGATGGAAGCGTCAAAGAAGGAGAATCTGTTTTGCACACATATCAATACCCAGGGGATTATGTCGTTTTTCTCAATATCACAGCAGGAGAATACAGTGCGAGTGATAGATTGGTTGTTTCAGCTCTACCCGCCAATATCATTATTTCAAAAGTAGACAATATCAAAGGTTTTATAGAATTATTTAATCAATCTAGTTACGAATTAAATCTTTCTTGGTGGCATTTGGAATCAGATGGAAAGAGATTTGATTTTCCAAAAGATACCATTATTTTGCCAAATAAAAAATTGATAATTTCTTCAAAAATAACAAATCTTTCTTTGAATGATTTAAACAAAATTTTTTTGCTTTACCCCAACGGAGAAATCGTAGATAAATATATTGAAAATAGAATAATACAAAATATTTCTGTAAATAATTCTCAACAAAAAAATACAGGTGTTACGAAATCACCGAAAGCTGTAAGTCAAAATTTGGTGGCCAGTGAAAAAACAGATATTAAAGATGAAACAAAAAACATTAATAACAATCTAGAAAAAGAAAATTTGATTGGTGAAAAAGAGAAACAAAATCAGATGGCTTTTGTCGGTGATACAAACAGAGATTTTAATAAATGGATATTTTTATTGATATCTATAATGGTTCTTTCTAGTGTGGGAGCAATTTTTTCTAAAAAACACGACAAGGGAAATGAAGAGAACACAGAAGAGGGAGAATTGAAAGCAGAAGATTTTAAAATTATTGAGTAAATATAATCCGAATACTACAAATTATATCCGAACCTGCCTGCCGGCAGGCAGGTACCCCGAATTACGAATTATCCGAATTTTATTCGTGGTATTTGTAGCAATAATAATTTGATTCGTAGTGTTTGTATTATTTGGATATAATTTGTAGATTCGGATTATGTTCATAGATTTGAATTATATTTATTTTTGCTACTCATTCCTTAATCCTTACACCTTATCCCTTACTCCTTATTGATCCTTTATTTTAGACAATTTTTCCCTTATACTTTAATTTAATGATAAATAATAAAAGAGAACCAATAATCTTGTTTCTGGGGGATGTTTTTTTCTTGTGTTTGGCTCTTTGGTTTACCTTGTTGTTTAGGTATATGGAAGTTCCTACCCAAGAGGTTTTTGAAGGACACTTGGCACCTTTTTCCCTTTTGTTTGTTGTCTGGATACTCAATTTTTTTGTTGCAGGACTTTATGAAAAACATACTTTGATTTTAAAGAAAAAAATCCCAGCGGTTATTTTTAATACTCAAATAATAAACAGTATCGTTGCGATAATATTCTTTTATTTTGTTCCTTTTTTTGGTATTGCTCCAAAGACAAATCTATTTATCTATTTGGCTGTTTCTTCAATTTTGATTTTTGTTTGGAGGTTTTATTCAACTTCATTTCTTGGGTTTAGAAAAAAACAAAATGCTATTTTAATCGGAAGTGGAATAGAAATGACTGAACTTCTTGATGAAATAAAAAATAACAATCGTTACGATATAGAGTTAGTATCTTTTGTTAATTTGGAAGATGTGGGTGGTATAGATTTTCAGACAGAGATTATCAATAAAATTTATAGTGAAAATATTCACTCTGTTATTGTTGATTTAAATAATGAAAAGGTGTTAGAGATTTTGCCTCATTTGTATAATCTTATTTTTTCTGGAGTAAGATTTATTGATATGTACAAAGTGTACGAAGATATTTTTGATAGGACCCCACTTTCTTTGGTTGGATATAATTGGTTTCTAGAAAACATTTCTTCTCGCCGTCATCTGGCATATGATTTTTTGAAAAGAACAATGGATATAATTATTTCTTTTGTTTTAGGAATTATTTCCCTTATTTTTTATCCGTTTGTTTATTTGGCAATAAAAATTGATGACGGAGGTCCAATATTTTTTGTTGGTGAAAGAATCGGACAAAATGGAAGAGTAATAAATTTGTTAAAATTTAGGAGTATGAGTGTTTCAAGTACTGGTAGTGGGATCGAGGAAAGTCCCAAGGTTACAAAAGTTGGAAATTTTTTGAGAAAGACAAGAATTGATGAATTGCCTCAATTGATAAATGTTTTGAAAGGAGAAATGTCTTTGATTGGACCAAGACCAGAGACACCAAGTTTGGTTAAAAGATATAGCGAGACTATACCATATTACAATATTCGCCACCTAATAAAACCAGGGCTTTCTGGTTGGGCACAAATGTATCACAAAAATCACCCACATCATGATGTGAATATAGATGAAACAAAAAACAAACTTTCTTATGATCTGTATTATATTAAAAATAGTTCGTTTGTTTTGGACCTAAAAATTGCTTTAAAAACAATCAGAACGCTTTTGTCGCGAGCGGGAATATAATTAAAAAGAATTTAGAATTTATTATGAAAAAAACAATTTTGGTAACAGGTGGTGCAGGTTTTATTGGTTCGCATTTGATAGAAGAATTAGTTAAAGATGAAAATAACAGAGTTATTTCTTTGGATAGTTATTTTACAGGTAGAGAAGAAAATCATATTGATGGGGCAGAGTACATAAAAGGAGAGACAAAAGACATCGAGGTTTTGATTACAGAAATCCCTGATATTGTTTATCATCTAGGAGAATATTCTCGCGTACTGACTTCATTTGATGACATAGATTTAGTGTGGCGATTAAACAAAGAAGGAACATTTAAAGTTTTGGAATTTTGTCGCAAAAATAATGTGCGTTTAATTTATGCTGGATCTAGTACAAAATTTGGAGAATTTGACGATGCAGAAGACGGTGAAAACCAATCACCCTACGCTTATTTCAAAGCAACAAACACCAATTTGGTAAATAATTATGGAAAGTGGTTTGGTTTAAATTATGCTATTACATATTTTTATAATGTTTACGGTGAAAGAGAAATAAGAGAAGGAAAGTACGCAACATTAATAGGAATTTTTTCAAGAAAATATAAGAACAAAGAATTGCTGACGGTTGTTTCTCCGGGGACACAAAAAAGAGCTTTTACTTATGTAGGTGATATTGTTGAAGGTTTGATATTGGTTGGCGAAAAAGGAAGAGGGGATGGGCATTGTATTGGTTCAGAAGAAAGTTTTTCTGTTTTAGAAATTGCACAGATGTTTGGTGGCGAGATTGAAATGTTGCCTGCTAAAAAAGGTGACAGAAATCACTCAAAAATAGATTTAACAAAAATGAAAGAATTTAGTTGGTCTGCGAAATCAAGCATAAAGGATTACATAGAAAAAATAAAAAATCAATAACAAGTAAAATCATTATGATATTATTGATAATATCATAATGATTTTTGTTTAATATGAATCAAAATAATAAAAAAAGGATTTTAATATTTTCAACTACTTATTATCCATATGTCGGAGGGGCAGAAGTGGCGATTAAAGAAATCACTGATAGACTTGGTGGTGATTATGAATTTGATATGGTTGCTTTAAAATTTGATAATGCTTTATCTGACTATGAAATGGTTGGAAATATTGGGGTGTATCGTTTGGGTTTTTCAAAAAAGAACCCGACAGCTAACGATTTGATGAGTTTCCCTTTAAAGATAAATAAGTTCATT
>JAQTWD010000025.1 GCA_028689435.1 Minisyncoccota bacterium | reverse complement strand
GCACGCTCCCTTCGGTCGCGCTCCCAAAACCAAAAATTTCCTTACAATTCCTTTTTCGGCGGGGGGTGTGGGGGGAGCCGGCAAAAAATGGAAAGGAAAATTTTTGGTTTTGGTTCCGACGCTTCATTCCTCCAGAAAGGACTTGTATTTGTATTTTAGCATTATTGCGATATTTTGTCCGTCCTTTCCTCCGTCATTCGCGTCGGTGCGAGGCGCTCCCGTATCCGCGTTTTGTGGTAGTTTTAGTGCCCACTCACACTTCGCAACCACCTCGCATAGGCCGTTCGCATTCGCTCACGATGCCTGCTCGGTGTCTGCTTCGTATTCGCTCTACGGCTTCGATTGAGCCCGTGGTAACTCTAAAGAGCGGATTGTGCTAGACACAAGCAAATCTATATGTGCTTGCCCCGCCCACCCAGTGCGCGCACAGAAAACCACCCGCTAACGCGAGTGGCTCCCCTTATTTGTTTCTAATCTGTACAGATTCTTCGGCGATTGCAGAAATGTATTTTGAAATCCAATCATATCTTTCCTTACTATCATTTCCTGTAGGGTTGTAACATTTAACAACTTCAGACATCTTTTTACCATCTTTGAAAGTTATATAGTCAAAAGGGTTTATTCCTTTTTCAGTAATATATCCTTGGCTATTTTTAAGACCGTGGATATAAATACCAGCAACTCCCATGCCATCATTCCATGATTTTACGATTTCGTAATTTATCCATTTTCGATTAGCTGTTTCTTTTCCAACGAGAACGATGGTGCAAGACCTATATTTCATTTGTTCATTTATCCACTTTTTGATGGCATCATCTCCAGACTTTGTGATTGTTTCCCAATCGTTATCAGGAGCTGGTTTATTTCCCTCAATAGCACCAATGTTGCGGACTTGAGAAGCACGCCACGCGTCTGGTTTGTAATGGAAGCTATAAAATACTTGTCTTTTCGTTGCCATATAAAAAATTAAACTTCCTTCGTAATATCAAAGTGATCAAGATTGCTTTGGTGTCC
The DNA here is from genome assembly GCA_028689435.1 of Minisyncoccota bacterium. Classification (GTDB taxonomy): domain Bacteria; phylum Patescibacteriota; class Minisyncoccia; order Phycocordibacterales; family UBA12079; genus UBA12079. Next base: position 11,018 of record JAQTWD010000025.1, on the reverse strand, counting down.
AACAACATGATCTAAGTGTCCGTTCACATTCGCAATAAAATCACTCCATTTGACTGGATGGATATAGGAATGGTCATCGCCTGTGTGGTGTGTTCCTTGGCAAGTTGAACAACGAATCAAATTCTTATTGTTTCTATTGAACATATTATCGCCAAGTATTTTGAAAAGTGAGCCAGTATTCCAGCTTGTAACGCAATTATAGTGATTGACGATGTATGAATAACTGCCATTCTCGTCTGGTAGCGCAACCGCTAACATAGCATTGGTTCCGCTAGTTCTCCCATCTCTAGTTATTTCTTTCAGTGAGTAAGCAATTTCCCACGGAATCCACTGATCGTTTTCTACAACAAAAAGGTCTTTCATGCCCTTAGAAATCAAAATCACTGTAATTGAACTATCCCAGATTTTATTTCTTAAGTTTGATGCGATAGTTTCGTCCTTGAAATCGCTCATATCCTCACCATCATCCTCACCTTTGTTGATGTGATCGTTTGCGTCCAAGAGTGTTTGTAGCGCATCAACATAATGGCGTACAGTTGTGGTGTTGAGCAAGCCAACATTTTGCAATCGTTGCACTTGTGAATCGCCGTATTTGTAGCTAATAAAAATTTTTCTTGCCATACCTATTTTAGAAAGTGAATAATCAGAAGCATTGCGACCGCAAGGACTGGATAGAAAGCGAGCAATGTTTTTGAAAGCAACGCGCCAATCCATGTATTCTTGTAGTATTTTTTGAAATCAGAAATGTCCATTGAAAAATCTATGTTTTCCTCGTTCTTTTTTCGTACCTCGTCATACAAATTGCGGAAACATCGTTCAAGAGAAAGAAAATAGGCATCAAAACCCCAGAAAAACACGAGCGCGCCAACCAATATAAAATTCAAGTATTGATTTCCGTTGAAAGAAATTGTTGCCGCGAACAGACCGATAATGAGCGTAACCGCCCAACCCTTCAAAAAGAATAGATTGCCACCCATTCGGCTAATAACACCTTGAATCATTGCAAGGTGAGCACGTTTATCGTCTCCTGATGTTGGTTTATTTTCCATACTTTAGTTTTGTGGATAACCGGGACTTGTTTAGGTTATCTTTAGGCATTATAATCTAAGTATGAAAAAGAAGTCAAGTATGGGGATAGGCAAACCAACAAAGCGAGAAGCCGAAATACTACAATTTGCACGCGAGTATCGCCAAGAAAATGGTTTCTCCCCCTCACTAGTGGAAATTGCCAAACATTTTAAGCGTTCCGTGCCGACAATCCATCAACATGTCTATTCTTTGCGAAGCAAAAATCTTCTTTTGATAGATAAGGGTAAAAAGCGTTCAATCAATGCCCTACATAATCACAAAGTTTCAGAAGTAATGATACCTCTGATGGGAATTATTTCTGCAGGCGGTCCAATTGAAGCTATCCGTGATCCAAAACCAATAGAAGTCCCGCGTAGTATGCTTTCCCCCGGACATGACTACTACGCACTGAAGGTTTCTGGACTAAGTATGATTGAAGAAGGAATCTCAGATGGAGATATTGTGATTGTGAGAGACCAACCAACAGTAGATGACGGAGAGAAAGCGGTGGCATATATGCCAGACAGAAACGAAGTAACGCTCAAAAAAATATACAGAGAAAAGGATCGAATAAAACTTGTTCCAGCAAACAAAACTATGAAGCCGTTTTACGAATCAAATGTCGTAATTCAAGGAAAGGTCGTAGGAGTATTAAGAAAAGAATTTTAAAATAAACTTATGTCATTAGTAACAATACACGAAGCATCAAAATGGGCGACAGATTATCTTGAAAAGGAGGTGTCGCCAACAAATATTTCTTACCTTGTTCAATACGGCAAGGTTAAAAAACTTGGAGAAAATGGATCAACCCTCGTTGATTTGAATGATTTGAAAAAGTATTACGAGTCATGGAAAGGTAAAAGAGAGATTAATTGGAAAAAACAACTCGGTGACGATTTAAACTGGGCGTTGTCTTTCGATAATCTTAGAGAGAAAGATACAACAAAACATGTTCATCGGTTGCATCCATACAAAGGAAAGTACATTCCGCAACTCGTTGAATATTTTATTGATTCCCACACCGATGATTTTAAAAAGGAAGTATATTTTAAAACCGGTGATATAGTTCTTGATCCTTTTTTAGGTTCAGGCACAACAATTATTCAATCGTTAGAAATGGGTATCCATTCTGTGGGTATTGATGTATCTGAGTTTAATTGCATGATTGCGAGTTGCAAGGCAACAAACTATGATCATGATTATTTGCAAAAAGCAATAAAAAAGATGCTTTCCGCCATAGATACTTTTGAGCATGATAATAAAATTCAAGAATTTGAAACAGAACTTTTGGCAGAATTGGCAAAGTTTAATAACAAACATTTCCCCGGCTCAGATTTCAAATACAAAATAAATCAGGGCAATTTTGATGAGAAAAAGTTTTCTTCCGAAAAAGAGAGGGAATTTTTACCTACATATCAAAAATTACTCAAAAAATATTCAATAAAACTGAAGCAAGACAAAAATGAATCATTTTTAGACACTTGGTTTATGGATAATGTCAGAAAAGAAATTGATCATGTCTTTAACACAATAAAGCAAGAGAAGGACGTGAAAACAAAAAAGATTTTAGCTCTGATTTTGAGCCGAACAATTAGGTCATGCCGAGCTACAACACACAGCGATCTTGCTACTCTAAAAGAACCTCAATTGACTACATACTATTGTTATAAGCATAAAAAGATTTGTAAGCCATTGTTTTCTATAAAAACAATGCTTAATAGATATGCTTACGACACTGTTTCAAGGATTAAGGAATTTGAAAGATTGCGAAAACCAGTACATTATTCGGCTATTGCTGGTGATTCAAGAGCTGTGGATATTTTTGAAAAAGTTGAAAAGCAAAATCCGGAGTTCGCAAAGATTCTCAAAAAACAAAAAATTTCAGGTATATTTTGCTCACCTCCATATGTTGGACAGATAGATTATCACGAACAGCACGCTTATGCTTATGATTTACTAGGATTTAAGAGGAAAGATGATCTGGAAATTGGCCCTCTTTACAAAGGACAAGGACAGGAGGCTCGCAGATCATACGCACAAGGAATAGCTGATGTACTAAATAATTGTAAGAAATACCTAAAAGATGACTATGATATTTTCCTTGTGGCAAACGATAAATATAATCTCTATCCAGAAATTGCTGAAAAGTCTGGAATGAAGATTGTGAATCAATTTAAAAGACCCGTTTTGAATCGAACAGAACGGGACAGGAATCCATATTCCGAAATAATTTTCCATTTTAAATCAAAATAATTTTATGGCACTATCAAAAGAACAAGTAAAGAATGTTGAGGATGTATTAAAAGCAAGTCTCAGAAATAAATTCCAAAATTACAAACCAGAACCGGCTTCTATGCCTTTCCATACTCGTCTTTTGGGTAAGGATAGATTAGCTCTTTATTCATTTATTCATTCACTCAATACAAATTTTGGAACAAGTATTTTTGAACCGGTTGGTTTAGCTTTAGCACAAAAGAATTTCAAAATGGCTACATGCCAAGCTACTGCTGGAGATCGTATAAGCACCGGTGCACAAGCAGAAATACAAAAAATTATTGACGGACTAACGACAGCAACATCATCACCAAACAAAAAAGAGGAGATCGAACGCATAAGAAAAGTTTGTCAGTCTGGTGAGATGATAAAAGCAAAACCTACCAAAGTAGATTTAATGTTTGAATCAAAAGACGGTGGTTATTATTTATTTGATATAAAAACAGCAAAACCTAATGCTGGAGGATTTAAGGAATTTAAACGAACACTACTTGAATGGGTCGCTGTAACTTTGGCGAATAATCCAAAAGCCGATATAAACACATTTATCGCAATTCCATATAATCCTTACGAACCAGAACCTTACACACGATGGACAATGCGTGGAATGCTTGATCTGGATAACGAGCTTAAAGTAGCTGATGAATTTTGGGATTTTCTTGGTGGTAAAGGCACATACAAAGATTTACTAGATTGTTTTGAGCGAGTTGGAATTGAACTTCGTGGCGAAATCGATGACTACTTTAAGCGCTTCAATAAAAAATAAGCGTCGGAACCAAAACCAAAAATTTTCCTTTCCATTTTTTGCCGGCTCCCCCCACACCCCCCGCCGAAAAAGGAATTGTAAGGAAATTTTTGGTTTTGGGATCGCGAGCGAAGCGAGCGTTGCGAGGCGCAAGTATCATTCGTCAAAATCCTGCGGATTTTGCCCGAAATACATTCGAACTTCGTCCAATACACACCGCCAAAATTGGAAATCAGAATTGGAAGCCGAAATGGGGTCGGCGCGAAGCGCCGACACAAACGCATTCCCGCCAAAAATTCCCGAATTCAAAAGGTTTTTCCACGCTCCGCGTGGCTCACTCGTTTGCCAATACAATTTTATGAATAATCAAACCAAAAAGTTTTTCATATATACTCGCAAGTCTACGGACGACAAAGACAGACAAGTCCGCAGTATTGCAGACCAACTTTCCGAATTGAAAGAGTTAGCAAGGAAAGAAGATTTAGATATTGTTGATGTCTTTGTCGAAAAGCAGACCGCCAAAATACCAGGTCGCCCCGTGTTTGGTGAAATGATAGAGCGAATGGAAAAGGGTGAAGCGACTGGTATTTTGGCGTGGCATCCCGATAGACTTGCGAGAAACTCGGTAGACGGAGGAAAAATCATCTATCTCGTTGATACTGGCATGATTAGTGAAATGAAATTCCCAACTTTTTGGTTTGATCCGACACCGCAAGGCAAGTTCATGCTTTCAATCGCTTTTTCGCAGTCCAAGTATTATGTGGACAATTTGTCGGAGAATATCAAACGAGGACATAGAAACAAAGTGAAAGAAGGAATATGGCCTCAAATGTCGCCACTTGGCTATGTGAACAAAAACAAACGTATTGTGCCAGACCCTGAAATTGCTCCACTTATTAAAAAGACATTTGAGGCATACGCAACAGGTTCTTTCACTTTGCGTGAACTCCGCGATAAGTTTAATACTCTTGGACTAAAACGAAAAAGCGGAAAGGAGCTTGCGGTGTCGAATTATCAAAAACTTCTCAAAAATCCTATTTATACAGGATTGATGAAATATAACGGAGAGATTTTTGAGGGTAAGCACGAACCGATTATCACAAAGAAACTTTTTGATTCCGTTCAGGAAGTGATGATGAGAAAATCTAAGCCGAAGTCGCGAGGTTTGAAACCATATTTGTATCGCGGATTTTTCCGTTGTGGCGAGTGTGGTTGCTTCATCACCACCGAAACGCAAAAAGGTCATAACTATCTCCGCTGTACCAAACGGAAAAATCCTTGTTCACAAAAATATACTCGCGAGGAAATCGTCACTTCCGAAATTCAAAAGGAAATCAAAAAAGTTTCTTTGCCAGACGATTGGGCTTCTTGGATGTTAGTGGAAAATAAAAAAGATATGTTGAGTGAAGCCCAATCGTCTACGCTTTTTGTTGACAACACAAAAGCCGAAATTTCTCTTTTAGATTACAAAATAGAGAAGCTGATGAATGCTTTTCTCGAAAACGCATTGTCGCTCGAAGAATATCGAGATATGAAAAATAAATTAATGAATGAAAAACAGCTTCTAAAAGAGAAATTATCGGCTTTTGAGCAAAAAGCTAATAATCGGTTCGAACTTACGGAAAAGTTTTTGAAATACAATATAGAATTGGCAAACGAGGGAATAAACGAAGAAAAACTTCATTTATTCAAAAAAGTCGGTTCGAACTTTCAAATTAAGGATCGAACCGTCTTTTTTGATCCACGCGGAGCGTGGAAAAACCTTTTGAATTCGGGAATTTTTGGCGGGAATGCGTTTGTGTCGGCGCTTCGCGCCGACCCCATTTCGGCTTCCAATTCTGATTTCCAATTTTGGCGGAGGGTAGGAGATTCGAACTCCTGAAGGCTTTCACCTTGCCGCCTTTCCAAGACGGTGCACTCGACCGCTATGCGAACCCTCCAATGAGAGTGATTATATCAAAATAAAAAAAATAGCCCAGCATGATTTGTCGTGAGACATCCCATGCTGGGCTTTTTCTACTTGTCGCTCGGAGTAAGTTTGGTAATGAGTTTTTCCAGATACTCCTTTGCTTTGGTGTCGTGACATACCGACACCGAATGACTCATTACCGATAGGGCAACAACGATTTCGTCAGTCTTGTCCTTGGGGAGAATACTCTCCCGTAGAATTGCTCCATATTTCCGCAAATCTGCTTCAGGTTGAGATGCAGGCAGATGTTCAATCTGCTCCCTCATCTTATCTAAAATCACCTCATGAAAAGGTTTCTTTTTATTGTTTCCGCTCATTTGCCTACCCCCTTGTGGTTCATGATAGATTTTACCTCCAACTCCCTTATGGTATTTCCTAGTTCTTCCATTGTCCTTAATGCATCATCATTACGAAGATGCTCAATTTTTTTCTTCATACGAACCAGTTCGGAAATAATAAAATCTTTGTGTTTTTTTTGTTTGGGAGCACAAGAAACAAGTGTTTCGCATGCCCGTGCAATAAAATCACGATTTTTCGGCGAACATGTTGAATAAATTACGCCATTTAAATCTTTTTCCATATCAGAAAGAATCTTCTGATATATGGGTGCTAATCCGTCGCTTACCATAAAGTAAATCCTCCTTTTTAAAGTGACTCTTGAATTTCTGCCAAAATACTACATTTTTTGAACAAAAAAGACAAGGGATTTGACTTTAAGGCAAGTTTCCTGTTAAATCTTGCTAGAAAGATTAATTTAAAAGAGGAATATACTCATGAATATTTACAAGTTAACAGCCAATTGTTTAAGTGCTTCAAGGTTTTTAATTCCCGTAATCCTTTTTGGACCATTGGGTTCTGTGGTTCAAAAAATTGTTATTGTTATGGTTTTGATTTCCACGGATTTTGTGGATGGGTGGTTTGCCAGAAAGGGAGGTCCTTCTGTTCGTTTAGGAGAAATTCTTGATCATACATCTGACAAAGTTGCCTCACTATCTATTGGAATCTTTATTTTGTTAAATGATTTTGTTGTTTTTCCTGTAATATTTACGGCTCTTGTTTCAGAAATCTTAATATTTTTGTTGTCAGCTTTGTTGGTTAGATTAAATGGTAGCTTGATTATCACAAAGATTGGCAGAACAAAAATGTTGTTTTTTTGTGCAGGGTTTGTTTTTATTTTTTTGAATCAAATTGATCCAAAGCAAATTTTTGAAACATTGATTTTTGTAAGTTTGGTAATAGGAGTTTTGTTATCAATCATTTTGAATTTTTTTTACTCAACAAAAATTTTACAACTTGTCATTTGCGGCAAGTAAAAAGCGGTGTAGTACACCGCTTTTTTTATTTATAAAATTTACATTTTTAAAAAAATATTTTCTAAATCTTTATCCACAAATAGATTTGGGAAAAAGAGAGTAGAATTTTAGTAAATTCATTATTAATTTATTAAAAAAGTCTTCAAAATGGTAAAAAAAGCTCAAAAAGTTGGAAAAACATCCGATTTTATTAAAAAAGTGCAAAAAAGAGATGGAACGATTGTTCCTTTCAACGAAGAAAAAATTGTAAATGCAGTTTACAAGGCGATGCTTGTAACAAAAGAAGGATCTGAAAAAGATGCGAGATATATTGCTCACAAGGTTTATGTAGATTTGTTGAAAATCGCTAAGCTGCATAAAACTTTTGTTCCTACTATCGAGGGAATTCAAGACTCTGTAGAGTCCGAGCTTATTTTAGGAGACTATGTAAAGACTGCAAAAGCTTATATTCTTTATAGAAAGGATAGAGAAAAATTGAGACAGCAGGGAATTAAAGTGCCAGAAAAAGTAAAAGCTTTAACAGAAGAAAGTAAAAAATATTTTAAGAACCCTTTGGCGGAATTTGTTTATTATCGTTCCTATTCAAAATGGATAGAAGGAGAGGGTAGAAGAGAAACTTGGATTGAGACAGTTGATAGATATATGGCTTTTATGCAAAAAAATCTCGGCAATAGTTTAAAGTCTGCTGAATATAATAAGATAAGAGAATTTATTTTGAGTCAAAGAACGATGCCTTCAATGAGATTGATGTGGAGTGCTGGTAATGCTGCCGAAAAATCTAATGTAACAGGTTACAACTGTTCTTTCATTGCTCCTTCAAAACCGGAAGACTTTGGAGAAATAATGTATCTTTCAATGTGTGGAGCTGGTGTTGGTTTTAGTGCGGAAAGTCACAACGTTCAAAAGTTTCCTCAAATTCAAAAACAAACTGGAAAAAAGAAACCTGCTCATGTAGTGCCTGATAGCAAAGAAGGTTGGGCAGATGCTTTTGTTTTGGCAGTAAAAACATGGATGGCAGGAGAAGATATAGAATTTGATTATTCACAAGTTAGACCAAAAGGAGCAAAGCTTAAAACAATGGGAGGAAAAAGTTCTGGACCAGAACCTCTTATGGAATTGATGAGTTTTGCAAAAGAAAAGATTTTGAAAAAACAGGGGAGAAGATTGAGTAACTTGGATATTCACGATATTGTCTGCAAGATAGGAGAAATTGTCGTATCTGGTGGAGTGAGAAGAACTGCTTTGATATCGCTGTCTGATTTGGATGATAGAGATATGAGATCTGCAAAATTTGGACAATTCTATATTACAGAACCACAAAGAAGTATGGCAAACAACTCTGCTATCTACAACGAAAAACCAACGAATGTTGAATTTATGGATGAGTGGATAACATTGATGAAAAGCGGTTCAGGAGAAAGAGGCATTTTTAACAGGGGTTCTTTAAAGAATCAAATGCCAGAGAGAAGATGGAAAGTTTTTGAAAAAGATTTGGATAGTTGTGGAACAAATCCTTGTGGGGAAATTGTCTTGAAATCAAAGCAATTTTGTAACTTGTCTGAAATAGTCGCGCGTGCCGAAGATACAGAAGCGACACTTATGGAGAAAGCAAGAATTGCGGCAATTTTGGGAACTTATCAATCAACACTGACCAACTTCGGATATCTTTCAAAAGAATGGAAAAAGAATTGTGAAGACGAAAGATTGTTGGGTGTATCTATAACAGGACAATGGGACTGCAAGATTTTGAAAGACAACGCAAAGCTTTTGCAAAAATTAAAAAATGAAGTTATCAAGACAAACAAAGATTATGCGAAGAGATTTAAAGTAAATCAGTCCACCTGTACAACTTGTGTAAAGCCATCTGGAACAGTTTCTCAATTGGTAGATGCTTCATCTGGAATGCATCCTCGTCACGCAGAATATTATATTAGAAGGGTGAGAATTTCTGCGACAGACAGTTTGTTCAAGATGTTAAAAGATCAGGGAGTTTTGTATCATCCAGAAGTAGGGCAGTCATATGAGAACGCCAATACCTATGTTTTGGAATTTCCAGTTAAAGCACCCGCAAAATCTGTTTTCAAAAATGATTTAACCGCGATAGAGCAATTGGAGCATTGGAAATTGGTAAAAACAAATTATACAGAACACAATCCGTCGGTGACGATTTCTGTTGGGGAAGATGAATGGATTGAAGTGGGGAATTGGGTTTACTCAAATTGGGATATCGTCGGCGGACTTTCATTTTTGCCAAGATCAAACCATGTTTACAAATTGGCACCCTATGAAGAGATTGATAAGAAAAAATATGAAGAAATGTTGAAACGATTTAAAAATATTGATTTCTCAAAAATAGTGACTTATGAAAGAGCCGATGAAACTCAGGGAGCAAAAGAATTGGCTTGTATGGGTGGGGTGTGCGAACTTTAATAACCAAATTTAAATTTGGTTATTAAAGTTCGAGTAGTAAGGTATAAGTAGTAAGGTGTAAGCAAAACAAAAACTGAGAGGTCGAACCTCTCAGTTTTTGCTTTGACGATTTGTTAAAAAAATGTTAAAAATATTGTTGGAAAAAGGACAGCGGGTGTCCTTGTAATTTAAGCAAAGAGGGAATTATGGCGCTTGAAAAAAGATTGCAGGATGGCAAAAGGGCAGTTTCGTTTAAATCAAATATGGATCTCTTGAACAAGGGTTTCAAGCCAATTTCGCCTCCGGCGATCATGAAGAGTCGCTGTCGTACCAGCCAAAACAAAAAAGGACGCTGAACGACGGCAAAAAAAGGGGTCTTACAAGGCCCCTTTAATTTGTCTATAATTAGTTGAAATTTTTAAATAATAGTGTAATATATAGTAATTATGAATCCCGTTAGAGATCGTGGACACTTGCGGGGGATATTTAACAAAAAACAGTTTATTAGATTTAATTTAAATAGATAGTTACGTGACTTAGAGAAGTCCGCGTCCTATCTCTAACGGGATGAAATTTGCAGTAATAGAAACAGGAGGAAAGCAATACAAAGTCTCAGAAGGAGATGTTGTTAAAATTGAAAAACTTTCTGATTATAAAAAAGATGGTAAAGTAACTTTTGATAAAGTACTTCTTATTGATGATGGAAAAACTACAGAAGTAGGAGCACCATATATCAAAGGAGCAAAAATTTCTGCTGTCTTTGAAGAAGAAGGAAAAGGAAAAAAAGTTCACATTGTAAAATTTAAATCAAAGAGTAACTACTCAAAGAAGATTGGTCACAGACAACCATTTAACAAAATAAAGGTTGAGAAGATATAAAAAAAGCACCCCGAGGGGTGCTTTTTAGTTGTAGGCGTGAAGATACGCCTCTGCAATTTTTCTTTCTTCGGGTGGTATATCCTGAATGAAAGATTCAAGACTATTGCTGGTTTTTTCTTCCTCGTCTTTTTTGGTTTCTCTTTCTTCATTACTAAGCATAGTTCATCCTCGTTTATTCCAGATAAATTTTTACAAAATCTGGTGATTATTTTAACATATTTAAATAAATTTAGAATTGTTTGTTAGTAAGTTACGAAATGACGTGGGTCGCTTCGCTTCGCTCGCGAAGACGAACAGCCTTCGGCTGTTCATCACGAATTTCCGAAAGAAATTCGTCTTTGCGAGGAACGAAGTGAAACGG
>JAQTWD010000024.1 GCA_028689435.1 Minisyncoccota bacterium | reverse complement strand
GCTATACAAAATTGGTCTGGTGAGCAATCCAAAATCAGTAGCAGAATATTCTTTTAAGGTATTTAGAGGGAAAACAAAACAAGACATTAAAAATCTTTCAAAATCTTTTTTTGACGAAGTGTTAATCAACTATTTTTATAAAGACGCACTGAATATAATAATTGAACACAAAAAAAATAATCGAAAAATAATATTATTATCTAATGCTATTGAAAATATAATAAAGGAAGTTTCTGAATATTTGAATGTAGAAGATTACATCTGTACAAAATTAGAAATTGAAAATGGTGTTTATACAGGAAAAATTGACGGGCATACAACCTTTGGAGAAAACAAAGTAAAAAAACTAGAAACTTTTCTTGCAGAGAATAATCTGTCTTTACAAAATCAAGAAAGCTGGGGATATGGAGATCATTTGTCAGATATTTTCGTGCTAAAATTAGTTAAATATCCATTTGTTATCAATCCTAATAAAAAAATGAGAAAAATAGCAAACAAAAATAAATGGAGTATATTAATTTTCAATAAATAAAATGACTTTATTTGGTGTAACCAGTATCATAACATTTTTTACAAGCATTGGTTTTGGCTTGATTGTTTTTTCGGGAAACAGAGAATCAAAACTCAATAGGTCTTGGCTGGCTCTATCTATATTTATAGCCTTCTGGAGTATTTTTCTTTACGGGGGAGTTTCAGCGAATACAGAAAAATCTTCTATGTTTTGGTTATATTGTCTAGATTTTACTGCAATTTTTATCCCAGTTCTTTATTTAAATTTCATCTTTGAATTTTTAAAAATAAAAAATAACATTCTAAAATATGGTTCATTTTTGTTTGCCATACTCTTATCTGTTTTCAGTTTTACTAGTTATTTCAAAATAGGTGTAATAAGAGTTTTCGATCTTTATTGGGTAAATCCAGGAAAATACTACTTTGTATTTCCTACTTTTTTTATAATTATAATAGCAATTTCTTTAGTATATTTAATTAGAGCATATATAAACAGTAAAGATATCACTTACCGAGGACAAATCAGAAACCAAATACTAGCAGGACTAATCGGTTTTAGTGGAGGAATAACAAACTTTTTTCCTCAACTTTTTGATATATACCCTTTTGGAAACTATTTCATAATTTTGTATGTATTTTTTGTAAGTTACGCCGTATTAAAATACAAATTCTTTGATACAAAAGTTATTTCTACTCAATTATTTTCCGGTGCTATAAGTTTAATATTTCTTTTCAACCTACTTAAACCAGCAGACTCTACTACCGATTGGTTTATAGATTTTGGAATTTTTGTAATGATTATTGTGTTCGTAATTCTTCTAAACAGAAGTATGTACAAAGAAATTGAGGCAAAAAAAGAAATCGAGAAACTTGCCGAGGATTTGAAATACGCCAACGAGCAATTGCAAAAGATGGATAAACAAAAATCAGAGTTTATCAATCTTGCCTCCCACCAATTACGCGGACCTGTGGCATCTCTCAAAGGATATTCTTCTATGATATTAGAAGGCTCTTATGGAAAGATATCAAAAAAGGTGGAAGATGTTGTTAACCGAATTTCTCAATCCAGCAACGCACTGGCTCTTATTATTGATGACTTCTTAAACTTGTCCAGAATTGAACGCGGAAAGATTGAGTTTAGTTTTGCTGAAGGAAATGTGGAAGATGTGGTAAAAAGTTCTTTTGAAGAATTAAAACCAAAAGCAGACGAGAAAAAACTTGAAATGACTTTTGATGTCAAAAAAGGTAATTATGTTACTATCATGGACGCTGAAAAAATCAGACAGATTGTTTCAAATCTTATAGACAACTCTATAAAATATACACCGAAAGGATCTATAAATATTAAATTGTCAGAAAGTGTTGGAAAAATTTTGATAACGGTATCAGACACAGGTATTGGTATTCCAAAAGACGGCATAGACAAATTATTCAAAAAATTTAGCCGTCTCCCAAACGCTAACGAAGAAAATATTCAAGGAACAGGTCTTGGTCTATATCTGGCAAAAGAAGTTATGAACGCCCATGAAGGCAGAGTTTGGGTTGAATCAGAAGGTCAAGACAAAGGATCAATGTTCTTTGTTGAATTGAAAGCAATGGAGAGAAGAAAAGCGCCGAGAAATACAAGTACGGAAAAAGCAGAAAAAAATCTTCCCGAAGCAAAAAAATTTGTTGAGGAGATATAATTTTCATTTATTTAAAATTTTTATAGCACGAGAAATGTCTTCAATGTTTATTTTTATTTGTTCTCCAGAAATCATATCTTTGACAAAAAAGGTATTATCTCTAACTTCATCTTCTCCAATAAAAATTACATATGGTATTCCAAGTTTATTGGCGTATCCCAATCGTTTTTTTATATTATTTTGAGCAAAAGATATTTCTACAGGAACATTATTCTCCCTTAATTTAGTTGCGAGTTTTAAACCATAGCCCGTATCTTCACTCATCGGCAATATAAGAACCTTGGTAAGAGTTGACGATTTTATTTGAATTAACCCCCTTTTGTAAAGTTGATCAAAAAGCCTAGTAAGACCAATCGAAATTCCCACACCTGGTAATTTTCGACTAATGTATTCACTGACTAAATCATCATAGCGACCACCAGAACAAACGGATCCAATTTCTGGATATTCATCTAATTTAGTCTCGTAAACTGTCCCTGTATAATAATCTAATCCTCTAGCAATAGTAAGGTTTATTTTAAAATTATTTTCTGGCACTCCAAATTGTTTAATATACTTAGTTACCTCTGAGATCTCTTCTGTTCCCTTTTCAAACTGTTCATTTTTGATTTCTAATTTTTTCAAACCATCAATTACATCATTGCAAGATCCTTTCAAACCCAGAAGTTTAAAAATCTTTTTAATTGATTCTGGGGGGAGACTAAGTTTTTCTAATTCTTTCCTGACTTCTTCCTCTCCAATTTTTTCTAGTTTATCAATTGATTGCATCACCTGAGCGGATTGTTCTTGAATATTCAGACTTTCAAATAAACCATTAAAAATTTTTCGATTATTTATGCTGATTGTAAATTTTTCAAAACCAAGTTCTTTAAAAATAGTGTATATAATAACAGGAATCTCAGCGTCAAAACGAAGGTTTAATTCTTCATTACCAATAACATCAATATCACATTGATAAAACTCACGAAAACGACCTGCCTGTGGCCGTTCTCCTCTATAAACTTTTCCCAAAGAATAACGCTTGAAAGGAAAAACTAAATTGTTGTAATGTTCAGATACATAACGAGCAAGAGGAACGGTAAGATCAAACCTCATAGCAAGATCTGTTTGACCTTTTTTAAATCGATAAATTTGCTTTTCAGTTTCGCCACCAGCCTTAGCGAGCAAGACATTGGCACGTTCCAACACAGGGGTATCAATTGGTGTAAAACCGAAAACTTCATAAGCTTTGCGAATTATATCGAGCATTTTGTTAAATGCTATTTGTTCCGCTGGTAATAATTCTGTAAAACCTGGAAGTGTATTTGTTATTATTTTTTCTTTCATATTTCATTTAATGTTAACATATTGATTATAATAATGTACAATTACTAATTATTATATTTCATTCGAAAAATAGTATATAAAAAATGGCAGATGTAGCTCAATTGGTTAGAGTGCTAGTTTGTGGAACTAGAGGTCGTGGGTTCAATCCCCACCATCTGCCCAATCGCAACCTAATAATACATTTCTAAAATATTTAAATCATGCAAGTCGGCATTTATACCACCGTTTCTAAAACGATCATAATCTTTAAAAGAATAATTCTTTTCTTTTCTACATCTAATTTGTTCACCAACTGATAGACATCTAACTTTTTTATCAAAAATCTTTCCAAAGCCGGATAATCCTTCTTTGGAATAAAAATAGGTGCCATTAGTTAATTTTTGAATTCCAGAACCATCTTTACTAAATTCAACGAGATGAAAATCAATTACAAGCTTTTTTTCTTCATCCACCATAACCAATCTATTAGGAATCTCTGTTTCTTCTTTATTTACAAAAAAACCCACTTCTAACAAAACGCTTTTAACGAGATCTATTTTATCAATCGAAATTATAAGATCTAAATCAGAATGAATTCTTGTTTGTTTCCCCACGACAGCATCAACGGCCCACCCTCCATCAATTATTGTTTGAATATTTTTTGACAAGAGATATTCATAAATATATATAACATTTTCTGCTGGAAATGTTAATAAATGTAAATTATCTACCATATATAAAAGTATAATATATTTTGTTGTTTTATAAAACTAGTGATACACTAAAAGTACTTTTAATTAAATTATTTCAGTTAATAAAATGAAAGATTTTTTCTCAATAATAGGGATTAAAACAACATCTCTTGAAAAGATTCAAGAATCTACAACATCCCCAGAATTTATTATAAATTTAAACAAAAATAATATATTTTCAAAGCTTGGTGGTTTTTACGTAGCTGACCCTTTTGTCTATGAAATAAATGATGTGGAATATCTCTTTTGTGAATTACTGCTAAAAAATGGAAAAGGTGTAATTGCAAGAGTTGAAAGGAGAAAAAATAAAAAATGGAATAACCCTATAATAGTTCTGGAAGAATCTTTTCATTTATCATACCCAACCATCTATAACTATAAAAATAGTGTTTATATGTTAGTAGAATCAGCGGATGATTCAAAAATTAGAATATATAAAGCGAACGATATTAGCTTAAAATCTTGGAAATTTGAAAAATCCCTCATTAAGGGTAAATATTATGATCCAACAATTTTTGAACACAGAGGAAATTGGTTTATGTTTGCTTGCTCAAAAAAAGATTTTTCTCAATTAGAATTATTTTATTCTACGAAAGATTTATTAGGGCCGTGGAAAAAACACCCAGAATCGCCATTTAATATGGGGTCTTCCAAATCAAGACCTGCTGGACCTGTCATGGAGTGGAATTCAAAAAAATTCAGGTTAGCACAAGATTGTTCTGTAAAATACGGACAAGCAGTAAAAATATTTGAAATAAAAAAAATAACGAAAGAACATTATCGGGAAGGAAAAGGAAAAATAATACTCACAAATTCAAACGATGGATGGAATTCACAAGGGATGCATCATTTACAAATATACAAGCATAATAAAAAAAATATTTATGCTGTAAGTGATGGCTATACAAAAATATGAAAAACCTAAAAATATTAATGGTGATAAAAACTATGAGACTAGACGGAGGAGTAGAAACATCTGTAGCTTCCATAGTTAATGAAGTATACTCTCGAGGGTGTAACGTTTTTATTGTATCCTTCACAGAAAATTATGAAAATGATTTATTACAAAGACTCGACATCCCCAAAGATAAAATATTGCATCTGGGCAAAATAAAAACGGTAAATATACTCTATAAAATATATAAACTAAGAAAAATAATCAGAAAAGAAAAATTTAATATAATTCACACTCACCTTTTCCACGCAAGTCTTGTCGGGCGTCTTGCCTCAATAGGATTAAATTGTTCAGCAATTGCAACGGAACACTCAACTTTTTTCAACTGGTGGAAATGGTATCATTATTTAATAGACAGAATGTTATCTCATAATATAACCAAAGAGCACATTGCAGTGTCTCGCTCAGTTGCAGCAACCCTAGCAGCGAGAACAGGAATACTCCCAAACAAAATCAATATAATAAATAATGCTGTAGATACAAAAAGATTTAAGTTTGATAGAGGCAATAACACAAAAAGAAATATTAAAAACATATTGTTAGTTGGTCGGTTGGAGTATTCTAAAAATATAGATTATGCTTTAAAGATTTTTGAGGAAATATCTATAAAAAATACATCACTAACCTTAACAATCTCTGGTGACGGAACCCAAAAAGAACAGCTGAAAAATATTTACAAAAATAACACTAAAATAAAATTTATCGGGGTGGAAAAAGATATATCTTCATTAATGAAAAAAATGGATGTTCTATTCTTATCATCACACTGGGAAGGATGTCCCATGACAATAATCGAATCATTTTCAGTAGGGCTTCCTGTAATAGCGACTTCTGTCCCTGGGGTAATAGATATAGTTTCTGATCAGATTACAGGAATATTAATAGATCCAGAAAAGATAAAAGAGTCTAGCGAAAAAATAGAAAAATTCATAAATAATAAAGAATTACAAAATTATATAACTAAAAATGCAAGAAAAGAGAGCGAGAGATTTTCTCCAAAAAATATTACTGATAAATTAATAGAAGTTTATACAAAATCCTTAAAAAAGAAAGATCTTATAAATGATAAAACAAAAAATTAAATTAATATCTTTGAATATGGAGGGAGACAAACATCTTCCAAAACAAAAAGAGTTTTTTCTTAATGAGTCACCTGATATTCTCTGTTTACAAGAAATATTTGAAGATACTTACCTTAAAATAAAAAGGGGTTTCAAATTAAAGGGGCATTTTGCGCCCATGTGGAAAATAAAAGAAAAAAAGAATGGAAAAAAGATATTACGAACTATGGGAATTGCTCTATTAACAAAACTCCCAGTAGAAAAATTTCAAAAAATTTATTATAATGGAGATTATAAATCTATACACAATTTTATTCCTGGGGTAACCTCTCAAGAAAAATTGAGTAGAGTGGTAATTATTTTAAAAATAAGAAAAAAGAGAGATTATTTTATAATAGGAAATACACATTTCACATGGTCAAAAGATGGAAAAACTAGTCAGCAACAAATAATAAATTTAGAGAATTTACTAAAAAAAATCGAGGTCTTTCCAGAAATAATTCTGTGTGGTGATTTTAATGCACCAAGAGGAAAAAAAATATTTAAAAAAATATCTAAAAAATATATAGATAATATACCAAATTCTTATAAAACAAGTATTGATAAAAATCTTCATTATGCTGGAAAATTAAATTTGATGGTTGACGGTTTATTCAGCACCAATAAATACCAGATAACCAACGTTACCCTTATCAATAATATCAGCGATCACTTAGCTATAAAAGCAGACATACAAATAAAACCTAAAAAAATTCAGCCGTTTGGAAAATGCTAACGAAGAAAATATTCAAGGAACAGGACTTGGTCTGTATTTGGCAAAAGAGGTTATGAACGCCCACGAAGGAAGAGTTCGGGTTGAATCAGAAGGTCAAGACAAAGGATCAATGTTCTTTGTTGAATTGAAAGCAACGGAGAGAAGAAAAACATCACGAACCAAACTATCAGAAAATTTGTCTGAAGCAAAATAAAAAATGCCCCTCGGGGCATTTTTTATTTGTTTTATTTCTTTAATTGTATTCCTAATTCATCCAATTGTTTTTTGTCTACCTCGGCAGGAGAATCCATCATTGGGTCTCTCGCCTCTCTGGTTTTTGGAAATGCTATTACTTCTCTAATACTTTCTTCGCCTTGTAAAATCATAATCAATCTGTCCAATCCCCAAGCGATTCCTCCATGAGGAGGTGTACCCATATCAAATGCAGAAAACATATGTGCCAAATCTTTTTTCTGAGCTTCTTCGTCATATCCAATTATCTCCAAAGTAGCTTTTAAAATCTCTGATTTATGAGCCCTGATACTTCCCCCTCCGATCTCTGATCCGTTCAAAGCAATATCATATTGCCCTGCAATGATACTTTTAATGTCTTGCTTGTTCATCAATTTTTCCAAATCTTTTTCTTTTGGAGCAGAAAATGGATTGTGAGTAAATGTCCATTCGCCTTTTGCCTGTGGATTATCTGATTTTGCTACTTTTTCAAAAAATGGAAAATCTATTACCCAACAAAAGGCGAGCAAATCTTTGTCCTCTTTGTTTTCTCTCATATCTGGTCTATCTGTTCCGTATTTTTCCATCGCTTCCGCATAAGCAATCCTTGGGAAAGGAACTTGTTGAATTTTTTTCTCTGGATATAGTTTTTCTACAATTTCTATAAGCAATTTTTCGTTCAAAGCAATGATGTCTTCTTCCTCAACAAAGCTCATCTCTAGGTCTAACTGAGTAAATTCTGGCTGTCTATCGCCTCGCAAGTCTTCATCTCTCATACAACGAGCAATTTGAAAATATTTTTCAAAACCAGATGTCATCAATAATTGTTTGTATTGCTGTGGTGCTTGTGGCAAGGCAAAAAACTTTCCTTGATAGATTCTGGAAGGAACCAAATAGTCTCGCGCTCCTTCGGGAGTAGATTTTGTAAGTAGTGGAGTTTCTATTTCTGTAAAGCCTTCTTTATCCAAATAATTTCTAATAAATTTGATTATTTCATATCGAGCTTTGATATTTTTTTGCATTCTATCTGTTCGCAAATCCAAATAACGATATTTAAGACGAGTCTCTTCGTTTATTACAGAAGTATCTTGGTTGATTTCAAAAACAGGTGTTTCTGATTTGTTTAAAACTTTTATATCCAAAACTTCCAATTCAATATCTCCGTTGAAGGTATCTTTTTTTATCATCTTTTCTGGTCTAGCATTTACTTTTCCTTTTACTTCAACCACCCATTCTGGGCGAGTTTCTTTGGCCATCTCCAATGCAGGACTATTTGGCAAAACGACACCTTGAATTTTCCCCGTAGTATCACGAAAATCAAAGAAGGTCATTTTTCCTTGATCTCGACGCACATCAATCCAGCCAGCGATTGTCACCTCTTTTCCTGTGTAATTTTTTAAATCTTTTATATATGTTTTCATAAATTTTATTTTATCACATTATTTTACCACAAAATAAACTTTGTAAAAACTACCTATCTTAAAATTTACGCGGTCGCTTAAATTTTAAGATGTTAAGTCGAAATATGTGATATCCACACATTTAATATATTTATTGCATATTTACATTCTAATCTAGTACTTATTTTAATCCAAAAATCTCTTTCAGCCACTTTTCATTTTCTATTCTATTGACCTCCATATATAACACGTCACTATCAACAAAAAAATTTGTCTTCAAAAGATATATTAGTTCTTCACATTCATAAGGAAATACCCAAACACTATTTTGCAATTTTACAAACCCGAGTCTATTTAAATTAAACCTTAGAAGATCCCTAAGACTTTTTTTCTTTTCAGATATATCAAAAATAACAACTCGCCATTTTTTGTCCCATTTTTTAGATTTTTTTATTTCTAAATCTCCCAATTTATATCTATTAATTATTTCTTCTCCTTCTTTTGTTAATTCTAAAAATTCATTATTTTTCTTTCTTGTCTTCTTTAAATAACCTTTTTCTAGTAATTTTTCTACTGATCTGTTTAAATAATATCTTTCATTTACCCACTTTTTCTTTTTTGGTGATAATTGTTTAATAACTTGCAAAATATTTGGAGCAACAACAGCGATACCGATCAAACCAACTGTGGCAACAGTGTTTAAAATAATTTTTTGATAATTTATATTCTCTTCTTTCATATCAATTTTTAATACTAGTTATTAATTACAATTACTTCAATTATATCAATAATATTATTATATCTTAAAATTTACGCGACCGCGTAAATTTTAAGATTAAATTTTATTAAATTTTAAAAAGACTCTTCCAAAAAAAATCTCCATCTATTAACAATACAGTTTTCATACAAAATATTTTAACATATAAAAATAAGAAGTCGCTGGTTTTCATTTCTTGAAGAAATGAAAACTCCCGCGGACCTTTCGTCTAGCGGGAGCGTTTATACATATAATATATACCCATCACAATAAAAAATCAAGAGTATTTATTAATAAATTTTTAGCTCAAAAGAGCGATTATCATTCCCAAAATTGCGAAAATAACGCTGATAATCCAATATCTCATTACTACTTTATAACTTGGCCAACCGATAGCTTCAAAATGATGATGTATTGGAGCAACGCGGAAAACTTTTTTACCTCTGATTTTTTTGGAAGAAACTTGAATAATATTTCCCAAAACAGTTGCAAAAAGAGGAAAAGCAATAATAGGCAAAACCAAAACATGTCCTGTTAAAAATGCGACGACGGTCAATGTTGTAGTTAACCCCAATATACCAGTTTCCGACATATAAAATCTGGCAGGAGGAATATTAAACCAAAGAAAAGCCAGAATACCACCGACAATCATCGCACAAAAAGCGGCTAAATCTATTTGTCCTTGGAAAAAAGCAATCCCAGCATACGCAGAAAAAATTGTAGCAAAGACACCACCCGACAAACCATCTATTCCATCAATAACACCCGAGGCAAAAAGAGCGAGCATCACCATCATAAAGAAAGGAATAAATAAAATTCCCAATTCCAATACTCCGTCCAGCGGAATATCTATAGAAGAGACCCCTAATTTTGAATAAAACCACCAACCACCAATTGCACCAATTAAAAGAACCAGAGCGATTCTAAGTCTCAAAGGTAGTCCCCCAGCAATATATTTTCCTCTATCCAAGACCAAAGAAATATCGTCTATCAAGCCGAGCATAGAAGCCGTAACCAGCGTAAACAAAGGCAACCATGTCTGACTTCTACTCATAAAATCCAATTTTGTAGTCAATTCATTTGGAAACAAAAAAGAAGCCAGCCAAAAAAGAAAAATGGTGATCAAAGAGCTTGCCCAAATAATAATTCCACCCATTCTTGGTGTGCCTGTATCTTTTTCTTTGTGTAATTCATTAAAAATAGGGGTTCCGTTTTTATCTCCTAAGCCGGCTTCCTTTCCGGCTTTTTTCTTCCACATTTTATTTTTATATAAAAAGTGCGTCAAAAAAGGCGTCAAAGCGATGCCTGTAAAAAATGCCACTGTCCAAGGAATTAATATTTTTAGTGCGTCCACAACAAAATTTAAAATTCAAAAATCAAAAGTCAAAAATACAATTAAAAATTGAAAAAGTTATTTAATAAATCAATTTAAAGTATAGAATATAAAGAGCAAAGTACAAAGTGTTGACAAGTCACAATTGTTGTTATAATCTTAAAAAAGAATTGATTACACACGTCTAAACATTACAAAAGGAGAACTACGGTGGAAAATACATCGACACACGCAACAAAATCAAAAGACGCAAATCTCGTTGTAATTATGTTAATTTGTTTACTGGGGATATTTTTAACGGCTGGAATTTATTTGGGACAGGAAGAATCTGTAGTGGCCCTTGGGGAAAAACCTGCCACCATCAGAGAACTTATCTTAAAACAATGCTCAGACACCGACGATAATGTCTGCACATCAAACATTACCGTAAAAGTAATAAAAAACGAATCTGGAAATTTTTCACTTGAGTGGGAAAAATAACCAAAACAATAAGGCGGGCTTTCGCCAGAAAGCCCGCCTTTTAATTTGATAAAATATAAAGTGTTGACGAACTGTAACCATTATTCTATTATAAAAAAAGAAACCTTCGATTTTTTAACCTACCAACTCTAGGAGGACAATAACAATGTCGTTCAAAAAGAAATTTTTTACAACTTTTTTCATTTTACTTTTTATTTTAGGAATATCAATTTGGCTTGATATAAAAACAACCCTAGAATTAGGTCTGGTAGAAACCATTTCCGGTTCCGTTCTCGCCGTTCAATTTCTTTTTTGGATTACTATATTTACCGACCTTGAATGCCCAACGTGTGGCTCTTGGGAAACAATCAAAAAAAGTCGTTCTTGGTATTTTTCTTATATGTATTGCAAAGATTGCAACAAGGAGTTTACCTTAGATAACTGGTAAGACAAAGGCGGGCTTTCGCCAGAAAGCCCGCCTGTTTTTATTCTAAAAATTTCTTACACCTTACCCCTTATACCTTAACCCTTGCACCTTACACCTTACTCCTCAATATTCGCTATTGTATTTATACTTGCATTCACCAATTTCAACACATCCTCAAACCTCCCCTCTTTGCTAGATCCCAAAACAGAAACGATTATTGGGTGACCAATTCCCACATCAAAAGCGATGGTCAAATTCCCCCCTGCTAAATCTGTGTACCCTGTTTTTGATCCAATGATCCCTGGAATGCTTTCAACGATTTCATTTGTATTTTCAAACAAATAATTTTTGTTATCAGAACTTATCCTTAACACAGGATATTTTGTCGCCTCAATCAATTTATAATTGTTTTTAATAATATGATTCATTAGAAACGCCATATCTTTTGCCGAACCATAAGCTCCACTCGTAAGCTCGCTCTCATCAAGTCCAGATTCGTTCAAGAAGAAAGTCTGGGCCAAACCAATTTCTTCTGCTTTTTTGTTCATTTCATCTATAAACATTTCTTGTTCTGTTTTTTCACCTTCTCTTTGTTTTACATTTCCAATCACAGAAGCCAAGGCA
>JAQTWD010000023.1 GCA_028689435.1 Minisyncoccota bacterium | reverse complement strand
GATTTCCATACAATATAATGCCTTTAATATTATCTCTTAAATATAAACCCTCTGTTTTTCCCTCTGCTGTACTATCGGCTTCATTTTTTATTACTTTTGCGTAAAAACTTTTTATATTATTGTCTTCATCTAAATATCTCATTACCGATTCTTCGCTGTTTACCCAGATGGCTTCATAAATCCTTGGGATAGTCGTATTTGAAATTCTCTTTACAGTTGGGCGAATGGTGCTTGCTTCAAAAATATGTCCCGTTGCTCTTTCTGTATATCTGACAGCCACTTCTTTATCTTTGTTTTTGAAAACGACAAAACCAGCAGTTGGAGTTTCGGAAATTTTTCTCAACCTCAAAAGTGGTTTTTCTTCACCGATTGTTATATCAGGTGTTTCACCAAGATTGTCAGTATTAGTGCCTTCTCCACCACCAAAACTACCAAAAATAAATCCCAGCGGAGACCCATCAAATTGATCAGAATTTGGATTGTTTTTTGAAAATGCAAAATAAAAAATAGACACCCCAACAACCGCAAGAATCAATATTATTATTAATATTATTAAAATCTTTTTTGTCATAAAATAAAACAAATTACATTATTATATTTTTACCACCCCCCCCACCTGTTCCACTAACTTTACCTACTTCGGGAATTTTAAATTCAATGTTTACCAAATCTGGATTGATAAAATTCAGCAACAAGTAAGAAACAAAAATAAGAACAAGCCCATAAACAGCATTATTTATTTTACTTCTTGCATTTGTTTTTCCTGTAAAAGATTCTTCTGTTAAATATTTAAAACCACCGTATGACAGCTGAAACACTGCCAAAAGAATAGCCACACCAAAAGCCAGCCTAAATGCTCCTGAAAGATATGTTGTAAGACTTACCGCCTCCCCATTTGGATTGATATAAGGCAATTTTTCAAGCATTTTATATTCAACCGCAGAAAAAGAAACGGAAAAAGAAACAAAAAAAAGAAAAATAGCTAACAAAACGATTTGTATTTTTTTATTTTTTAAAAAATTTATCATATATTAAAAATTAAATAATGATGCTCTATCATCATCAAAATTGATATTTAAGACATTCGTTGCTGACTGCATTACCCTATTTTTATCTTGTATATTCAGACTTAAATTTGCAGTACCCTTATCTTCGCCTTTTTTTAATGTTATAAAATCTCCAACTACATCATTTAATAGTTTGCTGTTTAATTTCCATTTATAAATCAATTTATCATTTTTTATATCATCTTTTGAAAAGAAAAATGGTTGTGCACTGATTGTGATTTCTTCTTTCAACAAATCCAAATTTTGATCTAATGCTTTTTCAAAAATTATACCCAACAAAGGATCATTTTCATAAAAAATAATTTTTGGACTACTTTCGTTTATTCTAACAGAGGTTTTTGCCCTTACAGAATTATCGGTTGTAGATACTTCAACAGATAATACACCATCTCTAAAATCTTTTGCCATATCAAAATACAAAACATTTTTACCTATTCCCTGAGAACCGTTTATTATTTTCCAATCTTTTTTCCATACATACATTAATTCATCATCATTTATTTTTGAACCATCTTGGTTTATAAAATTTGGTATTGCTACCAATTTTACAACAGCACGATATGGAGTGATGGTCTTTCCTTTATAAATAGGAGGTGTGTAAGAATTAGACTCCCAGATCAAATCTACCTCTGCCGGAACAAAAGTTTTGCTTTTTATAAATTGTTTGCCGTCTTTTGTCAAAACAATAACTGTTATTGTGTCTGAAGTTCCTAGCTCTCCCACACTAAACGAAAAACTTTTTTTTCCTACCCCTTTTTCAACCAAAATATTATTTTTATACCAAGAAATTTGAGATGTGTATAAATTGATTGAATAATTTTCTATGGAAATAGAAACCTCTTCATTCGGCCCCGGTGCTTCGTTTAAAACATTCATATTCAGCTCCTGAGGAATTCCTCCCAAACCATATCCCTCTAATTCTTCATCAATAGCAAAAGCATTGTGTGAAAAAATAAAAAAAGAAACCGTAAAAATAGCAACTAAAGAAATTATTTTTTTATTAAGATTTTTTTTCATTTATTACTTTATTTTAACATAAATTATATTGACTCCTCTAGATCTTTTTTTGCCTGTTTGATTGCCAAAACTTGTGATGGATCTGATGTAATTATTTGGTCTTCGGTATAAGAAGCAATAATCTTTATGGCTACGTGTTTTAAGCCAGCAAAGAAAATTCCCTCTCCCACCCCCGCTTCCAAAAGAAGATACTTTTCCTCATCTGTTAGATTGAATGTTTTTTGAACAGCGTCTATTGTTGTAGGAGATTGTTTTAATAATATCTGAATAGAAGAGTTGGTAATAATAGGCAATCCGTATGGAGAAGGAAGAAAGTCGTTGATATCTTGTGTAATTGTTGCCAATCCCAAATAATATTTTCTTCCTCTCTTTGCCATACTAAACAAGAAAGAAGCGGCGTCTTCTGATTTCATCATTTGCCACGCTTCATCAATAACAAACAATCTTTTTTTCAATTCTTTTCTAACAGCGTTCCAAATATAGTGAGTAATAATATACATCGCTACTGGTCGCAATTCGTCCTCCATATCTCTAATAGAGAATACAATAAATTTGTTATTGATATCCACATTGGTTGGCTTGTTCAAAAATCCAGACCATGTACCTTTTGTATACTTTGATATTTTTTGTACCAAAACATCTGCTCCTTCCATTCCAGCCAAAACAAGCTCAAAGTCTGACAACAACGGAGGTTCTATATTTGTAAAATCAGAGTCAGGTGTGATATCTCTCAAAGCATAGGTTTCAGAAATTGCTCTGTCCACTATGGCATCTTCTTCTGGCGACAAACCTCCCAACATAATTCTAAAAAGTCCTACCAAATTTACAATGTGTGACCTTAAAACATTGGCGGGCGATTCGTCTGGTCTTGGTGCTGGCAAATCAAAAGGATTGATGTGGTGTTCGGATGAAAGAGAAATATTGAAATATCTTCCTCCTACTGCCTCGGACAAATATTCAAATTCTCTTTCAGGGTCAATTACCATAACTTCAATACCAAACATCAAAGACCTCAATATTTCTAACTTGATTGCATAAGATTTTCCCGCTCCTGATTTTGCAAAAGTTACTGAATTATAATTTGCCAAAGAAAAACGATCAAAAATTATCAAACTGGAATTGTGTCTGTTTACTCCATACAAAATTCCCTTGTCGGATGTGAGATCAAAAGAAACAAAAGGGAAAATACTGGATAAAGGAGCAGAATTAAGCTTTGAGTGAACATTCAAAAGATCATTCCCCAACGGCAAGATGCTCCTAAAACCTTGTTCTTGCTGGAACAAAGAAGGTCTAATATAGATAAGTTTTGACTCCAAAATAGAACGAATCTCCGATTCAAGTTTATTTAATTCATCATCATCCTTTCCATAAATAGAAATATAAACACCCACATCAAAAAGTTTTTCTTGGGCTTGTTGCAATTTGTCTCGCAAATCTTCAAGATTTTGATAGGCAGCATCCAAACTTGGGTCTCTGACGAATCCTTTTTCTTCTCTGGTTATTATTTGGCTTTCTACCTCGGCAACTTTTTTCTGAAATTGTCTCAATACTTTTTCTGTTTCAATTGGATGAATAAAAATAGAAACATCAAATTCTTTATCCAGATTGATAACAGCAGAAAACCAGTTGTCAGACAAAAACCTTGGATAAGAAATAACAAAAAATGTTTTCATCATTTTACCTCCAAGATTTATATTGTTAGGAGAAATTTTTAAAGCAGACGGAGCAATAATATCTTGCAACTCCAAAACACCAGTCTCATAAATTTCCTGTGGTAATGTGGGTGTAATGCTGGGACCTTTCTCCCCACCCTTTGTTATTTTTTTTATGCTATCAAATAAGGACATCTCTTAAATTAAAAATTAAAATCTCAAAATTAAAAATGACAGTTTAAAAATAAAAATTATCTCTTTCCTTTCATTGTTATTATACCAGATGCAATAATGTTTGATATTTCCTGTAATTCACCTAACAACCACCCTAATTCTTTTCTGTCTCCTTTGTTTATATCTTTCAGCAAAGACAACCACACTTTCGACTCATTGGATGATTTTAAAGAATATGTAAAAAAATTAATATAATCTTTTTTTGAACTAGCAGACCACGCTTCAACATAATTTGATAAAATACTCGTTCCACTTCTTAATAATTGTTTTCCCATTACATTACATACAGAATCTTTGTTTAATTTATCAATAAACTTTATTAATCTCAAAGTCCAAATATACAACCTCTTCTTAAATTCATTTTTAAATTTTTCTTTTTCATTTTGCATTTTGAGACCTGCCTGCCGGCAGGCAGGTTTCGATTTTCAATTTAATTTAGTTGAATTGGTTTTTCTGATTCTCCGGGATTAAATATTTTATAAAGCAACTCTACCGATTCTTCTGTTCCTAATCTGGCGACTCTCAAACCAGACCTTGATAAGCCCTGTTCTATCACATCAGCCCTTTGTTCCAACTGAGAACGACTTTCCTCAAAAGAATCATTTTCCAAGACTTGTGTATTTTTCTTTCCTCCACCAAGACCCAGCGGGCCCTTTGATGAATTTCCCAAAAAAGAAGGAGTGTAAGGAACAACAATAAAAAAATTTTTTGTCATTATATTTACACTTTCGGTAAATTTCTTTATAAATTCTATATATTCTCTGGTCTGAATTTTCATTAAATCATTTGATTGTTCTTTGTATTTTTCTTCCATAACTGAAATATAAGGCCTAATATCCAACTTTCTTGATTGAATATAAATCTGAGTAGAAAAATCAAGAGAATTTAAAAAATTTTGAAATTGATAGATAATTGCCATTTGTTCATCTGCGGATTTTAATGAAAAATTTAAAGAAGAAACCATTAAAATAGCCCTTAAAGAATTGTCTTTGAGAACAATCACACCATCTCTTATTTCTTTTATAGGAACGAATCCTTGTGTGGCTGATGTTTTTTCCATGTTTCATTCAAATTAAAAATTAAAATCTCAAAATTAAAAATGACAGTTTAAAAATAAAAATTATCTCTTTCCTTTCATTGTTATTATACCAGATGCAATAATGTTTGATATTTCCTGTAATTCACCTAACAACCACCCTAATTCTTTTCTGTCTCCTTTGTTTATATCTTTCAGCAAAGACAACCACACTTTCGACTCATTGGATGATTTTAAAGAATATGTAAAAAAATTAATATAATCTTTTTTTGAACTAGCAGACCACGCTTCAACATAATTTGATAAAATACTCGTTCCACTTCTTAATAATTGTTTTCCCATTACATTACATACAGAATCTTTGTTTAATTTATCAATAAACTTTATTAATCTCAAAGTCCAAATATACAACCTCTTCTTAAATTCATTTTTAAATTTTTCTTTTTCATTTTGCATTTTGAGACCTGCCTGCCGGCAGGCAGGTTTCGATTTTCAATTTTTTAATTATTGTTAATATTGTCTTCCAATTTATCCTTGATATCCAAACTCCAACCCAAATCAGACAACTTGCTATCTGATAATTTTGGTACGTTTATTTGAGCAACAACATCTATTTCTTTTTCCTCACCTTTTTTAATTTTCTTTGGCTCTTTTCTCCAAATATAAAGTTTGTTCTTTAAAAAAAACCAAAAAGCTGATTCTAGTACCAAAATAAATGGTCTGCCTCCTGGTTTGTAAAAAGCGAGAGCAAGAGAAAGGGCTATAAAAGGAGCACCCAGAATCAAAGTAAATATAAAATTTTTAAGAAAAAAATAAATAGCAAAACAAATACCAGCCCCTCCAGCAATAAAAATAAATTGCTTGATAGTTAAAGGCCCTACTATCTTATCTTCTATATCTATAAATTGTGGTACTTCGAAATGCATATTAAAAAAAATTAAAAATTAAAATCTCAAAATTAAAAATGACAATTAAAAAAATAAAAATTAAATCTCAAACCACAAAAAATCATATAATTATTACTAAACTATAAAAAAATTTTAAATTTTTCTTTATCATTTTTAATTTTGAGATTTTAATTTTCAATTTAATCGATTGGTTCTCTATACGGATCTATCTTTATTTCTGTTTCTTCTGCCTTTTTTTCTTGTATAGGCAATTTTGTCACACCACCCAACTTGCTCTCCATAATATTCATTTTTACAGGTTCGGCGGGCACAGGAGGCTCAATCACAGGAATTTGAACATTTATATTTACAGGTTTGTTTTCTATAATATTTTCAGGATTTTCTATTTCTTCTAATATTTTGTCTTTATTCAACATTTCCCCCTCATGTTCTTGTTCAAGAGGGTTCATTTTTTCCGCCAAAGGTCTATTGTCTATCTCTACATTTTGAGTAGAGTGTTGTTCGTGAATTTTTTTAATAGATTCTCTCAGTTTCAAAAATACTTCGTTGTTTATATCGGCAGTGATCACTTCTGCTTGTTCAGGAGAAATACCCGCCTTTTCAATAATAATATCGGCAAAACGCTGAGAATGTTCAAGACCAAGCATCACAAGACCAACACAATAAAGAAGTTCCCCCATTTGATCTACATGGAGACCATTTTTCTTTCCCACATTCAAAATAGCCGTTGTAGTATCAACCTTTGACATCGCTTCCCGAATATCGGCGGGAAGCGAATTCATTCTATTTTCAATTTGTTCTGGTGTATATTCCATAGTTTATAAATTATTTATTTTTTACCACTATCACCTTTTATGTTTTTCAATTCTTCTTCTTTTTTCTTTATTTTTTCTTTAATTTCTTCTATTTTACCCTCTCTTTCAGCAATAGTTTTTCTTTGTTCTTCTAATTGCCATACATCAGCATTTTTCTTTTTAAATGATTCCAAATCATCTTTTGATGTTTGTAATGCCTGACGAGCAATAGCCAATTCTCTATCTTTTAGATTTTTTATTTCCTCTGTTATTGTTTTTGTTTTTGTATGTTGCTCTGACGCCTTTGATCCAGCAGTTGCACGAGTTCTCATATAATCCATCAAAGGAACAGTTAGCGGTGCCAATACACCAGCAGAAGCAACGGTTGCTACAGTAGCGGCCGCTGTGACAGTAGCTTGAGCCCCAGTAGAAAGTTTTGATTTTGCAATATTTCTATAATACTGATCCTGAGCACTAATTTTTTCTTTTACTATATTTCCTTGTACATCTTTTACAGGTTTTCCTTGATTATCCAATTTATTTATCTCTATATTTTTTTCTTTTGAAAGAGTTTTTGCATAAGCGTGGTGATCTTTTATCTTGCTAATCTCTCTGGTCTTAAAACCTTCTTTTGCCATTCCAAATTTAGAATCTCCAACATTTCTTAATGCCTGTAATGTCATTTTTCCCGTAGCACCTGTTCCTACATTCTTCTTTTCCAAAAATTCCGCACTTCTCTGTGCAGCCCTACCCACTGTACCTCTCATCAAATTACCGCCCAATGCTTTTGCTCCGGCACCCAACAAAGCACCTCCTGTTGCAATACCAGCCAAACCAACGGCTCCTTTTGCCAGTCCTGTAAGTTTATCTCCTATACCACCATCGTCACATTTTTTCTTTAATTCAGACAAGGCTGTTTTTAAGAAAATAAAGACAATTACTGCTTTCAAAAGAACTACTATAATTGCGCCTAAAGTTCCTGATCCTTCAGTAAAAGTATTATCGGAAAAAAGACCATTATCATTTATTAAAAACAACAACCAAAGTATAAAAAGAAAAACAACTATACAAAAAGATTTGTCTATCAATTTTTGCCACCATTTTGAAAAATAAGACTCCATTCCAGGAATGGTATAAGCAATAAATGCCAAGGGTGATAACACCATCAAAATCCAAAGATAAACCACTCTGACAACAAAAGTCCAGCCAGCCATAAAAAACACATATGCCATATAAAATGTAATAGCAATTGCAACTAAAAATATGACAAACAAAATAGCTTTTTTATTTCCAGAAGTAGGATCCTCCAACCATGCTTTAAATGTTCCCTGACTCATCATATTGGTTGGGTTAAACATCTCCATCAAACCAGCTGAAATACTTTTTGGGGCACCAATACCTAATATATAAATATGATCGCTGGAAACATTTTTAGTCTTGATTGCGTTATAAAAACCAACCGTAAAAATATTTCCCGCATCAATAACCACTTTTGAAGCAAACAAGCTAAAATTGATAGCAATTGCAATCATTATAACCTTTGCAATCAATTCTTTTGATTTGAATTTTCCAAAATCTAAAATAATTGAAATAGAAATAATCACCAAAATAAAAATAAAGAGCATATTAGCAGCATCTCTCAACGCTGTCCACGCGGGAGCAATAAAACTTTGATTCAAAAAATTGTTATTCAAAGAAACTGCTAATAAATTGTCAAAAAGTATTGCAAAAATAGTAAGAATATAGGCTGTGACTTCATAAATAAAAGAGATTGTAACAATAGCACAACCAGAAATACTCCAATTTGTTATACCGCACGAAATACCAGCACTCTCTAAAAGATCATCCGGTGATGATGACACTTCTACAGCATCAACAATATTTAAAACCAAAAAATTACCTTCATTTTGAAGCAAAAAATCAACAGGAGAAAGAAATCCTCCTAATAAAATAACCAATCCAAAAAAGAAAGATAATATTTTTCTAAATTTTAACAATTTTGCCATTTGTTTTTTTATTAAATGCTTTTGATTTTTATAAAAATCAAAAGCATTTAGTTTTTACTGACATTCTCCTGTTGTATATTCATAACCGTCCGGAATATCATATTCATAAATATTTCCATCCATATCCTCACAACTAATTATATCACTTCCTTCTATTGGGGTTCCTTCTTTAAATACTTGACGACCTCTGTCAAAAACTCTTTCGTTTGAAGAATTAATTTCTAGTGTAAAACCATTACAACTTTTCATTTTCGGTGACAAAGGACACAAAACCAATTTTGATTTTGCTCCTGTTGGATCAGTTATTCTTTGGTCTGTATTGTTTACATCAGGATCATAATAACTAAACCCTAGATCATCTCCATATATTGGAAAATAGCATTGATTTTCGGATATTTTTACAGTCGCTTGTTTCTTTATAATATCCATTTTTTTCTTTATTTCATCATATTCTTCCAAAGCCTCAGCCAAATCCCCACTTCCATGCAAATCATCTCTTATTTTTTTCCACTCATCTACCAAATCTTTAAGTGCTTCTGCGGGGCTTTTTGTTCCACCTCTTTCGTAATATTCACCTTCACACTCCCCCGTCCCAAAATCTTTTGGTAACAAAATTACCAATCTACAGTCAGAGTCACTTCGTGATTTCCACAAGAAAAAATCTAAATCACCATAAATTGGAGGATATCTACCAGGACTTCCTGGACCGTGCCAATTTGAACCAGGCGGGCATGGATCTGGTGATATCCCCGGGTTTTTAAATTCATATACCTTTTCATCTCCATTTTCACACCTCACATCAACAACACAGTTACCTCCAGGACAATATCCTGCTCCATTTGAACTAAATTTGAATGTTGGACGACATCCATTTGTTCTTCCGTGATCCTCTCCCTCTTCTTTTACTCCAGTTATTTTTGTAACAGTAACGGTACAACCACTCACATCTCCACGGTGATCGGTGACGGCGAAAACATTCTTGGCAGGAGAACTTCCAAAATAAAAGGAAAGTCCCACTACCACAACTAATATTAAAACAAATTTATAAATATCTTTCATATTTTATTTTTTCTTTACCTCATAAACAGAACCACCTTGTGTGCCATTAAAACTCACGGTTGCTATATATAATTTTCCATCGTTTTCTACAAGATCCCAAATACCCTCTTCTTGTACCGTGCAGGCTGTTTTCCAAGAAACTCCATTATCTACCGAAAACAAAAGTTGTGTTGGTCCTTTTGCTTTTCCACCTTTAGAGCTTATTTTAAAACCTTTTGTTGTTCCGGCAAACAAAAAGCCTTCCCATCTTTTTACATAAGTAATATGTTCATAGTTTGTTGTACTATAAACATTAACGAAAGTATTTCCATTATATTTAAAGATTCCAGATTTATTATTGTTACTATATTTCAAAGAAGATCCCAACCACATAGTAGCATCAATCACTGTTGCTCTAAAAAAACGATCATCTGTTTCTATCTTTGTCCAATTTCCAAATCCTGTGTCAGAACTAATCATATATCCTTGATTATTATTATCGACACCAAAGGCATAAATTTTTCCATTATATGAAACAATATCTCTTACATAAAGATTATTATCTCTATAAACAAGTTTCCAACCTTCATTTTCGTTAAATTTATATATAACAGATTTTCTTTGTCCTTGAAAACCGTTTGAGCCGACAGCAAACAAATTGTTATTATGAGTAGTCATAGCACAACCAGTTGGTTGATTTAAGTCATACACCTGTACCCAATCTCTTCCGTTTTGAGAGCGAAAAATGAGACCTTCTTGTTCAGAATTTACATAAAGAAAACCATCATATTCTTTCATCACACACACGCTTTCTGTAATATTTTTTAGTCCAGGGGATATAGCACCACCAAGACCAAACATCATACTTTGATTTTTAAGATTATATCCAAAAGCCCCCGCGAATAATTGGTTTTTAAAAGAGGCTAATGAAAAAAATCCTCTTGTATAACTAGGTGCAATTACTTTTTCACAAGTGTAATTTGCTAAAGGATCTGGAGTTGGTGGCTCTGGTGATTCTGGTGGTTCTGACGGTTCTGGTATTTCTCCTAATTTTAATTTTTTTAATGCTTCTATTATTTCCTTGAGACGATCTATTATTTTTTGTGATGCATCAATGTCTTTTTGAATTTTATCTATCAGTGGTTGAATTTGATTTTTAATCACATCGTTAATCCATTTGGTTAATTCAGATTCAACGACAGGATTTACAATAATTTTATTTAGAATAGGGCTAGATTTTGAGGAACCAGAACAAACATCTCTTGCTGATTCAAGTAGTGTTTTGGTAGAAACCAATAATTCCATTGTTGCTTTTTTCACATCAAGATATTTTTGTTCTTCTTTTATATCTCTTTCTATTTGTTTTATTATATTTCCAACAGTTCCTGAACCAGCACTATTATCATCCAACATATCATCTAAATAACCATCATTATTAACACCTCGAAGACCACCATCTCCTGTTAATATTTGATTGAGAAGTTGTGCCAACAAAGCTGAAACAATTTCATCAATTTCATCAGCTGATATCAATTCCTGACCACCCCAACTCAGCTGTTCATTTAAAGATTCTGAAATAAGTTTTCCTGGTGTTTTAATTTGACACTGTTTGTTATAATGAATAGTCCCATTTTCTTCAACTTCTTGTGTTTCACAAAAAGGAATTGATATATAACCATCCGCCCACTGTATCTGGGCTGATTGTTGTTGTTCTTTTTCAAAAATTGTATTTTGAATTCTAATTGATGTATCTATATAAGAAGAAAATGGGTTGTTGCTTGAATTTTGGGTGATAGAAATCCACGCATCCCAATCCCAATTTTCTCCCATCGTGTTTGAAATATCATCAATTGAACCCCCAATATTATCAACAACATCGGATAATTTACAGTCAAGATTATCTCTCTCCATAAAATCATTTTCTAAAGCCAATCTTATATCTAAAGCAAAAGGATCACAAAGAAAATTTAGACCTGTTTCATTAATAATTTGTCCAGTAATATCATCCCCCACATCAGTCAAAAAACCTTCAAAATCTGTTATATAAGCAGGAGATCCTTCAAAACCACTATTTATCCAATTAACAGTTGATGTAACAAGCTGTCTAACAATAATATCTTTTGCATACCAAGCGATTGAATCCAAACCAATTTCTTTTATCATACTTTCCATATTAGAAAAAAGATTTGCTCCTACCTCAATAACAAGTTCAGCCCCTAAAGCTTCGGTTTTTTGTGTTTTTAAAGAAAAAACGGAAACAAAAACAATAATTATTATTAAAAAAAGAGTTATTATTTTTGTAAATTTATTTAAAAACATTTTATTTTTCCAAAATATCATTTAATTTATTTAAACCAACCAAAAAAACCTCTTCTGACGAAATTCTTGCACTCATTCCCGCCAATCCAGCAACAGGATCTTCAAAAATATTTGACATTATTTTTGTACTTTCTATCATATCATCAAAAGAATTAAGAATTATTAAGTGGCTTTGAGCCAAGTCTGACGGAACATTCATTTTTAAAAGATTTTTTAACATTCCTTCGTAAAGAGAAATTATTGTATTTAATTCTTTTAATTTTAATTTATCTTTACTCTGTAAAGCATTTTTAAAAATAGTAAAATCTTGACTTGGATTATTATTAAATGTCATTGTTTTTATAAAAATTGTTTTATATTCATCAAATTCATTTTTTGTATTACTTTCTACAATATTTAAATCAGAATAGGTATATGTTTTTCCCATCATATCCGCGGATGAATTTATTGCACCTTGTGAAAGATATTCAACTAAATTAGATTTATTTTCATTTAACGTTCCACTTTTCTTCATACTTAGATAATCCACAAGAAGATCTCGAGATAATTTATCTGTTTCTGTTAAATTTTCTTCGTCTAAATATTCTATTATATTTTCATTATTTAAAGTAAAATTCTCTGCCAACAAATCATCTGGTCCAGTAATAGTAGGATTTCTTTTTTGTAATATTTCATCATTATCATTTGTTCCGTCTCCGTCTGTATCAGTTTTGTTTATATCAGTATTTCAGAGACTTTCATCCCAATCCATCAAACTATCCCCATCTTTTTCTTTTTCTATACTTTTATTTCTTAATATATCAGATAAT
>JAQTWD010000022.1 GCA_028689435.1 Minisyncoccota bacterium | reverse complement strand
GAAACACCCGTGATTGTCACAAATTTTCCAAGAGGCACTTCTGCCTTCATATTTTTTATATTAAATACTTTTCCTCCTTCTATTCTCAGAAAACCTTTGTCACTCGTTCTTCTTTTTTCTGGCAATTCTATTTTCTTTTCTTCTCGCAAATATGCCAAAGTATTTGAACCAGAGTCGTTGTATTTTGCTTTTAACAAATCATCTAAATACCCAGAGACGATTACATCACCTCCGTGTACACCTGCTCCTGGGCCGATATCAACAAGATAGTCGGCAGAAAAAATAGTATCTTCGTCGTGTTCCACCACAATAATAGTATTACCCAAATCTTTTAGTCTTAACAAAGTTTTTATCAATCTATCGTTGTCTTTGGAGTGAAGTCCTATTGTCGGCTCGTCCAAAACATACAAAGCACCGACAAGCCCAGAACCAAGCTGACTGGCGAGACGAATTCTTTGTGCCTCTCCACCAGACAAAGTATTGGCGCGCCTATCCAATGTCAGATATTCAATACCAACATTTATCATAAAATTTAATCTCTCCAAAATCTCTCGTACCACCACTTCTGAGATTTCTTTTTCTTTTTCGCTCATTTTTATATTTTCAAAAAAATCTTTTGAGTCTGAAACAGAAAGAGCGGTCAATTCTACTATATTTTTTTTACCCCATTTATCGCTAGTCAAAAAAATATTCAAAGCCTCTGGTCGCAAACGAGCACCATTACACACAGGGCAAGGTTCCTTTACCCAAAAATCGGCAGTCCCCAAACCGTTACATTCGGGACACGCTCCATAAGGCGAATTAAAAGAGAAAAGTCTTGGCTCTATTTCGGGATATGAATATCCGTCAAAGGGACAAGAAAATTTTGTAGAAAGCAACAATTCTTCTTTGTCTGAAAAAACATTTTTTACAAGTCCGTTTGATTCTATTACCGCTTTTTCAATAGCATCACGCAATCTTTCCAGTGTTGCTTTTTTAAGAGAATCTTTGATTCCGATTAAATCTGTTTTTTTATCGTATTCAAAATCGGCAAGATCAATACTATCAATCACAATACTGATATCGTGTTTTTTTGTTTTGGTTAATTCTATTTTTTCTCGCAAACTATATTTTTTGCCGTCTATTACAACGCTTGTATATCCTTTGCTTAAATAATCATACAACAATTGGTAATACTCGCCTTTTCTACCCCTAACAACAGGCGCTAAGATATCCAGTTTTTTTGTTCCTTCCTTAGATTTTTCTTTTATTTTTTTCAAAATAAATTTTTGAATTTCTTCGTTAGAAAGTTTTTCTATTTTTCTTCCGCATTCCAAACAATATGGATGACCAACACGAGCATACAAAATACGCAAATAGTCATAAATTTCTGTGATGGTCGCTACGGTTGAACGAGGATTGTTGGAACGAGATTTTTGATCAATAGAGATTGCGGGAGAAAGTCCAATGATTTCATCCACATCTGGTTTTTGCATTTGAGAAATAAACTGCCTAGCATAAGCAGAAAGTGATTCAATATATTTTCTCTGACCCTCGGCAAAAATAGTATCAAAAACAAGACTGGATTTTCCGGAACCAGAAAGACCCGTAACTGCTACCATTTTGTTTCTAGGCATTTTTACGGTGATGTTTTTGAGGTTGTGGGTCCGAGCACCGCGGACTTCTATCCAATCATGTGGATTAACCCCGTTATTCTTTTTTTCTTTTTCTTTTGACATAATTTGAAAGCTTATAGCTTATAGCTGATAGCCAATAGCTTATAGCAACGATGGACGAATTTTGGCGAAGCCAAAATTCGTTATTATTCGTATTGCATTTGTATTATTCGCATCATTCGTATATTGGTATGTTTATCTTGAAAATACAAAAGCTCCCCCTGAAGAGGATGTGTGTATATGGTATTACAAAGAGAAAACGAAAGCAACGATTTTTATATTCAAAATGCTATTTTAATTTTGTTTCTTCTATAATTGATTTTTTGAAAGATTTTAGTTGAGCATCTATGAAAATAAATTGAGATTCAAACATCATGATTTCCCCAACCGCTTTATCTAAAAAATTAAAGACTTCCCCAATTACATAACCAGTATATTCATAATCCACTTGCCCATATTCATCTCCATTTTCTATATACCATTTGTTACAAAGCTGACGATAAGTCTTCGTCAACAAAGTATTTGAATACCAAATTAAATCTTGAACTGCTTCCAACTGTACCCATGTTTTATTTTCTATTTCCGATTGCCCTATCAAATCACGCACAGATTTTCTCCATTCTACGAGATTGTTATATAGAAGAAATTCTTTAGGCTCGGGTGGTTCTTCCATGTTTTCCAAATCTTCTAAATTATCAATATCAATACCCAAACGTTCAGCATCTTTTTTAATCATCTTTAATACATCCTTAAAATTATTCTTTATATCTTCTATAAATAATTCAGGGGCATCGGGATTTTCACCTTTGTTTATATGTTTTTGCCGATCTTCTTTTATCTTTCCACAAATTTTACACTCATTTTTTTCACAAGGAACTCTTTTCCAAACACAATCCCACCAACTAGGTATTTTAAAATCATTATTAATAGTGCCAATATTCTCCAAGCCTCCAATATCTTCAAAATCACCCACCATCTTTGGCAGACTATTTCCATTTTCTATGTTATCTTCAACTTTTTTCTTGTTTTTCATATTCTTTAATATTTACGCCAATATTCTATAGAATGTTAGAATGTTGGCAATATTATTTTTATTTTTCCTCATATTTCAAATCGGAGAATTCACTTACGCTGAAGAATCTAACTTCATCCTCATCCAAAAGTGGCTCAAAAACAGCTGGCGATTTTCCGTTCACCTGAAAACACAGTTTTCCGGGACCATATTTTGTTGCCAATTTTGGATAAGTCTCTAAAACACTCTCCAGCAAGAAAGCAAACGGGGCTCCATAACTCATAAACATATCTTCGCTATCTTTTCCTGTTAGGTGTTGAAGAGCAGAAGAATATTTTACCCTTACTGTCATAGGTGCAGGCATATCTCCACCAGCTACCTCTTTCAAAATTTTATACATCTCTCGTGGATCTATTTCTGCCTCGTCATCTTGCTTTTCCAAATCGTTGATGTCAAGTTTTATATATCCGTCTTCTGTATTTTTTTCCTTTTTATTTTTCTTTTCCATAATTATTTTTTATAAATTTATATTATCTTTTAACTATTCTGGTGTTCTCAAGAACACTAGAATAGTTATTTTTTCTTTATAGACAAAAGTGTTGTAACCAGAGCTGTCATCTGATCCTTTTTATTTGGATGACTTTCTGCAATCAAAAGAGTAAGCGCTGTTAAGGCACTTGGATTTATATTTTTTATTCCTTTTATTTTTGCTTTTCTCAAGAACCACACAAAAGCAAACGCTCCTGAACGCTTGTTCCCGTCATTAAACGGGTGATTTTTTACCATAAAATAAAGTAGGTGAGATGCTTTTTCCTCTGTTGTCGCATATACCGATTTTCCTCCAAAAGATTGCATTACATTTCCGACAATTCCTTCCACACTTCCCTTTCTTTTTTCTTGTGCAAACAATTCTGTTGCCTCTTTCTTTTTTATTAATTCTTTACGCAGATCACCAATTGCCAAAACCAATTCTTCACCCGACAATTTGATTGATTTTTTTGTTGTGCCAACAGAAGAAAGAGAATCTTCATCATATGCCTCCAAGGTCGCCCAAGTGCCAGCAAATTCTTTTACCAGTTCCAAAACTGTTTTTGGATCAAGAGTAATGTGTTCTGGCAGAAGATTTTGAATGCTTGTAACTGCTTGCATAAAATCGTCATAATTTTTTGCAATTTGTTTTTTATTTATGGTATAGCCTTTAATTAAGTGATCTTTTAGAACTTTATTAGCCCATTTTCTAAATTCAATAGCCATTTTAGAATTTGTTCTATAACCAACGGACAAAATAACATCAAGAGAATAAAAAGCAACAGGCTTATCAGAATTTGCAATGTGCATTTTTTGCACATTGCTTTTTTTATCAACTTCACCAGTTTTCAATATTTTTGAAATATGTTTAGTCACAACAGAACGTTCAACACCAAAAACATCCGCAATCTGTGCTTGCGTAGCCCAAATGTTTTCACGCTCAAAATCGCCCTTTAATTCAATAGCCCCATTTTTTGCCTGATAAATTATTAAATTTTTCTGCATTTTCTTCATAATAATTACCTTTAATTTTATATTATTTCTATGATAAGACAATCGATTTATGTTGACTTTTATATATAAAATAACATAATTAATTGTAGACATGTTTAAAGATCTTGTGTAACCTCAACAAAAAAGGTGGTGAAATGAAAGAGAAAAGATTCAGGGGTTTTATCAACGGCCATTATGCAAGCGGTGTCATAACCGAAAAAGACGAGGTTGATTTTCAGAGAGAACGAGAAGAAAGAGAAAAAGGAGGAGGCGTTACAGTTGGCAAGGCTATTGGGGCAGTCGTTGTCGGAGCCCTAATCATCGGAGTATTGGCTTCCATTGGTGGCAAAGCCAACAACACGCAAAAAAAAATTATCTTAACCCTTGCCCCAAATAATACTAAAGCCCAGACTTCGGTCTGGGGTTTTATTTTTATTGTGACTTTTAGAAACGATCGTTTCTAAAAGTTAAAATAAAAATTGAGAGGTCGAACCTCTCAATTTTTATTTATTTTTTAGTGGTAATGGAAAACTAGATTCGGAATAAAACTCACCTTTTTCTATTTTATTTATGACATTAATAACTAGTGGTTCCAAAATATTTTCAGGCAGATTATCTATACTAAACCAATCCAGATTATCACACCTGTGTGTTTCCATATTTTTTATTTCTCCTTCCCAAAAATCCGTCGTAAAAAAAGTATGCACCCATTCATCACCCTTGTCATACTGGTGAATGATATAAACAACCTTTAAAAATTCTTTTTTTAAATCAAGATTAATTTCTTCCTTTGTCTCTCTTATTATAGCGTCAGTAAAAGTTTCACCCTCATCAACCTTACCAGATGGAAAAGTATAAAGCCCCTCAAATGGGCCGTCCTTTCTTCTCATCAACAAAACTTTATTATCTTTCTTCAAAATCAATAGTGATGCCAGATTTGCTCTTTGGGATTTGTCTTTATTCATAATTAAATAATATCACAATTTATTTTATCTTTTTTTGTTTGTTTGGTTTATTGTTGCCTGATTTATTTATCATTTTTTCCAACTCTCTAATCTCATCTCTCAAAATTGCTGCTGTTTCAAAATCTAAAATCTTTACCGCCGAATCCATTTGTCTCTTTTTTTCTACAATAAATTTCTTTGGATTCTTTTTCATCAATTCCAAATCTACTGTCAAAAGATTTCCAACAGTCTTTTCATGTTCACTACGCATCTGATCTGCGATGCTAGTAATTTTTTTCATAATTGTCTTTGGGGTAATGCCGTGCTTTTCATTATATGCCAACTGTATTTTTCTACGACGATCTGTTTCTTCAATCGCTTTTTGCATTGATTTCGTAATATGGTCCGCATACAAAATCACTCGTCCATCCACATTTCTGGCAGCTCGTCCGATTGTTTGAATGAGCGATGTTGCCGAGCGCAAAAAACCTTCTTTGTCTGCATCCAGTATTCCAATCATAACAACCTCGGGCATATCCAAACCCTCTCGGAGCAAATTGACTCCAACCAAAATATCATATTTTCCTTTTCTAAAATCGGTTATTATATCTATTCTCTCTACTGTTCCGATATCGCTGTGTATATAAACAGACTTGATC
Source organism: Minisyncoccota bacterium (assembly GCA_028689435.1). Lineage (GTDB taxonomy): Bacteria > Patescibacteriota > Minisyncoccia > Phycocordibacterales > UBA12079 > UBA12079. The sequence goes on along the minus strand of JAQTWD010000022.1, from coordinate 7,377 downwards.
CCTCTCTCGTCCAAATACTCTGACAAGTCTTCTGCCATTTTTTTGGTCAGTGTTGTTGCCAAAACACGTCCACCTTTTGCAATAGTTTTTTCCGCTTCGGCAATAAAATCTTGCACCTGCCCGCCATGATTTTTTACCTGTTGAATTGGTTTTACAACAATCTGAGGATCAACAAGACCTGTCGGACGAATAATTTGTTCTGCAATATTTATAGAATGCTCCATTTCATAAATCCCCGGAGTCGCTGATGTATAAATAGTCTGCCCAATTTTTTTCTCAAATTCTTCAAATGTTAGTGGACGATTGTCTTTGGCACTTGGCAACCTAAAACCATATTCCACCAAAGTATTTTTTCGCGACCTATCCCCTGCATACATACCACCAATTTGTGGCACAGCTACGTGAGATTCGTCTATCACAGTTAAAAAATCTTCTGGAAAATAATCTAACAATGTATAAGGAGGTTCACCTTCTTTTCTTTCATCAAAATATCTAGAATAGTTTTCTATTCCGCTCACATAACCAATCTCTTTCATCAAAGCGATATCGTATTTTGTACGCCTTTTTATTCTTTCCGCTTCCAACAATTTTCCTTCTTTCTCAAATTTTTTCAATTGTTTTTCTAAATCTTTTTCTATTTGTTGCAAGGCTTTTTCTTTTTTTTGGAGGTCAGTAATAAAATGTTTTGCAGGAAACAAAAAATATAAATCTTTTTCTTCTAAAATAATTTGTGAAACAGGATCTATTTTTTGAATAGAATCTATTACACCTCCTTCTATTTGAATACGGTAATTTTGCTTTTCATTAACAGGCATTATTTCTATTGCATTTCCGATCACACGAAATTTGCCTGGTTCCAAATCAGCATTGGTTCTTTCAAAGAAAAGCGCTATCAAATTTCTAATAAATTCTCCTTGATTTATTTTCTCTCCCTTTTTTATTTTTAAATGGATTTTTTCATACTCTACTGGATTTCCCAAACCATAAATACAAGAAACGGTCGCCACAACAATAACATCTTTTCTAGTCAGCAAAGACTGTGTCGTTGCGTGTCGCAATCTCTCTACTTCTGCGTTGATACTCGCCTCTTTTTCTATATAGGTATCCGAAACAGCAACATAAGCTTCGGGCTGATAATAGTCGTAATAAGAAACAAAATAATGCACAGCATTTTCTGGAAAAAATTCTTTGTATTCTTGTGCTAATTGAGCAGCGAGAGTTTTGTTGTGAGTGATAACCAAAGTTGGTTTGTTTATTTTTGAAATCACATTGGCAACCGTAAAAGTTTTCCCCGATCCTGTGACACCCAAAAGAGTCTGGTGTCGTTCACCAGATTTAAGTCCTTTAACCAAAGATTTTATCGCTGTTTCTTGATCACCGGCTGGCGCATATTCGGAATGTAATTTGAAATTGATCATAACAACACTATATAACAAGAGACAAAATGATGCTATATGATTAAATCTACACTTGAACTCAACTCAATAAAAAAAATAAATAATCTTAAAATTTACGCGACCGCGTAAATTTTAAGATTATTACTTAATTTAAGTAACAAAATAAAAAACAGTACTATTAACAAAATAAATATTTCTAAATCAATACCACTTTTTTCACGGTCGTGAAAAAAGTGGTATTGATTTTGAAATAAAAAATATATGTTAAAATTAAAAATATGGAAAATATTTTTATATTTATATTTGCGATGTTTATGGTTATCAAAGGAGCGACAATGGCGACAAAATATTCTGCTCAGTTGGCAAACAATTTTCATCTTTCAAAATATACTATCGGTTTTATCGTAATTTCTTGTATTTCAATTTTGCCAGAAACATTTATCTCTATAAATTCTGCACTTACAGGCATTCCCTCTTTTGGTTTAGGAACTTTGTTTGGAGGGAACATCGCCGATCTAACAATAGTCTTCGCTGTTGTCATTTTGCTTGCTGGAAGAGAAATGAAAATTGAGAGTAAAATTATTAAAAATTACAAAGTATATCCCTTTTTTCTTATGCTTCCTCTTGTCCTTGGGTTTGATGGATTTTTGTCTCGCCTAGAAGGAATCGCTCTTATTATTGCAGGTGGAGTTTTTTATTATCTTGCTTTTAAAGATGGAAATGAAATAAATCAAAATTTGAAAAACGGAAAAGATAAATACAAAAATTTTTTGATGTTGTTATTTAGTATGGCTGTATTGTTAATTGGTTCACATTTTACTGTGACATCTGCTGTCACGCTAGCAAATTCTTTTGAAATAAACCCGATTTTAATAGGAATGTTTATTGTCGGACTTGGAACAACATTGCCAGAATTGTTTTTTGCTCTTAAATCTATCAAAAAAGACGACGACTCTTTGGCAATCGGAGATATTTTAGGAACTGTTATGGCCGACGCAACAATCGTGGTTGGTATACTTGCTTTGATAAATCCATTTGCTTTTCCACGAGAAATTATTTTTATTACCGGATTATTCATGGTAATGGCATCTTTTATATTATTTGGCTTTATGAATTCGGGACAAAAGATTTCAAAAAGAGAAAGCTTTTTATTATTCTTGTTCTGGATTTTCTTTGTTCTCGTAGAATTTTTTGCAAACCAAAGTATGGAAATATTAAATAATGCAAAAGAACTAACATCAAACATATTTTAAACCCTCTCTCCCTAAATAAAATTAATGATTGAAGTTATCTACTAATTAATGTAAAATACGTAGGTACGGAAAAAAATAAAAATATTTTTCTAATTTTAATAAAATAAATATAAATAAAATTATGGCAAAAAGAGAAACAGGTGTGGGAAAAGGAAGAGTATCCCGATCAAAAAAGACAGCAAAAAGATTGGCTATAAAAAGAGAGATGCTGGCTACAAAAAAGACAAAGAAAAAGAGTAAATAAATTTTTAAAACAAAAATCACCTATTAGGTGATTTTTTGTTTAAAGTTTTTTTGGATCGGGGTTGAAATATCTTTACAAAACAATCATAAAACTATATATTTGCTGGTAGAAAGAAAGTTGTTTTCAACCATAGACATGAGGAGAAAATCTGATGAGTACATTAAAAATACTTGATTCAAAAGGTCGGGCAATTAAAAAAGAAATGATTGTTGGTATGGCCGATCCAGTGGGAAATTGGTCAATGTATCAAGGGTTGGTCATTGAATCTAACTCTGATATAACAGGTGACGAATATTGTGTCGCTGTATATTTTGATAAAGAAGTGCCGAGTTGTCATTTGTGGAATCATGATGAAAGATGTATCAACCAATATGAGTGGGACAAAAAATATGGAGAGGAATGCCCCGAGATCCTGTTGATTTCTGACATCTGGAAAAAATGTTACCGAATTTGGTTTTTCCGGCCAGAAGAACTTGTTGTTGAAGATAATTGGAAGATAAAACATTTATGTGACAGATTGTTCAAAAATATGTACCACAGCTGGTATGATATCGGCAGTCTTGTACCAGAAAATAGCCCTTGCTCGATAAAAAGTTGTTTAGACAGAGCAACAAAATTAACTTTGTGTAATGTCTGGGGTACAGTTTACCCCCTCTTCACCTGTTGCGATTGTTTTTTCAAATACAATGGGAGAATGGCAGACGACCTGCCTGATTGCAAAAAACTCGAGAAATAGAAGTAGTCTAAATCAACCGCCCAACGAAAACCACCCAGTTTTCATTGGGTGGTTTTTTTAACTTATTACACAAATATAAATAATTTAAAAACTAGATGAAATTCGGTGGAGCAGGAACAAAATGGAAGAAGACGTATTTCAAATACGGCGACTGACATTTTGTGAACTGCGACGCCGAAGTTCGCTAGTTTTGGAATTATTTACGCTTGTTTTTTGAGCGCTCAGTCTCAGTCAAATATTTCTTTCTCAAACGAACGCTCTTAGGAGTAATTTCCAGATACTCATCATTTGCCATTACCTCAAGACCTGATTCAATAGAAATCTTTTTAGGTGGTATCAAAACAATATTTTCATCAGATCCTGCCGCTCTCATATTAGTCAATTGTTTTCCTTTTGTTGGATTTACCACCATCTCTTCCCCTTTTGAAGTGTTTCCAACAACCATGCCTTCATAAATTTCTGTATTTGCTTCTATATATAGTTCTCCTCTTTCCTGTAAATTGTACAAAGAAAAACCAAGAGCCTTTCCTGTCGCCATTGATATCATTGAGCCAGTTGCTCTCTTTACGATCTCCCCTGCATATTCTTTAAAACCAATCACACGACTAGAAATAATTCCCTCTCCTTTTGTATCCACGATAAATTGCCCACGATAACCCAAAAGACCTCTGGTTGGAATCTCAAAAACTAAACGGGTTGTATTTTCGTGTTGTCTCATTGAAAGAAGAATTCCTCTTCTTTTTCCCAATTTTTCTATTACTGCTCCTTGAACTTCGTTTGGAACATCAACAGTTACTTCTTCGTATGGTTCCAATTTCACACCATCTTTTTCTTTTATAATAATGTGTGGTTGCGATACCTGAAGCTCATAACCTTCTCTTCTCATATTTTCAAGCAAAACAGCAATGTGCAATTCTCCACGACCTGCTACTTTGTAATTTCCTTCTGAAAAATCTACTTCCAAACCTACGTTTATTTCCAATTCCCTCTCCAATCTCTCTCTAATCTGTCGCCCTGTAACAAATTTTCCTTCTCTTCCTGCAAAAGGAGAATTGTTCACCAAAAAATCCAAAGTGATTGTTGGCTCATCTACTTTGATAGCAGGCATCGGTTCTATATTTTCATCTGTTGTTATTGTCTCTCCAATAAACACATCGGGAAGTCCAGCAAGCATAACAATATCACCCGCGGTTACTTCTTTTGCTTCTTCACGAGACATTCCTTTAAATGTAAAAATTTTTGTTATTTTTCCTTTTCTCGTTTCTCCTGTGTGTTTTTTTACAAAAATATTTTCTCCGTCTTTCAAAACTCCATCGTAAATTCTACAAATGGCCAATCGTCCAAGAAAATTATCGTAGCCCAAATTAAATACTTGTGCCTTTAAAGGAGCAGTTGTATTTGAAGGTGCAGGAGAAACTTCTTCCAAAATAGTTTCTAACAAAGGGGTTAAGTCTTTTGAGTCGTCTTCCAAATTTTTCTTTGCGATACCATCACGACCGATTGCATAAACGGTTGTGAAATTTAGTTGTTCATCGTTTGCTCCCAATTCCATAAACAATTCAAAAACATCTTCGCCTGCTTGTTGAGGATCGGCTGCTGGTTTGTCTATTTTATTCAAAACAACGATTGGTTTAAGACCCAATTCCAAAGATTTTTTCAAAACGAAACGAGTTTGTGGCATCGGACCTTCTTGGGCATCAACAATCAAAAGAACCGAGTCAATGGAACGAAGCACACGTTCTACCTCTGATCCAAAGTCAGCGTGACCCGGAGTATCCACAATATTTATCTTTGTTCCTTTATAAATAAGAGATGTATTTTTAGCATAAATAGTAATACCTCTTTCTTGTTCTATCTTGTCGGTATCCATGCTCATTCCATCGGCAAACATACCCGTCTGACGCATAATGGCATCCGTTATAGCTGTTTTTCCATGGTCCACATGGGCAATGATTGCGATGTTTCTAATTTCCATATCTTTTTAGGTTTTAATCCTCAAATTATTCAAATAAAAAAAGACGCCAAGCGACTTTGATCCAAAGATAATACATTAAAATCTAAAAAGAATCAATATGAAAAGGTTGACAAAATGCCTAAACTATAATACTCTTGCACGATAAGTTATATCTCATCGTATCCATATATTTTTCTTGTTGGAACCAAAGAGATCCTAGTCGACTTATTTGGTTAGCAAGAAACATCTCAAAATACTTAATTTTTGTGATAAATGCGAAAACAAAAATAGGGCATCGAACCCTATATCTTTTAATTTAAAGACTAGTAGGAAAAAATATGTTTAGAAAAAGAAATGTCCAGAGAAAAAGCTCTGGCAATAGTTCAAGTGCAAATAAAAATTTTAGAGGGCAAGGGAAACGATTTAGCAGACCAAGTCGTTCTAGAAAATCTCGTTCAGGACAAAGTCAATTTAGTGATGTATCAAAATTCATTAACAAAGCTGTTCCAGAAAAAAATGTAAAACCATACACACCAAAAAATTCTTTTGATTGTTTTTTGATTGACGAAAATTTGAAAAGAAATATTTTGAAAACAGGTTACAAACATCCAACACCGATTCAAGACCAAGCTATCCCCCACGTTTTAAATGGTTCTGATATTGTAGGAATAGCAAATACTGGAACAGGAAAAACAGCAGCTTTTATTATTCCCCTTTTGGACAAAGTAATCAAAAATAGAAAACAAAATATAATAATAATCGCTCCAACCAGAGAACTGGCAATCCAAATCAATCAAGAACTGGTAAAATTTGCTTTTGGACTACGAATATTTTCTGTCTGCGCAGTGGGAGGAATGCCTATTTTCAGACAAATAAGTGATTTGCGTAGAAATTACAATTTTATAATTGGAACCCCCGGCAGAGTAAAAGATCTTGTTGATAGAGGACATATACCGTTGGAAGAATTTCAAACAATTGTGTTAGATGAGTCAGATCGTATGCTTGATATGGGATTTATCAATGATATGCGTTTTTTGATGTCAGCAATGCCAAAAAATCACCAGACTCTTTTCTTTTCTGCGACATTGTCTGATGATATCAAAAATATCATTAACAATTTCTTGAAAGATCCTATAAGTATTTCTGTCAGAGTAAACGACACTGCCAGCAGTGTGGATCAAGATGTTATCTATGTAAAAAATGAACCTAAATTGGATCTCTTACACAATTTATTAATTCAACCAGAATTTAACAAGGTTTTGATTTTTGGAAAAACAAAACTTGGAGTAGAAAAATTGTCCGAGCGTCTTTCTATCCGTGGGTTAAAAGTAAAATCAATTCACGGAAACAAAAATCATACACAGCGCCAACATGCACTAAAATTGTTTAAAGAAAACACAGTAAACATTTTGGTAGCAACAGATGTGGCTGCTCGTGGATTAGATATCCCGAATATCAGTCACGTTATCAACTACGAACTCCCCTCTACTTATGAAGACTATATCCATCGTATCGGTCGTACTGGTCGTGGAGGAAAAGCCGGGAAAGCCCTTACTTTTATTGGGTAAATATCTGTATACAAATATAAAAATATTTTACGTAAAATTAAAGCGGTCGCATAAATTTTACGTAAAAAGTGCCAAATGTATTTAGACATTACCAATTCTTGTGAAAAAGATGAGATACATCGGTAATACCCAAAACATTAAGTTTTAGGTATATTTGGCGGTAATGACATTATCAACATTAACCGTAAATATATCAAATATGTTAGCTCCGCATGTAAAAAAGGT